>JBDSEE010000051.1:0-28545 GCA_039920245.1 Ferruginibacter sp.
ATATTAAAGACCGTATTGTGCTCACCAATGACTTTACGGGTGGCACCAGTGCAGCGCTGAAAGCACAATTAGCTGCAGCAGGCGCAAGCACTGCAAACTTTTTTACAAATGCTGTGGATACAAAAGCAAAAGGCCTGGAAGCAGTTTTATCGTACAATAAGCGCTTTGGCAAAACACAATCTTTACGTACCGTACTTGCTATGACTTTTATTAAAAATGAAGTAGAAAAAGGCGCTGATGGAAAAGCAATTATTCATGCCTCTGATTCATTGATCGCAAGCGGGCAATTGGGTAAATATTTTAACCGGGAAGACCAGAGCCGTATAGAAGTGGCAAGTCCAAAAAATAAAATCAGTTTATCTTTTAATTATAAGATAAGCAAGTTTGGAGTTTTGCTACGTTTTGTTCATTTTGGCCAGGTGCAATATCTTGACCCCGGTATTGATCCCAATAACGCTGCTGCATTTCCTATGAATGCTTTTAATAATAACGTAAGAGAAACTACTGACCAGCTATTTTCAGCAAAAACCGTAACTGATCTTTCTCTCTCTTATCAAATTACTTCACAGTTAGGTTTTACCATAGGTGCTAATAATTTGTTTGATGTGTACCAGGACAGGCATACTCATAGCAGTAATTTCAGTAGTGGAAGATTTGTTTACAGCCGCAGGGTACAGCAGATGGGTTTTAACGGAGCTTATTATTTTGCAAGATTAAAACTGGCATTGAACACAAAATAAATTTGGCATTGAACAATTTTTTAAACCCTAAAAACTTTTGCAAAGCAAAAAGTTTTTAGGGTTTAAGTTTTTTAAATTAAAATGTCAGTGCCACTTACAATTTATGTCTTCTTTTTTATAATTTATAAAACTAAAATTATATTCTAAATCCCTCTTCGGGAGTGATAGCTATACTCCAAAACTAGTCCCGCATCCACAAGTAGTACTTGCATTAGGATTATTAAAAGTAAATCCCCGGGAGTTTAGTCCTCCTTCCCAGTTTATTTCCATACCTGCCAGGTAAAGAGAATGTGATTTATCTATTATGGATGGTATTCCATCAATTTCAAATAATTCATCCTTATCTGAGGGTTGTTCAAATTCAAGTACATAGGTCATACCGCTGCAACCACCGCCCTTCACTCCTACCCTCAATTTTTTATTTGAGTCGAAGCCCGCCACTTCCATTAATCTTTTCAATTCTGCAACTGCAGAAGGTGTAAATGTTACAGGGGCATTGATTGTATTTACCATAAGAACTGCTTTATGCAAAGGTAAGCCAACACATAAAGATGCGTTCAATAGCTATTTTCGAATGCAGGAATTTGTTGCAGCATCTTTAACTATTTTTGCAACCTTAACAAATACGATATGGTTTTACTCGAAGTTACTACCCTGCATATTGCCATTGCTGCTGCATTCGCAGCATTTATAGCAATTGCCTGGCTGCTGGCAGAATTTAAAGGAATGAAAGATGAAATAAAAGAAAGGCTTGGAATAAATAATGATACCATAAAACTAAGATTACAAGCTTATGAACGCCTTACCGTATATGCTGAAAGATCCGGGCTAAAGAACCTTGTAAGTCGTGAAGCAGAATTATTACAAAATAACAGTGCAGCCAGCCTGCACCAGGCAATGGTTGCTGCCTTGAAATCTGAGTATGATTATAATGCAAGCCAGCAGATCTATATAAGTACTCAGGTATGGAATGCTGTTACCAAGCTAAGGGATCAAAACATTTATGTATTGAACCAATTGGCCGCAACGTTACCCCAGAACGCATCTGCATACGAGCTTAGCAAAGTAATTTTAGAATATAGTATGACAGAAAAAGCCGAACTAAATACCCTGGTGCTTGATGCACTCAAATATGAGGTGAAGGCACTTTTGAAATAATCAGAACCATGTCAGAAAAGATCATATCTACAGATTCGGGAATAGAAATAAAGGAAGTTTATGCTCAGAACGACCTGCCCGCTGAACAAAGTCCTTTGCCAGGAAATTTTCCCTATACCCGTGGAGTGCAGGCATCTATGTATCGGGGAAAACTATGGACCATGCGGCAGTATGCTGGTTTCTCCACTGCGGAAGAAAGTAACAAAAGATATATTTATTTATTAAGCCAGGGAGTTAGTGGGCTTAGTGTTGCATTTGATTTGCCAACACAAATCGGTTATGACAGTGATCATCCCCTTGCAGATGGTGAAGTAGGAAAGGTAGGCGTTGCTATCAACAGCATTGAAGATATGGAGCGTTTATTTAAAGATATTTCCCTGGAAAATGTTTCCACTTCCATGACCATAAATGCCACCGGTTTTATATTGCTTGCTTTTTATGTAGCATTGGCTAAAAAACAAGGCGCTGATCTGTCCAAATTAAATGGTACAATACAAAATGATATTTTAAAAGAATATGCAGCAAGGGGCACATACATTTATCCGCCAAAACCATCCATGCGTATCATAACGGATATTTTTGAATGGTGCAGCAAAGAATTACCGAAATGGAATACGATCTCCATTTCGGGATACCATATTAGGGAAGCAGGTAGCACTGCGGTTCAGGAGATTGCTTTCACCCTGAGCAATGGAAAACAGTATGTACAGGCAGCCATAGACAAAGGTCTTGATATAAATATTTTTGGCAAAAGACTTTCCTTCTTTTTTAATGCACACAACAATCTTTTTGAAGAAGTGGCTAAGTTCAGGGCCGCCAGGAAAATGTGGGCAAACATTATGAAATCATTGGGAGCCACTGATGAAAAAGCCATGATGCTCCGCTTTCATACACAGACAGGTGGCAGCACGCTAACGGCACAGCAGCCATTAAATAATATCAGTAGAGTTACTATACAAACCATTGCAGCGGTAATGGGCGGCACACAAAGTCTGCACACTAACGGCTACGACGAGGCTATGAGCTTGCCCACAGAAGAAGCGGCGAGGATTGCGCTTCGCACACAACAGGTGGTAGCGTACGAGAGTGGCGTGCCTGACACTGCAGATCCATTGGCAGGTAGTTATTATGTAGAAAGGCTTACTGCCGAGGTGGAAAAACAAGCCTGGGAAATTATAGAGAAGATAGATTCTATGGGCGGTAGCGTGGCTGCAATAGAACAAGGGTATATTCAGGATGAAATTGCGGCGAGCGCTTATGAATACCAGCGTAAAATTGAATCGGGCGAGAAGATAATTGTAGGCGTAAATAAATTCGTAAACCCGGAAAAAGAAACTATACCTGCTTTTAGAATAGATGACAGCATACAGCAACTGCAAATAAAAATGCTACAGGATTTGAAGAGCCGCCGCAATGAACCAAGAAGCCAACAATGTCTGGCAGCTATTTCAGCTGCGGCAACATCTGGTACTAACCTTATGCCATTGGTCATTGATGCTGTAGAGAATAATTGTACACTTGGAGAAATTGCCGGCATACTAAGAACTGTTTTTGGCGAATACTAGAATCATTGAAGGTGAAAATCATAAATAATAAACAAAGTTGGGCATTTATACATGAGTGGTTTTTTACTACCTCCTCATTAGCTTAATATTGTATGAAATAATTGGTTAAGGAATCACAGGCATGATAAAAAAATATTTCTTCTTTTCTACTTTAGTACTCTTAGCATCCGTTCCCGCATTTTCACAAACAAGTTTAAGAGCAAAGATTGTGAACGATAAAGATGGCAAGCCAGTATCGTTTGCATCCGTAAGCGTGCCTAAAAGAAAAATAGGAATGCTCACAGACGGAAAAGGGTTTTTTCATTTACAAAGTCAGCAGATCGCTAAAACAGATTCCCTATTCATTTCGTCTGTTGGATTTTACACCCTTGGGCTCACATTTCGAGAGGCACAGGATATTTCAGAATTTCATTTAAAAGAGGCCAGCAAAGAACTGGACAATGTGGTGATACGCTCTTATACCAATGAAGCCACAGAAGGATCCAAATCAGAAGTAGCAGGTTATTTCCGATCATGGTCAACCAAAAAAACGGGAGCTGAAATAGGAAAGACCTTTGAAATAAACCATCCCGATTATAAGGTTGAAAGAATTCGCTTTAAAGTAAATAATCAATGTGATGTTTGCCAGATTAGAGTTAGAATAAGATCTCTTGTAAATGGTATGCCCGGTGAATTATTGATGCTGGACAGCATTTCTATGCCTGTAAAAAAATTGAATTTCGATGATAAGTATTCAGAGTTTGACTTTACTGCAAAGAACATCATCCTAAAAAAGCAAAATGTATTTGTAAGCCTTGAGGTATTGAGTTGTAACACTGCAAGCCCTTGTTCTATATGTTTTATCGGTACCGAACCGGGCGCATATATTTATAAAAATAACGAAACGGACGAATGGAAAGAAAGTGGTTTGCACAGCATTTACCTGAAAATGTATTACAAATATTAATGCGCAAAATCTAATTCAAAATTTCCTTTTATCCTTTCTTTTGATGGATTGAAATATCCAAACTTCAGCGCCGGAAATTCTTCCTGTATCAACTCCATCATTTGTTTTACTCCCATGCATTCACCGGTATCTGAAATGCCGATCTTGCCAAGGTACCAATCAGGATCAATATTAAAATTGCGCCATTGTATCATGCATAAATCTGTTTCACGAATCAGCTTTCTCAACGCTTCATATTCAGCAATGCTATCCGTCATGCCAGGAAAAACAAAGTAATTAATACTCGTCCAACCACCATAGCTTCTCACAATTTTCAGGCTTTCAAACAAATCAGAAAAAACATAATTATTCGGTCTGTAATATGGTAAATAAATTTCTTCACGTGCACTATTGGTACTTACCCGCATGCTGTTCAACCCTGCTTCACACAGAGCCTTCACAGCATCAGGCTTGCTGCCATTTGTGTTGATATTAATGCTTCCCTTGCCGGTGTGCTTTCTTATTTCAATAATGGCTTCCCGGATAGTTTCCCACATCAGCAATGGCTCACCTTCACATCCCTGTCCAAAACTTATAATTGGAAAAGGTGCTGTTTCCAAATGCGGCACAGTAAATTCTACGATCTCTTCTGCAGTGGGTTTAAATGTTAACCTGTCTTGTGTACTGATGATGGTTTCTTCCACGGGTTGAAAAGAAATGCAGCCAATACAATTCGCATTGCACGCTGGCGAAATTGGTACCGGGCATTCCCACCTGCCAAGCGCAAGATTTCTTGCAGCGGGACAAGTATATGTCATGCAGCAATTTTCCATCAAATGTTTAATGAGCCTGTTGTGTGGGTATGTTTTTAATAAGTGTTCTGCTCCTACTTCAATTTCGCCTTCCTTGTATCCTGAAGATTCCTGCCTGATATCTTTTTCAATTCTCACTGCTGGAACATAGAGTTTATCCGCAAGCCAGCCCGCCGCTGTATAACAAAACAATGGCAGTGTTGGAGCATCCTTTTGTGTTTCGTAAGCCGCTATATACAACCCGGTAAATGCAGGAGGAATGAATGCCGCTACTGCCCAGCCCTTTTCACAGATTCGCATCTCACCTGTTTTCACATCAATGCCTATGCCTTTACGGCCGGGGAGTTCGTACAATTGACCGCCTGTTGGCAATAATATCCACTCTTCTTTTGGTACTGGTATGGCATCCCAGCCACTGCGGCCAGTTACGTACAGGCTGGTATCTTCAAATATTTTTCCTTTGCCATCGGAATACATCAGGAATGGTGATGATGGAATTGCATTCATAGATTGCAAAAATACTAATGAAAAAATAAAGGCTATGGGAAACACCGCTTTAAAATGTGTAGGAGTTTTTTACTTTGTTTTAAAGTCAAGAAAATTTTGTTGAGCAGATGGATATTGTAAAACTATAATTATGTAGCCTGTTTCCTTTGTTGTAGAGCCAGCACAGCGAAAATTTAATCTGGCTTGATGATAACTACTCCAGGAGAGAAACTTGCTTTCCTAAAATATTCTTTCAACCTGGGGGTTAATTTCGATAATTCTTCATAACTATTTATCCTGGCAGATAATACAAAAACTGTTATTGGATATGTAATGAAGTTTTGTTGGTATTGCAGATTTTTATCAAAGGTTAAAAGAGCAGTAAAGTTATTTTTACGAAGTAATTTAAGCAGTTCTCCATTTTTAATACCACGCCAGTTTTGTTCAGCAACAGTGTATATTTCATATTCTGAAAAATCAAGCTTAAGTCTTTTAGGTAAATTTTCGTCAAGCAACAACTTCATAAAGATGGTCCAGATTTTTTCTATTAAATAATTTATTAGCCCATCCTAATAAAGCCACTGCCTGTTCTTTTGATACAGTTGGAAAGTCATCTAAAAAACTATCCAGAGATACACCTGCTTCTAAGTGATCAAACAAGGATTCCACTGGCACACGGGTATTTTTAAAAACAGTTTGGCCTCCCTGAATGTCATTATCAATTGTAATAAGGTCCTTTATATCCATGTACTAAAATTACGACGAAATTTCAAAACAAAGCATCAGAATAGCGGGCACGAGGGTTTCCTATGGCCTATTTTATTGCAAGTTCTTTCTAATAAGATCATTGAAAGCCCTCATGTCCATTGATTCTATTGAGCGGCTTTCAATTTTCTGCTGGATGAGCGCATTATTCTTTAGATCAATTGTAAGAATATCATCCTTGATAATAACATCCTGTACATCTTTCCAGTAAAACTTCCTGGGAGGAAACGAAGGATACAATATATATTCATCTGTAAAATAAACGACAGGTTTTTTTCGGCTGTAAAAATTCATAACAACCAGTACACATAACAAAATACCCATTAAAATATTACCGAGCGCCCACCATGTGAATGCTGTAAGAATAAGCGTAGCTGAAAAAAAATACTTTGTTTTTTTTTGTAAAACGGCAGGCAAAAAAAACAACCCGATTGATAAAAAGTTTATAAGACAACCGGCAAGCAATAGCCACTGATACTCGTTAGCTCTCAGGAAAAAATATCCAAATAACAATGCATGCATTGCAAGAATGAAAAAGCTTACAATACGGTAACTGCTGTTACTGCTTTGCTCAAGAGGAATCGTTAGTTCCATTTATTATGGATTACTGGCTATAAGCAGGCTGCACAGCTTATATAACACACGGGCACCTACATTTTCATCCCATTCGTCATGGCTTACGCCCACTTCATTCAGGTCGAAGCCAATGATCTTGCGGCCGCTCTTTAATAAGTGTTTAAATAAATAAAACACCTGTTGTGTATCCAACCCACCCTGTACAGGCGTCCCGGTATGCGGACAAAGTTTTGGATCAAGGCCATCAATGTCAAAACTTATAAAAACATTATGTGGGAGATGATTGATTATTTCATCTACAATTTTTTTCCAGTTATCGCCTTCATACTGTCTTTCTTTTATATCCCTGTCGAGGAAGGCCACAACCCTGCCATTGCTGGTATTTAAATAATCAAGTTCTTCTTCGCAATAATCCCTTATCCCCACTTGAACTAATTTTTCAAGCGCAGGTATTTGCTCCAGGGCATTGTACATAATAGAGGCATGTGAATAATCAAATCCTTCGTATGCTTTTCTCAGATCAAGGTGTGCATCTATTTGCAAAATTCCAAAGCTTTCATATTTTTCTGCAATCGCCTTATAATATCCTAAGGGTGTGCTATGATCTCCACCTAATAACCCAACGAGCTTTCCTGAATCCAGCAGTTGCCTGGTTTGTTCATACACCCAGTTATTCAAAAATAAACTGCCGGCATTTATTTCCTTTAGGGTCTTAGTCATGAATTTATTTTCAGACACTATTTCACCCTGCGAAATATAATTGATATATAGTTCTGCCTCTTTGCGCAGGTAATCACTTTTTGTAAGGATCTTTTTATCAGGAGTTCGCATGTAAAAACCCTGCTTCCAGGCATCTTTTATCTCCGGGTCATAAAGGTCTACCTGCAGGCTAGCTTTACACATATGGTCAGGGGCCCGGGCTGTACCTGCATTATAACTTACAGTTACTTCCCATGGTATCGGCATAATTATGAGGCGGGCTTCTTCTTCAGAAAACGGTAGTCCGAAAATATTGTTATTAGGATTCCCTACGGAATTGGGATCAAAACTGGACAGATCAGGCATCAGGAAAAAATTAAAATTGGGTGCAAAGATAATAAGGGAAGAACGGATATCCGGGATCAATTAAATATAAAATTCCTGATTAAAAACAGGAAGGCAGCTGATAAATCCGATCTTTTTAACAACGTAACCCAAGCCGATTTGAGTTAACTTTGTAAAATAATTTGATCAACCAGCAAAAAAAGCAGATCAGCTTTAACTAAGCAACACTAAATGAAAAAAACGCATATTATAATCCTGGCAGGTATAGCAACTCTTATCGTGGGGCTGCTGGCCTACTCAGTAGATTTTTCTACATACGATACTATACAATCAGCCAAAGAAAAACCCGGCAAGTTTGTTCATATCATCGCAAAATTAGACAATACTAAAAAAGTGGAATATGATCCCATCAACAACCCAAACTATCTTTCCTTTTATGCAGTGGATAGCCTGGGCGGTTCTACCAAAGTAGTATTTCACAACAGCAAACCAACTGACCTGGAAAAAAGTGAAAGACTGGTGATGAAAGGAAAAATGACCAATGGCCAATTTGAATGCAGCGACATTTTACTAAAATGCCCCAGCAAGTATAAGGACGATAAAAAACAGCTTCAGCAATCTGTAAGCGAGCAGACAGCAACTAATTAATTTCCAGAAATACTAAGGCTAATGCAATTTGAAGGCGAACATCTTTTACCCGGCCAGCTCGGTCATTTCTTTGTTATTCTAAGTTTTATAGCATCGCTGATAGCAACCATCGCATATTTGAATGCTTCTTTTAAAAAAGACATTGTTGAAATTAATAATTGGAAACGTCTTGCAAGAGGAGCTTTTTTTGTACAGGTAGCAAGTGTCTTTATCATCTTCAGCATTATATTTTATCTCTGCTCACACCATATGTATGAGTACATGTATGCATACAAGCATGCATCCAAAGAACTTGAATATAAGTACCTGCTGGCTTGCATTTGGGAAGGACAGGAAGGAAGTTTTTTATTATGGGCAATATGGCATTCTGTGTTGGGCTGCATTTTGATCTTTAGGTCAAAACATCCAATAGCTTCCGGATGGGAAGCACCGGTTATGACTATTATTGGTCTTGCGCAATTCTTCCTGTTTATGATGATACTAGGCATCTATGTTGGTGATGTAAGGATTGGCAACAGTCCATTTACACTTACAAGGAATGAAATAGAAGGACCTATATTTTCTCAAGCCAATTACCTTTCATTTATAAAAGATGGAATGGGGCTAAATGTATTACTGCGTAATTATTGGATGGTAATTCACCCGCCGGTATTGTTCTTGGGTTTTGCATCAACCATTATCCCTTTTGCTTATGCTTATGCAGGCATTCAAACCAAAAGATTTGGCGACTGGATAAAACCAGTTTTACCATGGACGTTACTTTGTGGACTCGTACTCGGTGTTGGGATAATGATGGGCGGAAAATGGGCCTATGAATCCTTAAGCTTTGGTGGTTACTGGGCCTGGGACCCGGTAGAAAATGCATCGATGGTTCCGTGGCTCATCATCATTGCAGGACTGCATACCATGGTCGTGTTTAAAGCTACCGGTCATTCACTCAGGGCCAGTTATTTATTTGCGTTTCTGGGTTTTATTTTTATTCTCTATTCTACTTTTCTTACCCGTACAGGTGTGTTGGGCGATACTTCAGTGCATGCATTCACAGAAGCTGGCAAAGCCATTAATATCATGATCGGCTTATATGTAGGGATATTTGCCGTGGGTGCCCTCGCACTTTATTTCTTTAATTATAAAAAAATACCTGCTATTCATACAGAAGAGCAAACCAGTTCCAGGGAGTTCTGGATGTTCATTGGTTCGCTGATGCTTTTTCTTACAGCGATGTTCATCATTGCAAAAACATCTTTACCTGTTTATAACCTGGTCACCGGAAGTAAAATAGCCGCACCAGAAGATGTTGAATTCTCTTACAATAAGGTGGCTGTTCTTGTTGCACTTATTATTGGGATGCTCACCGCCGTGACACAGTACATGAAATATAAAAGCACGGGAGGCAAATTCCTTTTGTCTAAAATAGTTTTGCCTACACTCATTGCCGCAATATTGACGACCGTGATTGTAATATTTTACCCGATACATTTTTATAAACAAGGCATCGGATTTTTAGTAGCGATCTATGCTGCTTTCTTTGCGGGCATTTATTCATTTATTGCTAATGCCATGTACATATGGGTTGTAATAAAAGGTAAAATGGTAAATGCTGGCGCTTCCATCGCACATGCAGGATTTGCATTGATGATTGTTGGTATATTAGTTTCTTCCAGCAACAAAGAAGTAATCAGCAGCAGTTCTGTCAACGGAATTAATTTACCTATTGGTAAAGATCCTATGACAAAACAGGAAGATGATCCCCGTGAAAATCTTACATTGATAAGGCAAGTGCCCACCCGAATGGCCGAATATGAAGTTACTTACAACAAGGATTCATCAGGTCATGAAAAAGGAAGAAGATTTTACCAGTTGCATTTTAGTAAAAAAGAAAATGGAAAAAATGTTTCTAAGGAGTCGTTTGTATTGCAGCCAGACGTGTACATGATGAAGGACAACAACATGAGCAGTAATCCTGATACAAAGTCATACTTAACAAAGGATATATTTACTTACATTTCTTATGCGCTGAACAATGAAAATAATGTAGATACCGCCAGCTTTAAGATATCAGAAGTAAAAAGAGGGGATACTGTTTTTTACCGCAATGGTATAATGATCCTGAATGATGTTGTAAAAAATCCCAACAACAGCAAATACCATTTCTCTGGTAATGATGTGGCCCTGATGGCGGACATAACGGTAATAAGTAAAGACAGTATGCACTTCAAAGCAATGCCATTAATACAGGTGGATAGCATGGGAATAACCAACACAGATGATACAGTTTTTGCACAAAATCTTTATGTACGTTTTGCTGGTGTCAGTGATGATCAAAAAATTAAAATTGGCGTAAAAGAAAGTGATAAATTGATTGATTTTGTTACCGTGAAAGCTTATGTTTTTCCGTACATAAATCTCGTATGGCTGGGGCTTATCATTATGGCAATTGGAATTGCATTGAGCATGGTAAAACGAGCTTCATTTACTACCTGGCAGCGGGCTGCCGTTTTGATTTTTGTAACTGTTTCACTTTTTTATATGTTTCTGCTTGCAAATTAGCATCGCAATCTGCTTTTACCTGTTCAAGTACTTTTTTAATTCTAATAGATGCCGCATGGCGAAGCATTTCTTTTCGCCCGGCTGTATCATCTTCCTGTCTGCAACTTATTATTAAAATGCATGTAGCTATTAAAATCATTTTCATGGTTTTCCTTTCTTTTTAATATTGTTGATAGAATCAATTATTCTCAAAGCATTCGATTGTACAAGGCTGTCGCAACGGGTATTCAATGCTTCATAGGCACTGTCAATGTTAACTTCAGTCTGCCTGTTCAGTTCCTGTTCAAATGAGATCAGGTCTTCTTTTGGTTGTTCCTGGCAACCTAAAACGAAAAAAAGAAAAATAATTAAGGTTACTTTAAGCATGCGATTGTATTAAATATTGAAGTCGTTCGTTAAATTTACGTAATGCTTTTTATGCAAATTAAATACCGGTACTTTCTTGTCGCTTTCATTTCCCTGTTCTGCGTTATTAATACTGCCAATGCACAGACTGGTCAAAATGATACTCTATTGCATGAAGCCGTTATTTATAACGGTGACACGATCGAATCTAAGACCCTGGATTTTGTTTACCTCTATACCAAACTTACCGACGCACAAAGAGAAGCAAATGCCAAATACAACCGGCTACGAAATGCAGTGTATGTAACTTATCCTTTTGCGAGAAGAGCCGGTGTTATCATGAATGACATTAACGCACAGCTGTATCTGATACAGGGAAAAGATGCCCGCAAAAATTATATTAAGACCAGGGAAAAAGATCTGAAAAAAGAATTTACTGATCCGCTCACCAACCTGAGTATTTACCAGGGTAAAGTTTTGATGAAACTCATAAACAGGGAAACTGGCAATAATTGTTACGAGATCATAAGGGAATATCGGGGTGGATTTACTGCACGCTTTTACCAGACTGTTGCATTCTTCTTCAACAGTAACTTAAAACAGCCTTACGAAGCTGAAAAAGATGATGCAGTGATAGAGCATATCGTAAAAGAAGTACAAAGAATGTACGGTTACAAAGACATAAAAAGATCTGCGGTGATGATGTAAAAGTATTTGATGTCCCCTGTTTAACACTCTCCTTTTTCACCATTTTAATATTGTAACAGCTTTATATGAGATGCTTACCTATCTCCCTCCATCCAAAACGGTAGACTTTATAATTATAGGAATTGAAGAATATACCGGTGTTACCATTACTTCATTGAAGTATAAAAAATACAGCAGATGATCGTAAATAAAATGGGGCGGGGAATAACATTATATAAATGGAAGAAAGGATTTGGCAGAAGCGGCGAAAAAAATGAAATGAATATCATTTACACCATCATCACCAGGCGGAAGTAAGTCGTTTGAAACTATAGATTGAGAAGATAGATCCCAAAGCATTCGTGGTGATGAGCAATGTAAAAGATTTGAAGGGAAGTATGATAAAGAAGAGAAGGTCGCATTAAGCTGTTGTAATGCGACTTGAAACCGGGCTAACTTAATGATGAGAGGTTATGGATCTTGTGTCAGTAGTTGTATTTTTATTTCGCCAAAATAACTATTATGAAATTAAAAACAATTCTTACAGCAGGTCTTATTGCCGGCTTGATGGATATAAGTGCCGCAATTATTGTCTATGCCTTCATTCTTGATCTTACCACAACACAAAGGGTACTTCAATCTGTAGCTGCCGGTATTTATGGAAAAGAATCTTATAAAGGCGGATGGCAAACTGCGATCATTGGACTACTTCTTCATTTTTTAATAGCGATGATCTTTGCCGTAATATTTTATTTTATTTATCCCTTGTTCAAAAAAATATCCCGTAATAAAATTATCCAGGGAATAATTTATGGAATCATTGTATGGACAATTATGAATAAGCTAGTGCTTCCCCTGTCTGCAACCAAAGCCCCGCCTTTCAAATGGAATTATTCTTTGCTAAGCATTAGCATTATTATTTGTTGCGTAGGAATTCCCATTGCATGGGTAACAAACAGTATGCGTGCAAGGCGCAGGTATTAGGAACAGCCAGGCTTAATATTTCAAATAGATTTCAGTAGCACCATAACCATACAGTGGATGAAACTGGTTTATAAATGAACTCACTTCATCTTTTAATTTAAGCCGCTCATGCAACTCATCTTTCAATCTTCCTTCTCCTACTCCATGTATCACGGTTAAACTGGGCTGGTAATGAGCAACAGATAATTCATAAAATTTTTCAAAACTATTAAGTTGCATAGTAAGCATTTCAAAAGATTTCAAATCTTTCCAGTTGTCAGTTAGCTTTTCTATATGCAGGTCCACAACAGATTGCGCAGCAGGCATGTGTTCACGAGCCTTACCAGCTTCATAAACCCTATAACCAGAATGGTTCAGCCTGGACAGATCAATTCTTTCTTCTTCCACTTTAGCAGGATAGATGCTGAATAATTCATAAGAAAATGAAGCCTCATTTTTAAGTTGCAGTTCTTCAATTCTTTTGAACAATTGTTTTGCTTTTAACTTAAGGCCGGCTTCAAAATAAAGCGCTTTCTTTTTGTCCGGTTGCTGAAGACTGAATTCAAATGAAAACCGGGGATTATCACTCATATTTTCAAAGCTGATATCGTGCAGGTAAAAATCTGTAAGTCCATTTATACTATTCTTCAGATCAAAATCATTATTCGCCCCTAGAAAAAGCTGGTAGTGAAACTGGTAAGCTTCCTCATTTTCATTAACCAGGTAAATCTTTATTTTCTCTACTACTTCATCACCAAATACATCCTGATCAAATACGGGAACAAAAGAAATAAAAACAGCACCCTTCCCTTGTTTCTTTGTGGTTATTTTTTCTTTCCTTATCTCATCAATAAAGATCTTTTTTTTCACCGCCGGTTTTTTCTGGCTAAACATTTTAAAATATGGGAAATCGATCTGGTCCATATATGCGGGAAATTTTACACCCCTAACTTCTATCATTACCATCTTATCGTTTATGAATTCCACCACTGTTCCTTCTTCGTCACTGTGCAATACAATTATCTTATCCCCTATCTCGTATTTCATACCTGCAAAGATAATTTATGATGCTCGAATGAAAACGAGAATGCCAGGTTAAAACACATTCACAAGTTTTTATGAATCCAGGTAGCTGGTTAAAGCTGTTTAACCAACATTTTACTTAAGCCAGAAAACCAATGACTTCTTTATTTATTTCCAGTTTTAAGCCTGGCTTTGCAATGCTAACTTGCTTTTACGGTAACCGTATAAAAAATAAAAGATTACACCAAGTATCAGCCAGCCGATGAACCAGGCCCAGTTGCTTTTAGACATACCGGTGAGCAGGTACATACAGGTAATTACACCCATTAACGGTATCAGGGAAAACTTTTTCACAAAAGTTACCAATCCCAATACAATGGCACTAAGCCAGAAAATGATAAGCGAAACTTTTGGTATCGCAGCATCCATGTAAGTGATCTTTTTATTTACAAAATCATTATTACTACTAAAATCAAAATTGAACATATCACTGAAATACTTGTTTGATAAACTATAAGCAATAACCATAGATGCCAGCACGATCACAGGAAAAATAAATTGCCCGTTTATGTATGGAAGGTGAAACCGCCCACCAATTTTTTCTTTTCGGGGAATAAGTAATACGCCACCACATACCAGCACAAATGCAAACAATGTAGCAATGCTTGTAAAATCCAGCACGAAAGTTTTATCAGTGAAAAGAATTGGAACCCCCACTACTAGACCAGTAATGATTGTTGCAAACGAAGGCGTTTTAAATTTTGGATGAATACGTTGAAATATTGGCGGCATCAATCCATCACGACTCATGCTCATCCACATGCGGGGCTGGCCCATCTGAAACACCAGTAATACACTTGTCATAGCAACAACTGCAATGATAGAAACAAGAAATTGCATCCAGCCAAGGTTCAAATTTTGTGGTTCAAAAATAAATGACAGTGGATCTCCTACGCCATCAAATTTTTTATAATTCACAGCGCCGGTTAGAACGAGGGTGAGCAAAATATAAATCACTGTACAGATTACCAATGAAAGCATCATACCCTTTGGTAAATCTCGTTGTGGATTTTTACTTTCTTCAGCAAGCACACTCACAGCATCAAAACCAATATAGGCGAAGAATACGCTGCTAACGGCAAGCATCACACCCTTAAAGCCATTCGGCATAAAATTTTTCACTCCGCTATCATTAACCGGCAACCAATTGCTGGTCAATCCATTTGAAAAAACAAGATAACCGCCCACAAGAATAATCAATGAAACCACTGCTAATTTTAAGATAACCATGACATTGCTGAAGTTCCTGCTCTCTTTTACACCCCTGTAAACAAGGTAAGTTATAAGTACGTTTATCACCAATGCCGGTATGTCCAATATCATTCTGAGACCACCGATCACTGGTGCATTGTTCCAGGCACTTAGCTCGTCGGCTGTAGGAGTACCGCCTTCAATGGCATGCTTGGCTTCCATGTAACTGGTGCTGTAATATTCCGGTATGTGAAGGTTGATATGTAATGATTGCCCAAGTTTGTCTACAAAAGAAGTGAAGTAATCACTCCAGCTAAAAGCAACATAGATATTTCCAATTGAATATTCCATGATAAGCGCCCAGCCAATGATCCAGGCAAGTAATTCTCCAAAGCTGGCATATGCATAAGTATAGGCACTACCTGCAACGGGTATTCTGCTTGCAAATTCTGAATAGCACAAAGCTGTAAAACCACATGCGATCGCTGTGATCACAAATAATATCACTACACCGGGTCCACCATTAAATACGGCATAACCCAGGCTGCTGAAACTTCCTGCACCAAGGATAGCAGCAATACCAAAGAAAGTAAGGTCCCGTACAGTAAGGACCCGGTGCAGCTTATCGCCAGCACCATGAATATCATCTGAGCCTTCCGCTAAAATCGTCGATATATTTTTTCTTCTGAATAAGGACTTACTCATGTTAGTTTGGTTTATAAAAAAGAAAAATAGTGAATAAATTGTAATTATCAACTGTAAGCGGTAAAACGGCCTAACTTTCTCTTTGCATGAGAAATAATGCAAGTGCTTCCAGATCCTTTTTTCGTGAAGATGTTACAGCAATATCTTCCAGGTGTTCTAAGGCTTCATTGAAATATTTTTCCTTTAATGCAGTGGCCCATTCTCCCGCTTTACATTCATGATACAATGCAATTACTTTTTCCACTTTTGATGCATCATTATGCTTCAATAGCTTTTTGAGTTCTATTTGTCCGGCTGGCGATAATGCTTCCATTGCATGTATTAACAGGAACGTTTTTTTATTTGCAAGAATATCGCCCCCAAGTTTTTTCCCAAACTTTTCCGGGTCACCAAGAGCATCTAAATAATCATCCTGCACCTGGAAAGCGATACCAAGCTTTTTACCGAATTCAAAAATATGTTGCTGGTTACCCAACCCTGCACCACCCAGAACTGCACCCATCTGCAGGCTTGCCGCAAGTAATACAGAAGTTTTCAGCGTTATCATGTGCAGGTAGTTGTCAAAATTCACCTCCTCCATTTTTTCAAAATCCATATCCAGTTGCTGGCCTTCGCATACTTCCCGGGCGGTTTTATTAAAAAGTGCAAGGATCTTTTTTAGCCGAGCTGTTTTTATTTTGTTTATGCAATCATAAGCCTTTACGATCATTACATCGCCGGCAAGCAATGCAGTGGCTTCATTATATTTTATATGAACTGTTTCCCTTCCACGGCGCAATGGGGCCTTATCCATTATGTCGTCATGTATCAATGTGAAATTGTGAAAAAGCTCTACGGCATTGGCCACTTCAAATGCATCCGGGTCTATATTATCAAATAGCTCATTGCTCATGAGCACACAAACAGGGCGAATTCTTTTACCGCCGAGTTTTAGGAAATAATTACATGCATCGTAAAGATTTTTAGGATGTGCCGGGAAAGTTGTTTTAATAAATTGTTCTTCAAATATTTTATTAAGCGTAGAAAAATGCTGCATGAAAATGTTGATTAGAAATTACCGGCAGTAATTATTTTTTCCTGGATTGTTTTTTGGGCGCTGATTGCTTTGATTTTTTCTGGTCCAGTTTTGATGTTCCCTCATCCTGTACCCATTGGTAATCAAGCTGCCTTTTTTCAAGATTGGCCGACACAACTTTGATCTTTATTTTATCACCCATCCTAAATTTTTTCTTTGTACGCATGCCTACCAGAGCATAATCTGTTTCATCCAATTTGAAATCATCAAATTCACTCAGGTCACGAATACTCACCAAACCTTCACATTTATGCTCTACAGTTTCAACCCAAAAACCAAATGCAGAAACTCCACTTATTATGCTATCGAATTCATCGCCGATAAACTGTTGCATGTATTGAACCTGCTTGTATTTATTGCCTGCTCTTTCAGCTTCCATAGCAGCTCTTTCTCTTGCGCTGCAATGTTTACATTTCACATCCATCTTTTGGTCAATCTTCACATTATGATCAAGGCAATCCTGTAAAATCCTGTGGACCATCACATCAGGATAACGCCTGATAGGTGAAGTAAAATGACAGTAGTGTTCAAATCCCAAACCATAATGGCCTATATTCTCGGGTGTATAAGCGGCCTTGGCCATTGTGCGAATGCCGAGTTGCTCCAGTACATGCTGCTCCGGCTTACCCTGCACATCTGCCAAAAGTTTATTAAATGATTTGGCAACTTCCATCTCATCTTTCATATCGAAACTATAACCAAACTTTTTTGCAAATGCTACAAATGGTAACAGTTTCTCTTCGCTGGGTGTATCATGAATGCGGTAAGGAAAAGGTATCGGCTCCTTGTTGATCTTAATCTTGGAAATATATTCTGCAATGGTGCGGTTTGCCAGTAACATAAATTCTTCAATTAGTTTATGTGCTTCTTTACTTTCTTTCACTACAATCCCCAAAGGATTTCCTTCTTCATCCAACTTAAATCTTACTTCCTGTGATGAGAAATTGATGGCGCCATTCTTAAATCTTTCTTTACGGAATTTCTGTGCAAGGTCATTTAGCAATAGGATAGCCTTAAAATGTAACCCTTCATGCGTCTCGATAGTTTGCTGCACTTCTTCATAAGTAAACCTGTGGTTGCTATGAATGATGGTGCGGCCGATCCATTTATGTTTTACCTCTGCCCTGTTTGTTATCTGGTAAATTACCGAAAAGCAATATTTATCTTCATTAGGCCTGAGGGAACACAATTCATTTGAAATTCTTTCTGGCAACATGGGGTTTACCCTATCCGGGAGATACACACTGGTTGCCCTTTCATAAGCAGCTTTGTCCAGGAGGCTATCTGGTGTAACGTAATGACTAACGTCGGCAATGTGAACACCGATCTCGTAATTACCATTATCAAGATTTCTTATGGATACAGCATCATCAAAATCTTTTGCATCCACGGGGTCAATGGTAAACGTGAGTATGTCACGGTAATCTTTTCTTTTCTTGGTTTCTTCCCGGCTTAAATGATCGCTAAGCTTGTTGGAAGCCGCCAATACCTCATCATCAAACTTCAAAGGGAATTGTGCGTCTAACAAAATTTCTTTCATCGCCATATCGGCTTCATTCCTGGCTGTAAGCACCTGCAGAATTTCACCCTGTGGCTTCCTGTCAGATTTACCCCATTGCACAAAGCGTGCTATTACCCTGTCACCGTCTTTTGCTCCATTCAGTTTTTCCATGGGCACGTAAAAATCGGGGATTGGCTTTTCAGACGCTGATACAAAAAAAGCATTCATTTTATTCACCTGGATATTGCCAACAAACTGTTGCTGTTTTCTTTCCACAACATCAATTACTTTACCTTCCGCTCTTTTACCTTTTCCACCGCTGTCCCTGGCCACTTCTACCCTTACCGTATCTCCATGAAATGCCTTACCAAAATCATTTGGCCTTACTAGCACATCTTTTTCTTCTCCTTCCACAATAACAAATCCCATCCCGCTGCGGCTAATATCCAGCACACCTTTATAAGTTGTTGCTCCCGATGCCTTTTTCTTTGCTTGCTCTTTTTTCTTATTGATCATATCTATAAAACTTGTTACAAATGTACAGCAACAGCCCTTCTTAACGACACTATGCCATATAAATGATGATTCAAAAAGAACCAAGGGTATAAAAAGAATTAGCCAATAAGGTTATTAGCATCAAAATATCTATTTTCATTCTAATGAAAATCATTACAAAAACGATTTGGGTTTTATCGCTTGTTAGCCTGTTCACTGACATGGCCAGTGAGATGCTTTACCCTATAATGCCATTGTTCTTAAGGACGATTGGATATTCGGCAATTTTTATTGGTGTACTGGAAGGCGTTGCTGAGGCTGTTGCCGGACTTAGCAAAAGTTACTTTGGAAAACTTAGTGATGCTAGAGGAACGCGGCTCCCCTTTGTACAACTTGGGTATAGTTTCAGTGCTATAAGCAAACCGATGCTTGCAATATTTATTTATCCCTGGTGGATATTTTTATCCAGAACAATTGACCGGCTTGGCAAAGGAATACGAACAGGAGCCCGTGATGCAATGCTAAGTGATGAGTGCAGCAAGGAAAATAAAGGAAGAGTATTTGGATTTCATCGCAGCTTGGATACAATGGGTGCCGTTTTTGGCCCGGCCATAGCATTGGCTTACCTGTACTTTTACCCCGGCCAATATAAAACCTTGTTCATAATTGCTTTTGCACCGGGTATTCTTGCTATTATTTGTACTTTATTGATAAAAGAAAAGAAGAAGATAGTTCATGCATCATCAAACATTAAACCCAGTTTTTTTGCCTTTGCTTCTTACTGGGAAAAAAGCCCGGTGACGTATAAAAAATTATTGAATGGTTTGTTGCTATTTGCATTGTTCAATAGCTCGGATGTTTTTCTATTATTAAAAATGAAAGAATCGGGCATGAACGATACGGCTGTAATTGGCATTTATATTTTTTACAATCTTAGTTACGCTTTACTGGCATATCCACTTGGCATACTGGCCGATAAGATCGGGCTTAAGAAGACATTTATCGGGGGGCTATTCATCTTTGCGCTTGTGTACTTAGGTTTTGCATTTAATACAAATATTTACGTGTTCCTATTGTTGTTTGCCATGTATGGCCTTTATGCTGCTGCTACCGAAGGCATCTCAAAAGCATGGATAAGTAATCTTGTAAGCGTAAAGGACACAGCGACCGCCATCGGCACGTACAGTGGGTTTCAAAGTATCTGTGCTTTGTTGGCAAGTAGCATTTGCGGCTTGTTATGGTTTTACATTGGTGCAAAGTCAACGTTCATTATCACAGCTGTAATTTCTGTAGCGGTAATTATTTATATGTATGTGAATGCTTCTGACCCCGAGATGTCAAAAAACTAAACACATTGTTTCTATCTTTATAGAAATAAATTTTAGCTGATGTATAATTATGATACGGTAGTAGCAGCTATCAATGACTTGAAGAAACGTGGATATACACTTGACTTCAACCTTGCTTTTGACAAACTTACCTGCAATGATAATGATATATGCCTTAATCCGAATGATTTTGAAATAACGGAAATGTATCGTTTTGAAGGTGAAACAAATCCTTCAGATGAAGATGTGGTATATGCAGTAGAATCAAAAGATCACAATATAAAAGGTGTTGTGACAAGCGCTTTTGGTTTATATGCTGACAATATATCTACAGATATGATCAGGAAACTCAGCATGCATATTTCAGATTCATGAACAGGAAAAAATTTTTACAACTCTCCGGTCTCGGCCTATCATCTGTAGGAATAAGCGGTTTTCATGCTGCAGCAAAAACGCCCATTGTAATTTCCACCTGGGACAGTGGTATGCCCGTGAACGCAGCGGCCTGGCAAGTATTAGAAAAGGGTGGCAATGCATTAGATGCCGTAGAAGTTGGTGCAATGCATATTGAAAATAAAATTGATTGCTGTGTGGGACTTGGAGGATATCCTGACCGAGACGGTATTGTAACGCTTGATGCGTGCATCATGGACCATGCATCTAATTGTGGAGCAGTTGCAGGTTTAGAGCAGATAAAACATCCCATTTCTGTTGCCAGGAAAGTAATGGAAAATACACCGCATGTGTTGCTTGTAGGAAATGGTGCGCAGCAATTTGCATTGGAAAATGGTTTCCCGAAAGAATTGCCTGTGCTTTCTGAAGATGCCAAAAAAGCATACGCTGAATGGTTGAAAAAATCTGAATACAAACCCGAAATAAATATTGAAACAAAAAAAATGCATGGCCCTTTCGCCCCGCATTTTTTTGATGATGGTAAACCCAATCATGATACCATGGGGCTGATAGCACTGGATGTAAAAAATAATTTTGCCGGCGCTGTAACCACCAGTGGCATGGCATTTAAAGTTCATGGCCGTGTGGGAGATTCTCCTATAATTGGTGCAGGATTATTTGTTGATAACGAAGTAGGTGCCGCAACAAGCAGCGGTGTAGGCGAAGAAGTGATTCGTATCTGTGGAACGCACCTGGTAGTAGAATTCATGCGCCAGGGTTATAGCCCGGAAAAGGCATGCAAAAAAGCAGTGGAAAGAATTGTAAATCGAAACAGACAAAAAGCAAAAGACATCCAGGTTGGTTTTCTTGCCATAAATAAAAAAGGAGAAACAGGTGCCTACTCTATTCAAAAAGGATTTGTCTATTCAATCAAAACATCTTCTGAAAATCATGTGATTCCTTCAAAGTATATTTTATAAATCTGCATGAAGACTTGTTTAGAAATTATTGCATTTAATATTGAAAGTATTGCTGTTATTGAAGCAGCCGGTGCTCACCGCATTGAACTGTGTGATAATCCTGCAGAAGGTGGCACGACGCCTTCCTATGGCATGATAAAAAAAGCAAGAGAAACAACCAGCCTACCCATTTACCCTATCATTCGGCCAAGAGGTGGCGATTTTTGGTATAGCGAAGCTGAGTTTGACATCATGAAAGTGGATATAAAGTTATGTCGTGATGTAGGCATGGATGGCGTTGTAACAGGCATACAAACCAAAGATGGTAATGTTGATATGGAGCGATGTGTGAGACTTGTAGAACTTGCTTATCCAATGGGATTGACCTTTCACCGGGCGATTGACAGAACAGTTGATTTAAAAGAAGCGCTTGAACAGATCATAGAAATAGGTTTTGAAAGAGTACTTACTTCGGGCGGCTTTCCTACAGTTGATGAGGGTGCTGGCCAAATTGCTGCAATGATAAAACAGGCAGATGAAAGAATTATAATTATGCCAGGAAGTGGTTTGCGCTCGGCTAATATTTCGGCAATCGCAACACAAACAGGCGCAGTTGAATTTCATAGTTCGGCAAGGGTCTTACAAAAATCTTTGATGGAATATTTCAATCCTAACATGAAAGAACAGCCCGAAACTGTCTATGTTGATGGAGCGGAAATAAAAGCTATGTTGGCTCAGCTGAACCTCTTATCTTAAAACTATGTTTCGTTTCTTCCTTTTTTTATTTTTAATACCCTGTTCGGTTTTTAGCCAATCTTTTCAAAAAGAACTTATCGTTAACTGGCAATTCAGAAAAGCAGGAACAATACAATGGTATCCGTCAACAGTACCTGGCACTATTCATACAGACCTGCTTGCAAACAAATTAATTCCATCACCATTTTACAGGGATAACGAAAAAATACTTCAGTGGATCGATACAACCATTTGGGAATACAAATGCATTTTCAATCTTGACAAACAATTATTATCCAGGCAAAAAAAAGATATTGTTTTTGAAGGCCTCGATACCTACGCAGAGGTTTTTCTGAACAACAAAAAAATATTGGCTGCTGATAATATGTTTCGCAGGTTTGTGGTTGATGTAAATGCATTGCTATCACAAAACAATAACCTCCTTTTGCGGTTTTATCCAGCAAAAAAAATGGTTGATAGCATAGCTGCGATAAATGAAATTAAATTACCAGACAACAACAGGGTATATGCAAGAAAAGCAGCATTCCAGTTTGGATGGGATTGGGCACCAACTTTCATTGGCTGCGGCATCTGGAAAAAAATATGGATAGATACATATTCCCACGAAAGCCATGTTTCATTTATTCAAAAACAAAAAGATAAGATCTTCAACACACGGAAAGACATAATCAAGCTTGTGCAGGAAAAAGATAGCATAGGAACATCATTTTATTTTACAGTGAATAGCAAACCGGTTTTTATGAAGGGTGCCAATTTTATTCCTGCAGCTATTTTTTTACCAACATTGAAAAAAGAAGATTACAGGAAATTACTTATGATGGCAAAAAATGCAAACATGAATATGCTTCGTGTTTGGGGCGGTGGCATTTACGAGGCGGATGAATTTTATGATCTTTGTGATTCACTGGGGATATATGTTTGGCAGGATTTTATGTTTGCCGGCGGAATGTATCCCGGCGATGATGCCTTTATGAAAAATGTAAAGGCCGAAATAAAATATCAACTCTTAAGACTGCGACATCATAAAAGTATTGTGCTTTGGTGCGGTAACAATGAAATAGATGAGGCATGGCATAACTGGGGATGGCAGAAACAATACAGTTTACATGGCGCAGATTCAGCTAAAATCTGGAGTGATTATAAAATGCTTTTTGAAGACAGCTTGCGCAAATGGGTGAATGAATTTGATGGCACGAGACCGTATGTAAGCAGCTCTCCCACTTACGGATGGGGAAATGCAAAAAGCTATACAGCAGGTGATAGTCATTACTGGGGACTTTGGTGGGGCAAAGAACCATGGGAGAATTTTAAAAATAAAACGGGTCGCTTTGTAAGTGAATATGGAATGCAATCAATGCCGGGAATGGAGATGGTAAATAGTTTCACCGCACCTGCAGATCGCTTTTTATTTTCTGATGTTTTGCAATCGCACCAAAAAGCAACAGTTGGATTTGACAAATTGAATTATTACCTCCAGTATTATTTCATAGACAGCAATCGCATAAAAAAATTATCTGTAGAAAATTATGTGTACCTCACGCAATGCCTTCAGTATTATATTTTAAAAAACAGCATCGCTCTTCATCGCAGCAAACAACCCTGGTGTATGGGCACATTGCTTTGGCAATTGAATGATTGCTGGCCGGTTACAAGTTGGAGTATCACTGATTTTAACCGGCAGCCTAAAGCGGCATGGTATGCGATGAGGGAAGCATACAAAGAAAATACGCTGAGTAAAATCGAGAACATATATCCCAAAAAAATGGAGCTGAAAAATCCCACACTGAAAGTAAAACAAATCAATTCAAGGCAGTTGATAATACAATCAACGGAAGATGCAAAATACATTTACCTGTATGGTTTCCCTGTAGACAACTTACCTTCTGAAAATTATTTCGATCTGAAAATGGGAAATCAAATAATAATAGATTTTACAAATAACATTTCTGTAAAAGATGTAAAAGTTTTAAGCCTTTATGATGTCTTAAAAAAATAATGCGGTTGCTTAACTAACCATGATATTATTGTTGCTAATCCACTGAATCTTTTTCCCTGTAGAATGCTTTGAATATTAGCCGCAAGTTTTGATCGTAAGTAAAATAATTATACAACCAGTTACTAAAAACAAAAAACTTATTCTTGACACCCAGTATCAGCATCAGGTGCAATCCCATCCAGATAAGCCATGCAAAAAATCCCCGGAAGTGAAGTTTGGGTTTGGGTACATCCACTACAGCAAGATTGCGTCCCACAGTTGCCATAGCACCTTTATCATTATAAACAAATTCATAAATATTAGCTTGTCCCAATTGCACCCTTTGTAAATTTTTTGCCAGCATATCTGCCATTTGAATAGCAACCGGTGCCACCTGCGGATGACCGTGTGGCCATATAGGTTCTTCCATGTAAGCAACATCACCTATTGCATAAATATTTTCGTCATTCAAAACTTTGCAATGCCTGTCCACTTTTATCCGGTTTCCTTTTGCAATGAATGTTGCATCAATTCCTGCTGGAATATTTCCTTTTATACCAGCTGCCCATAATACCATAGCTGTATTGATCTGCGATCCGTTCTGCATGGTGGCTACCCTGCCGTCGTAGTCTTTAATTATAGTATCAGTCCTAACCTGAACGCCAAGCCTGTCAAGATATTTTCGGGAGTCCTCACTGCTTTTTTCACTCATTGCTCCTAATGTTTTATGCGATCCTTCCAGTAGGTAGATATTCATTTTTGTAAAATCTATCTCAGGATAATCTTTGGGCAATACAAACCTGCGCATATCAGCAATGGCCCCGCTTAGTTCAACTCCTGTAGGTCCACCGCCTACAATTACAATATTTAATATCCGTTGCATAGCTTCAGGATCTTTCAGCATTACGGCATCTTCCAGGTTGTGCAACAACCGATGTCTTATCTGCAATGCCTCCACAGTGCTTTTCATGGGAAATGCATTTGCCATCATATTTTCATTTCCAAAAAAATTGGTATCTGCACCGGTTGCTATGACTAATTTGTCGTAATCAAAATCACCAATATCCGTTATCAATTTCTTTCCCACAGTATCTAATGATAAAACATTCGCCATGCGAACCCTCACGTTCCTGCTATGCTGAAAAACTTTGCGAAGCGGAAAAGAAATATTACTGGCATCAAGCCCCGATGTAGCTACCTGGTAAAACAAAGGTTGAAACTGGTGGTAGTTGTATTTATCTATCAGTGTGATATCAATGCCGGGTTTGTTATTTAATTTCCTGGCAAGTCGCAGCCCGCCAAATCCAGCGCCGATGATGATTAGCTTCATAATTTATTACACGAATTTTTTATTACACGTATTATGCGAATGACACGAATTGTTTTTCAGCAACAGCAATAAAACATCTTTACTCTCAAAATAATATCGATTGATCTCATTATTCATTAACTCATTCTCAATTATCTATTCACAATTCACCTCAATAAAGCATCCTCACCTTTATAGTTGCCTTTACTTTTCTTAGCAGGTCAATAGCTGCATTACTCAATCCTTTATCTACATCTAGCACCACGTAACCGATTGTGTCATTTGTTTTCAAATATTGGCCCAGTATATTGATCTTATTTTTTGAAAGAGTTGTATTTATTTCTGACAATACACCCGGCACATTTTTATGTATATGCAAAATGCGATGTGCACCTTCCTGTGCAGGCAATGCAAGCGATGGCACTGTATGTGATCCATTGCTTATTCCTTTCTCCAGGTAATTAAAAAGTTTGCTACTAACATCTAACCCGATATTAGCTTGTGCTTCCTGAGTGCTTCCGCCAATATGAGGAGTAAGCAAAACATTTGATAAGCCCTGCAGTGGTGAAGAAAAGACATCGCCATTTTTTTCAGGTTCTTCCGGAAATACATCAACAGCGGCTCCACCCAGGTGACCGGTTACCAAAGATCTTTTTAACGCATTCAAATCAACCACACCACCTCTTGCATAATTTATCAATACAGCACCTTTTTTAAAATAGCCAAGGGTAGTTTTATTGATAATGTTTTTTGTGTTTTCAAGTTCGGGCACATGGAGTGTAACGATGTCTGATTGCTGCAGCAATTCCTTAAGAGATTTGCTGTCGGATGCATTTCCCAATGGCAGTTTTGTTTCCGCATCATAAAAGATCACTTTCATTCCCAGCGCTTCAGACAATACACTTACCTGGCTTCCTATATTTCCATAGCCGATAATACCAATCGTTTTCCCACGTACCTCATGACTACCGCTTGCATCTTTGAGCCATCCGCCATCATGCGCTGCTTTGTTCTTTTCAGGGATCTTCCGCATCAGCATAATAGAAGCAGCAATTACAAGTTCTGCTACACTTCTTGTATTGCTATACGGAGCATTAAAAACTGCCACGCCTGCCTGGGTAGCAGCAGCAAGATCCACCTGGTTCACACCAATACAAAAGCACCCGATTGCCTGCAGCTTTGGCGCTGAAGATAATATTTCTGCACTGATATTCGTTTTGCTTCTTATACCAAGGATATGTACATTTTTTATTTCCTTAAGTAAAGCAGGTTCAGCAATCGAAGCATTTATTTTTTTAACATTAGTATAACCTGCATCTGCAAATTGCTTAACAGCCACATCACTAATGTTTTCAAGAAAAAGTATATTTATTTTTTCCTTGGGGTAGCTGGTACTTTTTTTGTCAGGCATAATAAATACAAGTATTTTGCGCAAATATATTCTTTAAAAAGTTTTTAATATTCATATGATACCATCCTTGCGTCTCTTGCGCAACATAGTTGCCTCACGATCCATTCTTTGCCAACAGGCATTTATTAATTCATTAATTCTATCCTCTGCTATTGTTTGTATGTTGTTCCTGAGTGCCTGTCATGCTACTACAAAGGCTAAGGAAGTTTCTTTGACTGATAGTACGGTTGTCGTTTTACCAAAGCCCGGCCTAATAAATGCAACTGAGTATAACCTTATAAACAAGGCAAGCCTTCATTGGTTCGATTCCGTTTTAAAAAACAGTGGTTTTAACGGGGGTATTTTAGTTGCCAAAAATGGAAATATTGTTTTTGAATCTTATAAAGGAACTGCACACCTGAGAGGTAGGGATACTATTACTGCTGCTACCTCTTTTCATATTGCTTCCGTATCAAAAACATTTACTGCTATGGCAGTTCTAAAACTATGGGAACAAGGCAAATTAAGTATTGACTCATTATTCAGTTTTTATTTTCCCTCCTTTAATTATCCTGGCGTAACTGTTCGAAGTTTATTGAATCATAGAAGCGGCTTGCCTAACTACTTATATTTCATGGAAGAATTGGGCTGGGATAAATCGAAGTTTCTTACAAACCAGGATGTACTGGATACACTGATCGGCAGGAAAGCCGATATAAAGAATATTGGTGTACCAAATACAAGATTCCAGTATTGCAATACGAATTATGCTTTGCTGGCTTTGCTCGTGGAGAAAATATCCGGCCAGGCTTTCCCGCATTTTATGGATAGCAGTTTTTTTCAACCCTTGCAAATGCACAATAGTTTTATTTACACTACAGCGGATAGCAATCGTGTGACGCCCAGCTATGATTGGAGAGGTGTGGAAATTGGCAAAGGCTTTTTGGATAATGTTTATGGAGATAAAAATGTTTACAGTACGGTGAGAGATCTCCTGAACTGGGATAGAGCATTAAGTAAAACCAATATGCTAAAACCAGCAACACTTCAACAGGCTTATACACCCTATAGTAATGAAAAGCCTGGTATTAAGAACTATGGCCTGGGTTGGCGAATGAATG
>JBDSEE010000052.1:0-2547 GCA_039920245.1 Ferruginibacter sp.
AGATCAAAAGCTGCGGATAGCGGGCCGCACAGGTTGAATTTTTTTTCAGCAGTGGTGATATGAATTTGACAAATACGATATCATATACAACGCAATACCCCCAGTTGACATAGCTCAACAAAACCTAATGCTTGTAAATAATAAAACTATTTGGTAGCAAATTAGTGACGCCTGCTAATATTGTTGCTCCATGCGGAAGTGTCGCTTTTTTTTCGGAGCCGAAATTAATAATCGTGGTTATTTTTTCACCTGATTATGTTCGGGTATACAAAATTTGATCATCCCGGTATTCCATTCGTTCATAATCACCATACTGTAAAACCTTTTCATTATTCCGTATTGCAATCAGCTTCTTGTAAGTTTTCAAAATAGAATTCTCTGATGTTGCTAATACAGCCACATTTACTTGTTGCTTATCACTGTTTATTTTCAACCAGCTTTTTGATGTAGAAAATCCTGCAAAAGCAGTAGCGTTCCACTGCATGGGGCTACGTGATTTATCCCTGTTATGTTTGTTAGCTTCAACAAGCGCAAAAGCAGCATCCTGGGTTGTATCAAAGGCCAGTTTGTAATGGGTTTTACCCTGTATGTCTGCTATTTCATCAATACAGTTTGCAGTAACATTTCGCATCCCGATCTCTTCGCCATAGTAAATAAAAGGAACCCCCTTTGCCGTGAGTAACAGTGCTGCTAAAGCCGTAGCTCTTGCAGGATCAGCATTAGCAAGCCTGTCCATTAGCCGGGGCATATCATGACTGCCAAAAAACAAAGTTGGAAAGCCGGTCATATTTTTTTCCATGCTTTGTAATTCATCAAATATCCTTTTGCTGTCAAATGTTGCGATGCTTCCAAAGTTGAAATTAAAAACGACGTCTAATAATTCAGGAGATTGATATTTTTTCAATACTTCCATTTTACCGCTGCCTATTTCACCTACAATAAAACGGTTTGAATATTCATTCACTATTGATCTTATCCCTTTGATAGCTGCCTGCACACCCGGTTGATCAATATCATTCACATGTTGCTGTTGTCCTTCCTTCACAGGATTGTTTGAAGTAATACCATCTGTCGTCAAAAAATTAATGACATCATACCGAAATCCGTCCACCCCTAAATTGAGCCAATACCGTAACACCGCATTTACTTCTTTTACAACTTTTGGATTTTGCCAATTGAGATCCGCCATTCGGGTATCGAACTTATGATAGTAATATTGATTTGTAAGCGTATCTAACTGCCAGGCGCTGCCTCCAAAAAAAGATTCCCAGTTGTTGGGTTTGTCTTTCCAGATATAATAATTTCGATAAGGATTGTTGACTGATTTCCGGGACTCCCGGAACCATTTACTGTCTGTGGAAGTATGGTTGAGCACCATATCCATGATGACTTTTATTCCCCGTTTGTGCGCCTCTGCTAGATATGTTTTGAAGTCCGCTGTGTTACCGTATACCGGGTCCACCTGGTAGTAATCAGCTACGTCATATCCATTATCAACTTTGGGAGATAACAGGAACGGTGTGAGCCAGATCCCTTTTATACCAAGGCTTTGGAGGTAATCCAGCTTTGCTGTCATGCCTTTAAAATCTCCATAACCATCGCCATTGCTATCTGCATAACTTGGCATATATATCTCATAAAAAACAGCAGTCTTCCACCAGGGGCCCTTCCTGGTATTGTTTCCGGTTTGGCCCCATGAAGATTTAACTGCTGTACAAGCAAACAGGCAAAGGAATAAAAAGGATATGCCTTGTTTATACATTGTGTTCAGCTTTCATTATTTCTTCTGTTGAAACATATAATCCACCACAACACTATTTACCAACATCTTTTTCCCTTCATAAGAAATTTTACCGTCCTGTGGAACGCAGACAATAACTGCAGCAGTAAAAGGCTCCAGGCTGATAGAAGTACCGGAAGAAACATTCCGGGCAATAAAGCTGGCCGTAACAGTATTATAAAGATCAATTTTTTCCCTTCCTTCTATTTTGAACTCCACTGTCTTTTCAGTTGTATAAGGATTGTAATATAAAAAAGAGGGATAAGCCTTATCATGGAAAAAATCGGTCGCCAGCAAATTTAATTGCAGTATGCCTTCCACATTTGTAGAACGGATAATGCTCCCAAAGATGCCTACATGTCCACTGCCATAAACACTGAATTGCGACTCAGGGGGATTTTTACCCGGCACCCACAAAGGGCCATCACCCTGCGCCACCGGGCCTTTTAAATGTTCATATTGTTTGTATGAAGATTGTTTGATGATGCCTTCATATCCAATCACGCCTTTGGTTACTTCCGCAAGTTCGGGAATGGTCTCATGCTCGTCCGGCATATACTGCGGGTAAAATAACCTGGCAGCATTGGCCGCATTGAGCATCCATTTTCCGATGGCTTTAGCATAACGCTGGTCGTATCTTACCATCGGCACCAGTGGCCAGGCCGCATCATACGTATTCATTAAAAAACCGTAGCCGCCATGATCCACGGTACTGCCCACGATACCGGAAATATCAAAGCCATTCCAGTTGCCTGTTAATACACCCC
>JBDSEE010000053.1:0-11604 GCA_039920245.1 Ferruginibacter sp.
TTTATCCATTTATCTTTACTGTTTAAACAGATACCTCGTTGAAATTTTTTATTTCTCTTATTTTATTGTTGATGCATGTTGTTTTATATGCACAGGAACAAAAACCTGTTGGCGTTATTTCAGGAAACGTGTTAGAATCTGAAAAAGAACAACCCCTTAATGCTGCTACAGTTTCACTTGTTAATATGGGCGATACTGCTACCAGGCGATCCATCATCACCGATAAAAATGGATATTTTCTTTTTGAATCATTACCATTCGGATTTTATCGTATCAGCATTGCCTATAGTGGTTATCCGGTTTACAGGATTGATAGCATTCGTCTTCGTGCAGACCGTTCTGATTTCAACCTGAATGAAATTAGGCTAACTAAGAAAACTACGGACATGGAAACAGTGGTCATCTATGCTGAAAAACCTCTGTTTGAAAATAAAGATGGTAAACTGACTTTTAATGTTTCGGAGTCGGCACTAAGCAACGGCTCTTCTGCAACTGAATTATTAAAACAAACACCACTTGTAAGTGTGGATGCCGATGGCAAAGTGCAACTGAAAGGGAAAGACGTTAAGATATTAATTGATGATAAACCGGTGGATCTTGATTCAAGACAGTTGCAGGATCTGCTGGAAAGTATGAGTGGGAGTATGATTGAGAAGATAGAAGTATTAACCACCCCGCCACCACAATATGCAAACGAAAGGGGAGGAGTGATCAATATAGTTACTAAGAAAGGAAGAATTGGTTTTAATGCACGCATCAATGTAAGCTATGGAACCCGTGGTGAGGCAGGATTGAGTGGCAGCCTGATGTATAAAAAAAATAAGTTCAATCTTAATTTTACACCCGGTATTTCTTGTAATAAATATATTGGAAACAGTTATAGCATTCGTCAGAATTTATATGCTGATAGCAGTAATTATTTACGTACGGATGGCAACAGCAACTCTGAGAACCTAAGGCCAAATGCCAGGTTTGCTTTAGATTATGAAATGAACAAGCATAATCTTTTAGGCATTGTACTTACTTACAATGCTAATGATAACGAAGGCGAAGGAAATACACAATACAGGCATAAGAATTTTTACGGGGATATTTACAGGAACAGCAGGCGAAGTACTTTAAGTGATGTTGAAAGCCAGAATCCTGCTGTGAATTTTTCATATACACATAAAGGGAAAAATACTGCTGAACAACTTAGATTTTTTGCAGGCTATTATAAAAACAACAACAGGAATGAAAGGAATTTCTACCAGCAATTCCTGGAACCCGACGGAAGTTTTACTGGTAATGATAGTATGCAACTGCAACAAACTTTCATAGATAATAATACACTTTCAGTAAGATTGAATTATGAAAAACCCTTAAATAAAAAATGGTTTGTATTTGTGGGTAGCACATTGAATGATGTGCATACAAATAATGAATTGAATACATTGTATCGCAAGAAGCCAGAGAACAGCTTGGTGAAGAATGATCTTCTCAGTAATGAATTTAATTTTTATCAGCTGGTGATCACTGCAAGTGCATCGGCAAGATATTTTTTCAACAGTAATTTTTTTATAAATGTAGGTATGCAACAGGAATATGCAAACACGCATTTTGATATTCTAGATAATAGAAATCATTACCGCAATGAATATTATAGCAGCCTTCCATATGCAAACATTACAAAAAAATGGGAAAAGGGATATAACCTTACACTTAGTTATAAAAGAAGTATTCAAAGACCAGGAATAAATAATCTAAACCCCAGCGTTGATTATTCAGATCCATACAACACCCGGTCTGGGAATCCATTTTTACAGCCATACTTTTCAGATAATTTTGATTTAGGTGCCGGCTATTGGACAAAGAAATATAACATTAATATTTCCGGCGGATATAATGCGTTACAAGGCATTTACAGTATCATCCGCACCCTGCAGCCCGACGGGAAAACTTATATAACCTGGGAAAATCTTAGCGGCCGCAAAGAATATGAAGGAAGCGTCTGGGGTGGTTTTTCGATAAGTAAAAAAATAAAAACTAACCTAAGTTCTGCTTATACTTACAATGTGTACAGCCTGCATGACCGCACCATAAACCGCTATCGCAATGGCGGTTCATTACACAGCAGCGCCAATATTCAATATGCTGTAAATAGTCTAATGAATGCCACAGGTAATTTTACATACAATCGTTTTGCAAATCCGCAAGGCATTGCCAGGAATACTCTAAGCATGAACATTGGGGTGCAACAAAAGTTTTTTAAGAAAAACCTTACGGTCAGTTTGAATTTGATCGATCCATTTGGACAACAGAAGAATAACAATTTTGTGTACGGGCCAAATTATATATTGGAGAGTTACAGCACTACGAACACAAGGAATTTTAAAATAACTGTAGGATATACCTTTAGAAAGCCAACTCCTAAAAAAACCATCAAGCCGGTAGGATTGAAACCAAAAATTCCAGCAAAAGTTTAAACTTGATTCCTTATTTAATTGTTCCTAACTTCTTATTGAGCCAACTTTCTTTGAATGGTATGATCCATTCTGTTTCTAATTGCTTTTTTGTTAGGACAGTATTGTTGAAGTAAAACGTGTTTTCTGTTATGAAATTATTTTCCAATGCATACGCCATTTGTGAAAGTGGAATCTGTTCTATTTTATCTTTTACAATGAAAGCCAGCAATTGCCTGTCGAACATGTTAGTATTATATTTTTTTTCTATTTCCTTAACTATTCTTACTGAGCTGTCAGTGCTGCAGCCGCTAACACCACTTGCTGTTTCATCTGCCATGAAAATGAGGAATCTTCCAAAAAATAAATTGGCAAATCCTTTTACAGGTGTTCCATGGCTATGCCAGCTTTGTACAAATTCGTTCAGCATATCTTCCATTTCAAGTGCTTCGCTTATAAAAAATAAACGACTGCTTTGGTAGATCCATACCCTGGAATTCTCATTAAAATCTCCAGGTAAATGTTCTGCAATATTTAAATCCATTTTGTAAAGTTAAAAAAGAAATGCTGCACAAAGAAAAGCTGTTGAACGGAGCGTCGCCTCTACTGTTGCCATTGGGTTTGATGCTTGCAAATAAATAATCCCCGGGCGATATTTTTTTACGCCATTGAAGCATTTATCAGTTCGGCGATATCCATCACTGCAACAGTATCTTCTTGCTCCCTGTTTTTTACTCCATCTGAAAGCATAGTGTTACAAAAGGGGCAAGCTGCTGCAATTACTGATGCGCCTGTGGCAAGCGCTTCATCGCTGCGCTCAATATTTATCCTCACAGTTCCTTTTTCTTCTTCCTTCCACATTTGTGCACCACCGGCGCCGCAGCATAAGCCATTGCTGCGGCAACGTTTCATTTCTATCAATTCTGCATCAAGCGCTTCAAGTACTTTACGGGGTGCTTCATAAATATCATTGGCACGGCCCAGGTAACAGCTATCGTGGTACGTTATTTTTTTCCCTTTATAAATTCCGCCTTCTTTCATCGTGATCTTCCCTTCATCAATAAGCTGCTGTAGAAAAGTTGCATGATGAATAACATCGTACTCGCCGCCAAGCTGCGGGTATTCATTTTTTAAAACATTGAAGCAATGCGGACAGGCAGTTACAATTTTTTTTATACCATATCCATTCAATACCTGTATGTTCTGGTAAGCCATCATCTGGAACATAAATTCATTGCCCGCCCTTCTTGCAGGATCACCAGTGCACATTTCTTCTTTGCCAAGAATGGCAAAATTTATATTCAGCTTTGTAAGGATGGCTGCAAAAGCTTTTGTTATCTTTTGTGCCCGCTGGTCGAAGCTGCCTGCACATCCAACCCAGAATAGTATTTCAGGACTTTGACCGCCCGCCTGCATTTCCGCCATTGTAGATACCTGCATAGTAAAATTTATATCCAACAAAGTAAACAACAATTTATGATTGCTGTTTAACCTACTGCGTTTATTTTTGCAGACTAAGCTGGCAGGTGAAAAATATATTTAAAAAAATAACAGATTGGGAAGCGTGGCCTTTCAAATTATTGTATGCACCTCTTGCACCAATATGGATTTGGTATATGGCGAGAGCAAGGGCTGTTTGGTTTTTTACGCCAAGCAATCCGAGCCTGACATTTGGCGGAATGGACGGCGAGCCTAAAAAAGAAATGTATGATTTGTTGCCTGCTGATCTCTATCCCACAACATTTAATGTATTTCCATCAGAACCATTTGAGAAATTACTGGCTGAAGTGAAAAGACATGGTATTCCTTTTCCACTTATTGTAAAGCCAGAAGTTGGGGGGCAGGGAATCCTGTTCCGTAAGATTGATACTGTTGATGAATTGAAACATTATCATAGGCTGGTACCGGTAGAATATATTGTACAGCGAATGGTTCATTACCCCATCGAGGTCAGTGTTTTCTATATCCGCCATCCACAGCAACAAAAAGGCAAGGTCACCGGCTTCCTGCATAAAATTCCCTTACAGGTATGCGGTGATGGAAAGCGTACACTTGAACAATTGGTTTTGCGACATGAAAAAGCTGCCAAACGTTTAGGTGAGTTGCATAGTAAGCACAAAGAGCAATGGCAAACTATTATTCCTATAGGAGAAAAATATATGCTTAGTCATGCAGCTAATCATAACCGGGGCGCACATTTTATAGACCTGAAGGAGCATATTGATGAAAAGCTTGTAGAGGTGTTTGATAAGATCAGTCTATCTGTGAATGATTTTTTTTATGGCAGATATGATATTATGTGCAACAGCATTGAAGAATTGAAAGCTGGAAAAAACTTTACCATTCTTGAATATAACGGATGTGGTGCAGAACCGAATCATTTTTATGATACCGGGTATTCCCTTGGCGCTGCATATTCTGAAATATTAAATCATTGGAAAGATTTATATGAAATCAGCATGTACAACCGCTCACAAGGAATAGCGCCATGGTCTTATAAGAAGGGAAATAAATTCTTAAAAGAAACTAATGCCTTATTCAAGGTAATGAGAGAAGCCGATAAAAAAATAGGATAGGGGAGGATGGAGGATTTATGATGTCTGATTTTTTTGAGTCAGTGGTTGATATCTAACAGGGACTTATTGCAAACATCCTACATCAAACATCCTACACAAGGCATCCGACATTCTTCTATGCTATTTCACTTCTATTTCGTCTGCAAATAACCAAGAATTGCCGCCTGCACCAGGCATTCCGGAAGGGATTTTACCAAAATTTTTTGCAATGACTTTGATGTAACGTGATGAAATTGCTGGCTTACATGAATACAGGATATTTTTGTCTCCCGTAATAGATAAGCCGCTTTTAACTTCAGTATAATTTACGCCATCGTTGCTGATAAAAAAACTAACTGCCGCCGGACGGTAAATCCAGCTTCCCTGTTGCTCAAATGCATGCAGGATAATTTCATTTATGGGTTGGATATTTTCGAGATCAACCACAGCTTCGAGGTCTTTGGCAACAAACCCAATGAATTGAGCTGACTTCAACATACCAAGTTTGTTCTGAACACCATCAATTAATGAAAAACCTCCCTGGCCTGCATAACTTGCATTTGGAGGCGTAGTCATTGTGATTTTTTTTCCGCTTGCTTTATTCAACTCAAATAATTGCCAGGTCCATTTGCCAATTATTTTACTATTGTTGTCTGTAATGGTTGCTCCATATAAGCCTGGATGATTTATTATTAGTGGAGCATTATTGTAAGGGAAGCTTGCATTGGTGCTGCTGTCTTTTACATAAATGATCTTAGCATTTGGATAACGTGTTTCCAGTTTCCATATTATTTCATTTTTGGGGCCAGAAACTACCGCAGGTTGCAAGTCATAGTAAGCCGTGCTATAGCTACTGTTCCACCATTCATATCTTTTCATTAATCCAGGGAGGCGCTGCTCAAAACTTGCCCAATTTTTTTGTGACGCCGGTGTCCATAATACTTCAGATAATGCGGACAAACGTGGGAAGATCATATAATCTACTTTATTTCCATTATCAAAATATTCTGTCCACACATTAGCCTGCGCACCCATTATATATTTTTTCTCACTTGCTGAAAGGACTGGCGGCAGTGGATTGTATGCATATACTTTTTCAAGGGGATTGAAATTACCCCTCGTTAAACTGTCTTCATTTCTCGTTTGCGAATGATCAAAATACAAAGGTTGTTCAGGCGTCATCACTACATAATGTTTTTGTTTTGCTGCTTCTATACCGCCTTTTTCGCCTTGCCAACTCATGACGGCAGCATTGGGTGCAAGACCACCTTCCATTATCTCATTCCAACCCATTATTTTCCTGCCTTTACTATTTACAAATTTTTCTATTCGTTGAATAAAATAACTCTGTAACTCATGTTCATTTTTTAAGTTTTTTTCTTTGATTAATGATTGTGCGAATGCCGAATTCTTCCAGGCTTCTTTTGGTGCTTCATCTCCGCCAATATGAATGTAGGTAGAAGGAAATAATGCCATTACTTCTGTGAGTACATTTTCAAGAAAATTAAATGTATAATCTGTCGGGCACATAATGTCTTCAAAAACTCCCCAGGTTTCTCCAACTTTTTTTTCAGTGCCGGGGTTACAGCTTAATTCCGGGTAAGCTGTAATAGCAGCCAGCGCATGTCCTGGCATTTCAATTTCAGGAATAATATTTACGTAACGATCTGAAGCATATTTTACTACTTCTTTTATTTGCTCCTGGGTGTAAAATCCACAATAGCGGGTGCCATCATATTTATCTGATCCATATCGGCCAGCGAGTGTTTGATTGCGACAGCCACCAACACTGGTGAGTAAAGGATATTTTTTTATTTCAATTCTCCAACCCTGGTCATCAGTAAGATGCCAATGGAAATTATTCATTTTGTGCATGGCGAGATAGTCAATATATTTCTTAATATAGTCTACCGGGAAGAAATGACGACTGACATCCAGGTGCATTCCCCTGTAAGAAAATGCAGGGTAATCTTTTATTTCAACTGTCGGAAGAAGATAAGGAGGTTTCAAATGAAGGAGGAAAAGCTGTATCAAAGTTTGCATACCGTAAAACGCACCAGCTGCGGTTTTGAAACTTATTTCAATTTTATTTTTTGTAATGTTTAATCCATAACCTTCAACAGGGTAATTAGTTTCACTATGGATTTCTGAAAAAAATATAGGCGTTTCATTTTTGGCTGGTTTGTTTTTTATAGGTAGGGTGAACCCATAATATTTTTTTAAGTAACTGTTTAACATTATGGCGTTATGATCCTTTGAATTCGCAAGTATGATGGTTTTTGAATCTAAAAGAAAATTGCCTCCAGTAACTTTTACCAGCGCTGGCTTTGGTACCACATTTAAATCGACCTGCTGTTGGGCAAAAGCATTTGCGCAGCATAAATTAAAAAAAAGAAGAAGAGTATTTTTCATATTGTATGATTGAGGGCAGAGAATAGTATAATTTTTTAAATGATATTGTTATTTCAAAACTGGTAAAACAATCTTAGATGCATTCATATCATCATGATAGAGTTTCACAAATATTTTTTGGAAATCTACTGCCTTAGCTTCTGGTATTCGCATAAATTTCTGAGGGTTCCTGTCCACCAACGGAAACCAGCTACTTTGCACCTGCACCATAATTTTATGTCCCTTTTTGAAAGTATGTGATACATCAGGCAAACTGAAATTTACTGTTGAAACTGTTCCTGGAATGAATGCCTCCGGTTTTTCATAACTGTTCCTGAACTTTCCCCTCATTACTTCAGCCCTTACCAGTCGCTGGTATCCGGCCATTTGAAAACCTCTTGGCGCACTTTTAAAATTGGGTTCATCATCCGGTAATACATCAATAAGTTTTACCACAAAATCTGCATCGGTACCTGTAATGCTTACTTTCAGATCAACAGTTATCTTTCCGGCAAGTGTGACATCTTCTGTGAGAGCATCAGTTTGATATACCAACACATCGGGTCGTATTGCAGCAAAACGCTGGTCTTCGGCCATATAATCATTATTGCGTCTTGCATACACTCCGTTGGTATAAGGAACAGGTTTTGCAGGATCACTCATATATTCATCAGAGCCTGAATTTTCTTTTTGTAGGGACAGATGTTGTTTGCTGTTGAAAAAATAATCAGTGAGTTTTACAGTAGCTGGGGGCCAACTGCTATAATGTTTCCATTGGTTGGTTCCTGTTTCAAAAATGGTTGCTTCTGATGCAGCAAAAACACCTTTGTCTTTAAGAAAAAAGTTAAAGAAAACGGTTTCTAGTGAATCCTGGAAATATTTGCTGGTGTTGCTACCAAAGTCATGCGTGGCAAATTGTTTCCATTCCTGAGATGCCCATGCACCATGTGTCCATGGCCCCATAACAAGATAATTTTTATTTACCGGGCTTTGTGCTTCTATTGATTTATAGGTGTTCAATGCACCGAACAGATCTTCTGCATCAAACCATCCGCCTACCACCAACGTTGGCACAGTGATATTTTTTAAATGCTGCCGAATGTTTCTAGATCTCCAGTAATAATCATAGGTGTCGTGCTGCAGGTATTCATCCCATATATAACTTTTATGATTAAAATATTTTTCAGACTGGGTATTGGATACAGGACCGAGGTTGAGAAAAAAATCATAGGCATCTTTACGATTTACATTAAATACCTGGCTGCCATAATCTTTTACCGGACCGCTGCTTGGCTTGCCAAAATAATTCATGAAATCAAAATTATCCATTAGAAAAAAAGCACCGTTATGATTTGCATCATCTCCAATAAATTCATCTGTTACCGGTGCTTGAGGGCTTACAGCTTTCAATGCCGGATGGGCACCAGGTAAGCCTGCTGTACTGTAAAAACCAGGATAAGAAATTCCATAAAGGCCAGCACGGCCATTATTGTTTTTTATATTTTTCAAAAGCCAGTCTATCGTGTCGTAAGTATCACTGCTTTCATCTACATCTTTCTTGGTTTTTTTATTTGAGATATACGGCGTTACTTCCAGGTTATGACCTTCACTCATATACCTGCCACGAACATCCTGGTAAACAAAAATGTATTTTTCTTTCATCAACACTGGGTTAGGACCAAGGCGCCTGGTATAGCTCGTATCTCCGTACGGAGCGGCGGAATAAGGAGTACGTTGTATGAGGAAAGCGTATTTTTCAGTCGTTGACTTTGGTATGTAAATAACGGTGTATAATTTCACGCCATCACGCATGCTGATAGTCGTATCAATCTTTAGAAAGTTTTCTTTGATGTAATTATCTGTTTGAGCAAATGATGCTGCGGAAATAATCAAAAATAAAAAAGTCAGTAATTTCTTCATTATAGATTTATTACAGGTAAAATAAATTGAGAGCCATCTGCTCCTCCATAGTTAATATGAATTGTTGCTTTCCTGAAGTCTGAATCTTTAGCTTCATAAATATTCATAAACTTCTGGGGGTTCCTGTCTGCCAGGGGAAACCAGGTGCTTTGAATTTGTATCATTAGCCTATGACCTTTTTTGAAAGTGTGAGCTATATCGGTTAATTCAAATCTAACATGAGTTGACTTGTTTGCAACAAATGGTTCAGGCTTTTCAAAACTATTTCTAAATTTCCCTCTCATGATCTCTCCACGTACAAGCATCTGGTATCCCCCCATAGAGTAAGATGTTGAGGGTTTTAGAGAGGCGTCGTTATAGCTTTTAGGGAACGTAAAATCATCTGGAAGAACATCTATTAGTTTTACAACAAAATCTGCATCAGTTGTGGAGATGCTTGTAACAATATCAGCTATTACAGGGCCTGCAAGTGTTAAGTCTTCAGTTAGTTCATCCATCTGCAAGGTAATTACATCCGGTCTCCTGCTGGCAAAGCGCTGGTCATCGGTCATGTACTCTCTTGTGCGGCGCTCATGCACATCTTCGGTATATGGAACGGGATGAGCAGGGTCGCTCACATACTCATAATTTCCAGAACTGCTACCGCCCGGGCTAAATGAAAGGCTATTGCCTTGTTTTATGTAGAGTGATTTGTTCTGAACATTTTCCGGGGGCCATTTAGAGAAAGTACGCCATTCGTTCTGGCCGGTGATAAAAATATTTGCTTCTTTTATTTTATCGATGCTGCCTTTATTTTTTAAGTAATAATTAAAGAAGGGGATCTCAAGATTTTGTTGATACCATGCGGAAGTATTGCTGCCAAAACGGACATTACCGAGGTAACTTCCTTCACCACTCCATTGCCCATGATACCATGGTCCCATTACAATGCTGCTGTTTGACTGAGGGCTTTGTGTTTCGCAGGCTTTATAACTATTCCATGCCCCCCAGCAATCTTCTGCATCAAACAAGCCACCAACCCAAAGCATAGCAGGCTTAACATTATATAATCCAACCCGTGCATTTCGTGCCTGCCACCATGCATCATAATTTGGATGTTTGTATAATTCATGCCAGAACTTTATACTGTCTCCAATCATGCGGGCAAGGTTTGGTAATGCGCCTGCCTGCAGGAAAAATTTATAATTATCTTTTACAGGAGTTGAAAATCCCGGGCCATAATTCATGATAGGTTTGGGCCGGGGCTTACCAAAGGTTGAATAAAAACTAAAACCGTCCATGGCAAAGAAAGCACCTTTGTGATGAAAATCATCTCCCATGAACCAGTCGGTAACAGGCGCCTGTGGACTAACTGCTTTCAGTGCAGGATGGCCGCTTATTGCTGCCTCCGAAGAATAAAAACCTGGGTAAGATGTTCCTACAACACCTACATTGCCATTATTGTTTTCTATATTTTTTACCATCCAGTCTATGGCATCATAAGTATCACTTGCTTCATCAATATCACTATTTGTCTTTTTGTTTTTGATAAAAGGACGTACATCTTCAAATACACCTTCACTCATATACCGGCCCCGAACATCCTGCGTAACTATAATATAATTTTCTTTGAGATATGCATTGCGGAATGAGGACCAGTAACGTGAATAATTATTTTCTCCATAAGGCGCACATGAATATGGCGTACGGGTAAGCAGGATAGGATGCTTTTCAGATCTATCTTTTGGTACATACATGGAAGTAAATAATTTTATTCCATCTTTCATGGGAATCATTCTTTCCATCTTGGTATAGTTGTTTACAAACCAAGTGCTGTCTGCATTCTGAGCATTTACTGAAAGTGTAAATAAGAGTATAAAAGCGAGTTTGAAAAACTTTTGCATAGACATTTGTTTTAGAGGTGCTAAATTTAGTGAAACAAAGCGGGATAACATGGATGCAAATACGGCATTAGTAAGTAACTTTTATACTGCCTTCCAGCAATTAGATCATATTCGTATGAATAATTGCTATAGCGATGATATTGTTTTTTCAGACCCGGTGTTTGGATTGCTAAAAGATGGTGAAGTAAAGAAAATGTGGGAAATGCTTTGCAACAATGCAAGAGATTTTTCCGTGGAATATGGCAATATAATTACTGATGATAACGAATATTATACCTGTAACTGGACGGCAACTTATACCTTTTCGAAAACGGGCCGCAAGGTTATTAATAAAGTAAAAGCGTTCATGCTCATTAAGGATGGAAAAATAATAGAGCATAGCGATGCGTTCAGCCTGCACAGATGGTCGGCACA
>JBDSEE010000054.1:0-15612 GCA_039920245.1 Ferruginibacter sp.
GCACATGTAGCAAGTCTGCACCTGCCTTTCTAAAATATCTTTTCGTTGCTTCACTCTCATTAAAAAAATGTTGCTGGTAATTATACCGCACCATTTTATTGCTGCTATCTATCCATTTTGTTTTACCTGTTTCTGCATCTTCCAGTTGCAGCAATCCTGCATCTGGTAATTGCATGTCCATTTTATCATAAACCTTTACTCCGATCACATCGTGTTTTCTGCCTATAACTTTCAGATCATTTTCATAACCTGTGGCCAGGAAATCACTCAGTATAAATGAAATGCTCTTCTGCCGGGTGGTGTTATTAAAATATTTTATGGCTTCATCCAGGTTAGTTCCTTTAACATGAGGTTCTACTGTCAATAATTCCCGCACAATATACAGGGCGTGCTGTCTTCCTTTTTTTGGAGGAATATATTTTTCAATCTTGTTGCTAAAGAAAATAACCCCTACTTTATCATTATTGTTGATAGCACTGAAAGTGAGTACAGCAGCCATTTCCGTAATAAGATCTTTTTTTCTGCGTTCAATGGTTCCGAAAAGATTACTGGTACTAGTATCTATCAGTAACATCATCACCAGTTCTCTTTCTTCTTCAAACACTTTAGTAAACGTACTTCCAAATCTTGCACTAACATTCCAGTCAATAAAACGTACATCATCACCCGCAGAATATTCTTTTACTTCCCTAAAATGCATTCCCTTTCCTTTAAAAGCAGAATGATACTCGCCTGTGAAAAGCTGCGTTGTGATCTTCTTGCTTTTTATTTCAAGATCCTTTACTTTTTTTAATATTTCAGCGGTTGAGTATTGCAAGTTGTTAGATGATAGTTTACTCTATGGAACATTTACTGCTTTTAAAATCTCATTGATCACCTGTATTGTATCTACATTTTCTGCTTCAGCCTCGTAGGTAATTCCTATACGATGACGCAGAACATCTTTACAAATATTTCTTACATCTTCCGGCACTACATAACCACGGCCATTGAGGAATGCGTACGCTTTCGAAGCTAATGCAAGATTTATACTTGCCCTTGGTGAGGCACCAAAACTTATAAGCCCTTTAAGCTTGGCTAAATTATATTTATCAGGAAACCTTGTAGCAAAAACGATGTCCAGGATATAATTTTCTACTTTCTCATCTACGTATACTTGCCGCACCAATTCCTTGGCTGTAAGAATTTCTGAGGTGGAGGCAACCGGGTTAATAGTAGGTTGAACAAGCCCCAGCGTGTTTTGACGAATGATCATCTGCTCTTCTGCTTTTGTAGGATATCCCACCACAACTTTTAACATAAACCTGTCAACCTGTGCCTCAGGCAAAGGATAAGTTCCTTCCTGTTCGATGGGGTTTTGCGTAGCAAGGACAAGAAATGGTTCCTGTAGTTTATAACTGGTATCACCAATGGTTACTTGTCGCTCCTGCATAGCTTCCAGTAATGCACTTTGCACTTTTGCAGGAGCCCTGTTGATCTCATCTGCTAAAATAAAATTAGCGAAGATGGGTCCACGGCGAACTATAAACTCATTTTTTGACTGGTTATAGATCATGGTTCCAATAACATCGGCCGGTAACAGATCAGGTGTGAACTGGATACGGCTGAATTGTGCATGGATAGTTTGTGCAAGTGATTTTATAGATAGTGTTTTAGCAAGACCCGGAACGCCTTCCAGCAGTATATGCCCATTACTAAGTAGTCCTATCAGCAGGCGCTCTATCATGGTATGCTGGCCCACAATTACTTTACTTAGTTCATCATTTATACGTGTAACAAATGAGGATGCATGCTGAATTTTATCATTCAGCAGCCGTATGTCTTCTGCAGTTTGTAACATAATACCAAAGCGGTTTTAAATGAAAGTTGCCGGTTATGAAAATTAGTTCAATTGCAACATAGCGTGCAAATTACGAACACAACATAAACAAATATACTGCCATGGAAAGGCATGCAGAAAAAGAATGTTAATTTTAAAGCTCATTTTAAATCTTTAACCATGGTAGATACAAACCTTGTGACCACAAGTAATCAGTTGGAAGGCTATAAAATAACCAAACATCTCGGTGTTGTAAGAGGCATTACGGTAAGAAGCAGGAGCATATTCGGCAACATTGCTGGGGGATTTCAAACATTGCTAGGTGGCAAGATATCCATCTATGTGCAATTGTGTGAAAGAACCAGGGCAGAAGCATTTGAACAAATGATGCATCATGCAGGTGAAAAGGGCGCCAATGCCATAATTAATATTCGCTACGATGCTAACGAGGTTATGGGTGGTGTTACCGAAGTGCTTTGTTATGGCACTGCTGTGCAGGTGGTGAATGTGTAATTAATTGGAATTTGTTCTGGGTCATTGAGTCATTGGGTAAATACAAAATATTAACTGCATTTTTGTCCGAGGCTTTTGATTCTCTATTAAGCTTCAGTGGCTGCCTGTCACAATTTTAGTCGGGATCACACACTTTTACATTAATTCTATGGCGGCGAAAAATTTGTGAGGCTAGGAGTGCAGATTGGAAACTTACTTTAATTAAACTTAGAGGTGCGCTACACAAATACATCGAAGAACAAACTAATGACCAATGACCTATTGACTCAATGACTTTAAGATAAATATTTTGCAACGATAGGAACTCTCCTCCCCACACCAAAGGCTTTTGGAGATATGCGAATGATAGGACAAAACTGGTTACGCTTATATTCATTTGTGTTTACCAGTTTTAAAATTCTATCTACAAGAGCTGCATCAAAACCGGCCGCTTTTATTTCATCAGGCCCTTTTGTTTGCTCAATGTATTGGTATAATATTTTATCAAGTATACCATAATCCGGTAAGCTATCACTATCCTTTTGGCCAGGCCTTAACTCTGCACTTGGAGCTTTTGTTATGATATTAATGGGAATGATTTCTTCCTTTAGATTTATAAACTTAGCCAACTCGTATACCTGCTGTTTATAGCAATCTCCCAATACTCCTATTCCGCCAGCCATATCACCATACAATGTTCCGTAGCCCGTTGCCAGTTCACTTTTATTAGAGGTATTCAAAAGTATGTAGCCGAATTTATTTGCAATTGCCATGAGCAAATTTCCACGTGTTCTGCTTTGAATATTTTCTTCGGCAATACCAAAAGGCAAATCTTTAAAAACAAGTTTCAATGTTTCTAAAAATGAATCGTACACATCCTTTATAGGCAAAATATGATAAGAATTATTTAGCTTCTTACTTAATGTTTCTGCATCACTAACTGAATGTCCTGTTGAATATTCTGATGGCATTAAAACTGCAGTTACATTTTCTGCACCCAATGCATCGCATGCAATAACGAGGGTTACTGCACTATCTATTCCACCACTGCTGCCAAGTATAGCTTTTGCAAAACCCATCTTTGAAAAGTAATCCTTAACACCCATCACCAATGCATCATACACAAGATCAATATTCAAAGCGGGTTCAAAATCTTTTGGGTTCAATTCATTGTCTGGCATTTTATCAGCAGGTTCCAGAATTCTTCCTTCAATAGTTCCATCATCATTTAAAATAAATGACTGCATATCCTCTTTAAAACTTGCCATCTTGCCACAGAGATTTGCATCCTTATCAAAAACGAGTGATGTACCATCAAAAACTATCTCTGTCTGGCTTCCAATTCCGTTGCAATAAAACATCGGTATTTTATATTTCATCACATTGGCTTTTACCGTGGCTTGCCTGTCTGCATCATGGGTGTAATCAAATGGTGATGCACTAAGGTTTATCATAAGCTCTGGATATTGCGGCATCATTTTATCCATAGGGCAAGCAGTGTACAATGGATTATGCCCAAGGTTCCAGATATCTTCACAAATAGTAACAGCAATCTTTTTACCCTTGAACTCAACAATGTTCCATGTATTGGCAGGTTCAAAATAACGGTCTTCATCAAACACATCATAAGTAGGCAGGCAGGTTTTATGAATGACTTGTTTCACCTGTTTATCTTCGAGGAACCAGGCAGCATTAAACAAATCCTTTCCGTTTATTACCGGGTTGCGATACGGGCCGCCAACAAGAACGGCAATGCCATCTGCATGTTGTTTTATTTGGTCAATAGCTTCATAGCATTTATTTATAAAGTCATTGAAATAAAGAAAATCTCTTGGTGGGTAACCACACACAGAGAGCTCGGCAAAGACTATAAGGTCACTAGCCTGTTGTTTTGCCATTTCTATTGCCTCAATTATTTTTTTTGTATTGCTTTCAAAATTGCCAATATGATAGTGCTGTTGTGCCAGGAATATTTTCATCAGATGGAACTTAATTATGTTTGCAAAGTTAAACCGTTTTGAAAAAAGCAATCGAAATGAAATTAGTAGTAAGCTTTATTTTTTTGATCACACTATTAAGTTGTAAGGATAATAGTAACCCGGATGTTTCGTCCATTATAATTGACCTGAAAACCGAAAGGTTTGAAAAGGATTTTTTTTCATTGGACAGCAACCGGCTTGCTGCCTTATATCCTCAATTATTAACAAAGCATCCTTCCTTTGCTGAAAATTTTCTAACTACAATTCTTAATACTGATCCCCGCTGGCAGGGAGATACTTTGCAAAATTATTTACGGGGGTTTTCTGCTTCTTACAGGCCCGTATTTGATACTGCAGAAAAAATATTTTCAGATTTTTCTTCTTATGAAAATGAAATTGCTACAAGCCTGAAATATGTAAAGTATTATTTCCCTTCTTATCCTATCCCATCAAAAGTTATCACCTACATTGGACCGATGGATGGTTATGGAGATATACTGGATAAGGATGCACTGATCGTTGGCCTGCACCAGCACCTGGGGAAAAATTTTAGCTTTTATAAATTTACATGGGTGCTGGAAACCTATCCTGATTACATCAGTAACAGATTTGAGCCTGGATACATTTCAGTAAATGCAATGAAGAATATTGTAAATGACATGTACCCCGAAAAACAGGATGATAAAACATTATCACTCCAGATGGTGGAAGCAGGAAAAAAACTTTATCTCCTGCAAAAATTATTACCCTCCAAGCCGGAATACATGCTTATAGGTTACACAGAAATGCAAATGAAAGACAGCTATGACCACGAGGCTGTAATATGGGACCTGTTTACACAAAATAATTTTTTGCAAACGATCGATCAGAATATCATCAAAAATTATATTGGTGAAAGCCCTAAAACACAGGAATTGGGAGAAGCTACGCCGGGTAATATCGGTTCATTTGCTGGATGGCAGATTTTAAAAAAATACATGAAGAAAAACCCGGAAACCACTTTACTTCAATTGATGAATACAAGTGATGAAATAATTTTCCAGCAGGCCAAATATAAACCTTAGGCCGCTGCTGCAATCTGTGCTTTTTGTGCAGGGTTTTTTCCCAGTGATTTCATTACCCTGAAATGTGATGCCAAGGCACCGGAAAAGGTTTCGTAATAGTTATATGGAAGCCCAAATTCCTTACATTTTTCCTCCACAATTTTACTGATAGCCGGATAATGCACATGACTTACTTTAGGGAAAAGGTGATGCTCTACCTGGAAATTCAGCCCACCTACACACCAGCAAATAAATTTATTCTTCATAGCAAAATTTGCAGTTGTTTTGATCTGGTGCTCAGCCCAGGCAGATTCTACGTGCTTTGTTTCATCAAGCGGCAGATGCTCAAACTCGGTGATCTCTACAACATGGGCCAATTGGAATACCAATGAAAGCGTTAATCCAAGTGAAACATTCATTATTAAAAATCCTGCAAGCCATCCTCCAAATCCCCATGTGTAAATGGGTAATGCAATGAAAAAAAATGCATAGTGTAATTTTGTTGCCCAAAAAACAATATGATTTTTAAGGTTCATTTTCCAGGCGTCAGTACGATAGATCCTTCGTGTAAAATATTTTGTAAAATCCATTATGAATATCCAAAAAATTGCAGACAGTGAGTAAATAAAAGGAAGGTATAAATGCTGGAACCGATGTGCAGGCACCCATTGCTGGGTCTCACACTGTCTTATGATTGGACTTTTAGCAATATCGTCATCCAATCCATCCACATTTGTATATGTATGGTGAATGATATTATGTTTTTGTTTCCAGAAAAAAGCATTTGCTCCCAGCGCATTCAAAGACAGCCCGACAAAGTCATTCACTTTTGAATTGCTGCTATAGCTCCCATGATTTGCATCGTGCTGAATGCTAAAACCAATGCAAGCCAAAACAAAACCGAGGAATAATGTGATAGCTACTGCCACTAAAACAGGCATTGGCAAAAACATCAATGCAAAATAGGAAGTCAATCCTGCTATGATAAGAATGATACTTTTACTATACAGCCGCCAGTCTCCTGTTTTATTAATTTTTTTTGTTTCAAAATATTTATCAACGCTTGCTTTGAGGCTGGTGTAAAATTCGTTATTACTATTATTGAAGATTATTTTAGACATTGGATTTTATTTGTAGTTGATATGCATGTATTTGGATAGTGAATAAATATAGGCCAATAAATTCATATATAGTTTATGAGGAAATATCTTAGCAAAGAAATGGCATTTCTAATTAAGTTTAAAAGGTGCCATTAAATCGAAGGAAGGAATAATTACACTGAAGTTGGTATGGTTATGTGTATTTTCTAAAAGGTAAGTCCCATGCATTTTACCGATTTCACTTCTTAAGTTGCAGCCACTGGTATATTGATACGATCCTGCTTGAGGAATGATTGGTTGAATACCCACTACTCCATCCCCCTGTACTTCCCGCATGCTGCCGTCGCTATCGTAAATATGCCAGTGACGGCTTAATAATTTCACCGGGAATGAATTATTATTTTCAATAGTAATCTGGTAAGCAAACATAAATTCACTATTGAGCGGATTACTATATTCCGGCTGATAAAATGTATCGACACTTATTTTTACTCCTCCTGAAATTTTGCTTATCATGGCTGGAACGTTTTTTAAAAACTAATTAAAGGTAATACTTGCTTTTAAATAAGAAAAAATCCAAAAACCATACTGATCTATAAAAATATTTATATTTTTTTTGATAACTCATATCCATTTTTTAATAACCACTGATGCGCCTTTTCCCTGTTATCGCCCTGGATAATGATCTCATTATTTTTTACAGATCCTCCGGTGCCACAAAATGTTTTTAACTTTTTGCCCAAAGATTCAAGATCTTCTTCTTTGCCTTTAAAACCTTTGATTAACGTAACAGATTTTCCAGCCCGCTGCTTTTTATCCAGCATTATTCTTAGCCCTTGCTTTTCGGGGAGAAGCGTTTCTATGTTTGCTTCATCATGCTCATATTCATACTCCGGGTTTGTTGAATAAACAATATTCGTTCCGGGGTTTTTAGCTTTTGCCATATTTATTGTATTGCAGCTTTAAGGCTCAAATCAAGACTCCTTGCCTGGTGAATGATCGCACCACTTGAGATAAAGTCAACTCCTGTGGCTGCATAATCTGCCAGATTATTTAAATTGATGCCCCCGCTTGCTTCGGTTTCGTAATGACCATTAATCAATTCAAGCGCTGCTCTTATCTGGACTGGTGAAAAATTATCAAGCATTATGCGGTTCACTTTTCCGGTTTTAATAACTTTTTTTACATCGTCAAGACTTCGGGTTTCTATTTCAATTAAAAGCCCTGGTTTGTAATCCTGTATATAATGCCATGCTTTATCAATTGCCTTTTCAATTCCACCACAATAATCAATATGGTTGTCCTTAAGCATGATCATATCATACAATCCAAACCTATGATTCATTCCCCCGCCAATTCGTACGGCTTCCTTTTCTGCCAACCTAAAATTGGGCGTTGTTTTTCTTGTGTCAAGCAAACGGGTTTTGAAACCTTTTAGTTTTTGGACGTATTGATGTGTAAGTGTGGCAATCCCACTCATACGTTGCATACAATTTAGAACAAGTCGCTCACACTGCAGGATCGTATGGATGCTTGCTTTTATTTCAAAAGCAATTTCGCCAAAATGCATTTCGTCTCCGTCTTTCTTAAAGGCTTTAAAAACGCAAAGGTGTTCTTTGTATTTAAAGATTTTTTCTGCGAATTCCATTCCTGCAAGTATGCCATCGTCCTTTATCTTTAGCAGAGCCATGCCTTGCTTGCCTTCATCAATGGTAGAGAGCGTGGAATGATCTCCCTCTCCAATATCTTCATCCAGGGCATTTTTTATAAATACATTTAAAGCGTTTTGCATTTCCATACAACAAAACTAAGCATGTGAAAGTTATGGCAAAAAAAAGTCCTCACTTTGGAGGACAGTCATTTAATATTGCTAGGCTAAAATAATCTTATCTGTTTTCAATTCGTATCTCCTGCAAAGTTTGTTTATCGCCTTTTTGTTTCATAAAAATAGTAGTGCGATAAGAATTGTTTTTAGCTATCAATGTGCCAATACAGTATTGAGAACCGGCATTCTCACCTTTATGAATTACTTCAAATCCTTTTACAGAATTGGTGGTAAAAAAATCTCTTAATACAAGATCAGCCTGGCTTTTGCTGTAACTGTTACTCTTCTCAGGAAGTGTAACTTCTACTGTATTATCAAAATACTTGGATACTTGTGCTGCATTACCTGATTTCAATCCGGTTATAATTTCATCTATACCGGTAAAACTTGTAAAAGAGGTAAGTATAATTGCAACAACAAATAAGGTTAGAATTTTTTTCATAAAATAATGTTTCATGCTGCTATTTGCTAAAAACGTGCCAACGGACGTTAAATTGTTAGTTTGAAAATATTTTGGAGTCCTCTTTGATCACATCCAATTTTAAAAAATAGCTTTACAGCATGGAAAATAGGAAAATAATCTTAATTATCATGGATGGATGGGGAATTGGGAAAATAAAAGAAAGAGATGCGATTCAAAATGCAAATGTTCCATTTGTAAGTTCGTTATATAAACTATATCCTAATAGCACGTTAATTACCTGCGGAGAAGCAGTAGGATTGCCTCATGGACAAATGGGCAATAGCGAAGTTGGCCACTTAAACCTTGGTGCTGGTCGTATTGTTTACCAGGAACTGGAAAGGATAAATGTTGCCATTAATGACAAAACTTTTAACAACAATCCCGTCTTGTTGGAGGCGATAAGTTATTGCAAAAAAAATCAAAAGACCTTGCACCTGATGGGCCTTGTAAGTGATGGTGGTGTTCATTCTCATATCAATCATTTAAAAGCAATTACACAGGTATGTAAAGATGAAAGCTTCTCGCAAGTTCGCATACATGCCTTTACTGATGGTCGTGATACAGATCCAAAATCTGGTTTAGGATTTATAAAAGAATTGCAGGAACATTTATCAAAAACTGTTGGCGAAATTGCATCCATTACCGGACGTTACTATGCAATGGACAGGGACAAAAGATGGGAGCGTATTAGGGTAGCTTATGATGCTCTTGTTAATGGGATAGGAAATTTATCAACTGACCTACCGGGTTCGATTGAAAATTCATATCATCAGCACATTACTGATGAATTTATTTTACCCATCCTCAATACAAAAATTGACAATGGAAAGATTGAGGCTGGTGATGCAGTAATAGCTTTTAATTTCCGCACGGACAGGTGCAGGGAAATTACTGAAGCGCTTTGCCAAAAAGATATGCCTGAAAATGACATGCACAAACTTGACCTGCATTTTACCACCATGACAAGCTATGATCATAGATACCAGCATGTACATGTAATGTATGATAAAGACAACCTGGATAATACCCTCGGCGAAGTAATTGCAACAGCAGGTAAAACACAATTAAGAATTGCAGAAACGGAAAAATATCCGCATGTAAGTTTCTTCTTTAGTGGCGGAAGGGAGAATGTTTTTGAAGGAGAGAAAAGATTAATGATCCCTTCTCCAAAGGTTGCTACTTATGACATGCAACCTTCTATGAGTGCATACGAACTTACAGATGCGGTGATTGAAGAGATCAGTGAAAATACACCTGATTTTATTTGCCTGAATTTCGCAAATGCTGATATGGTAGGCCATACAGGAGTTTGGAAGGCGGTGATAGAAGCTGTGGAAACTGTAGATAAATGTGTAGAAAAAGTAGTTAATGCAGCATTGGAGAAAGATTACACTATATTTTTAACAGCAGATCATGGCAATGCAGATTATGAAATAAATGATGATGGTACACCTAATACTGCCCATTCATTAAACCTCGTTCCTTTTTTTATAATTGATAAAAATTGGAAGGGCAATTTAAAAGAAGGAAAACTGGGTGATGTTGCACCAACAATTTTAACCATGATGAAATTACCTGTTCCAAAAGAAATGACAGGCAATATTTTAATTAAAACTTAGTCAATGAAAAAATTCTTTAAGAGTCTTTTAATTCTTCTATTTGTGTTATTTGTATTAATTCAATTTTATCCAAAGCCCCAAAGAAATATATCAGGGCTAGCGGTAAATGATATTCATAATGTACACATGGTTCCGGCTAACGTGGATAGCATTCTTAAGACCAGTTGTTTTAATTGCCATAGTAACAAAACAGAATATCCCTGGTATTTCAATTTTCAGCCAGTGTCAATGTGGCTGGGAAATCATATCGAAGATGGCAAAAAGGAACTTAACTTTTCAGAATTTGCCAGCTATAGTTTAAGGAAACAGTATAAAAAACTGGAAGAGATGAATGCGCAGGTCAAAGAAAAAGAAATGCCTTTAACCTCCTATACAATCATTCATTCCCGTGCAAAACTGGATGATGCGCAAAGGCGCTCAATAGCGGAATGGACCACAAACCTTAGAGATAGTATGAAGGCCAGCTATCCGGCCGATAGCTTATTAAGGAAAAAAAGTTAGTTGCAATTAGATAATAAATAAAAAAATAACGCAGTATTTTTTTAGGATTTATGCTAACCTGATAGCCATGCCGGTTATTTCATCATCCTAAGGGTTAAGAGCTATTTTTAAAACCGCTTGCTGCCTTTTAATCCCTTTCATGGTTATTGAAAATCACAATGTTAATCTTCTTGTCATTTTTTGAGAAAAGCAGCATACTTCATAAGGATATTGTCTATATTTAAAGGGTAAAAAATCTAACATTATGACCGAAGAGCTCATGCTTGCCGGAAGTATTAAAAATAATGCAGCCGCACAGGAGGCATTATACAATCGATTTAGCCCTCGTATGCTAGGAGTTTGCTATCGTTTTGCAAAAAACAGGGAAGATGCAGAGGATATGCTACAGGAAGGGTTTATAAAAGTATTTACCCAATTGCACCAATATAGGAATGAAGGTGCTCTTGAAGGCTGGATCAGGCGGATTGTAGTTCATACCTGCATCAATGTGTTGAAGAAAAATAAAAAATTCAACGAAAGCGTAGATATTATTCATGCAAATGGTGTACATATCAGGGAAGATATCATTCCATCGATCATGCAGGCAAAACAGGTGGTTGAATGTATCAGGGCATTACCAATTGGCTATAGGACCGTTTTGAACCTTTATGCCATTGAGGGTTTTTCTCACAAGGAAATTGGCCATTTGCTGGATATAGAAGAAAGTACCAGCCGCAGCCAGTATACCAGGGCTAAAGCAATGCTGGAAGATATTTTAATAAAGAAGAGGATAATTCAAAAGCCAAGGAAAAATTTATATGGTGGAACGGCGATTTGAAATAAATAAAAATGAGAAATTACCAATAACTACTTAAAAGCTTTTCGTGAAAGATGGAAAAGGAATATTATACAACAGATTTTGAACAATTACTGAAAGACTCTACGGAGGATTTTAAAATGTATCCTTCCAGGCGGGTATGGAATAGTCTCTACAACAATTTGCATCCAGCAAACCGTTGGCCCTCCCTTGCAGTATGTTTATTACTTGTTACAGCAATTCTTTATATCGGGGTTACCAATAACAATGCTATTAATGCCAGCTCCCGTCTTTTATCATCTAGTCAAATTGTAACTGATAAAAATGCAGAATCTTCAAATCTTTCAGAAGACCAACAAAAAGATGATAAGGGTAACATTCCACAATCCCAATCAACAAAAAACATTCCGTATCAAAAATTCCTGGCAGAGCAGGATAGAGTAAAACAATTACTCAGTTTTGATATCCGCTTAAATAATAATGACGCATCCCCCACTACAGCAGGCAAATATAATTCAGGAATTAATATTGAAAATAATTCACAAACACCTTCTTACGTAACAACAAGCCAGGAAAATTCCAAACAAAATACAACTACTGTTGCAGTTAATAAGAATGTTTTACCAATAACTACCGAAGATAAATTATCAATACAGACTTCAGCATTGATAAACCAAGTTGAAAATAACACAACAGATTTAGTACTAAATGAAGGACCTGCAGCGGCAACAAATAAAGCAGCGGTTAATAAAACAATTAATCAAAGTTTGGATAATAATGATAAGGCATGGATAGATAATTATGCTTTCTATAATAGAAATAATAAAGGCAAATGGAAAGCAAAGGCATCTTTGCAATATTATATAACTCCCTCAATCGGTTTTAGAGATATTAATGATAATACGGCTTTCAAACCAGGTGTAAATAATTCGCTTGTCAATGCAAATAACAATATGAGCAAAGACATAGATCAGCAAGCAGCCATTAACCTTGAAGCAGGGGCAGCAATGCTATATGGTGTTTCCCGTAAACTCAGGTTGAAAGGCGGACTTCAGTTGAATTATACAAATTATAATGTTAATGCTTATGAGTTAAAGCATCCTTCACAAACAACCCTATTGCTAAACTCTGGAAATTATACTGTCATGCAACCTTATAATACTTTATATGCAAACTCGCCGGCTTTGAGTTCCAGGAAGCTTAATAATAAAACGGTACAGGTGTCAATTCCGATTGGTGTTGATTATAAAATTGCTGGTAATAACAGGATACAATGGTTTGCCGGGGCTACGGCTCAACCAACCTATATAATCTCAGGTGACGCATACCTTATTTCATCTGACATGAAGTTTTATGTGAATGATAATTCAATGATAAATCGCTGGAATCTGAACACTGCGGTTGAAACATTTGTTAGCTATAAAACAAATAGAGGTATTGTTATACATGCCGGCCCACAAGTTAGATATCAATTGTTTTCTACCTATAGTAAACAATATACTTATACAGAAAAACTTTACAACGTAGGTCTTAAAATGGGGATAACAAGAAATTTTTAAGATCTTAAATAATGTTTATCTATGGCAGCATTCGTGCTGCTTTTTTTATTTACCTTATAACATCAAAGAAGAGTAGTTCCATTTAATTTTGACTAATGAAATCTTTAAGCTTTTTGGCCATTATATATATGTTTATTCCGGGTTGCAATAGCAATAGTTCTGTAAACCAAAAGGTAAATGATAGTTTAGCCAGCAAATCATCAAACAGCAAGGCAAGTTTTTTCCCGGTTACTAATTTTATAAAAGGAGAAATTTATGGAATAAAGCAGGCGGGTATCAACCCGCTTCAAATAATTAATTCTATAGGGAAGGTAGATAGCGCCTGGTTGAAAATTGAGAATCTTGACCAGGCATTTGATCTCTTCCTTAACCCTGTAATTGACTCTATAAGTTTGATCGATTATTTTAATGAAACCAGTTTCCTTGATCAATCAATAGCAGCCTATACATTTACGTACGAACCGTCAAGAGTATTACCTGCTTCTATTACGCTAAAAAGATGGGATGTTTATATAGACCAGGAAAGTAATAAAGTAAAAAGAATTTACATGCTAAAACAATCAGGAGATACCATAAGGCAGTTAACCTGGCAAGCCGGAGACTCTGCTAAAATAGTTACCCTGTTATCTAACAACAATGAAGAAGAAATACAGCAGGTAAAAACCATACAATGGCGTTTTAAAGAATGACACAAAAAGAATTTTCAATCATCGCTCCTACTTTACCAACAGCACCAGGTATTTATAAATATTTTGATGCAGCAAATAAATTAATTTATGTAGGCAAAGCAAAGCATTTAAGAAAACGTGTAAGCAGTTATTTTTCGAAAACTTTTACAACATACAAGACTGCTGAACTGGTAAGCCGGATAAATAAAATTGAATTTACAATTGTAAACAACGAACAAGATGCTTTTCTACTCGAAAATTCTCTTATCAAAGAATACCAGCCGCTCTTTAATATCAATTTAAAAGATGATAAGTCATATCCTTTTATTGTTGTTAAGAATGAACCATTTCCGAGGGTATTTCTTACCAGGAGAAAAATAAAAGATGGATCTCAATACCTGGGGCCCTACACTTCCGTAGCCAAAGTAAGAGACTTACTTGACTTTATAAAACAAAACATTCAACTTAGAACCTGCAAGCTTAACCTGACGCAGGCTAATATTCAAAAGAAAAAATTTAAAGTCTGTCTTGAATATCATTTAGGTAATTGTAAAGGACCGTGTGAAGGCTTTCAAACCCTGGAAGATTATAATGAAGGAATAGGCCTACTTAAAAATTTATTGAAAGGCAACATTTCTCCTGTAATGCAAAGTTTTAAAACCAAGGTAAAGGAACATGTCTTAGCTATGGAGTTTGAAAAAGCAGCGATTTACCAAAATAAAATAGCCCATTTACAAAAATATCAATCGCGTTCAACCGTTGTAAATACTAATACCGGCACCATTGATGTGTTTAGTATTTTAGAAGAAGCAGACACTGCCTATGTAAATTACCTGGCTGTAAATAATGGCAGTATTATTCAAACCAAGACAATAATACTGGAAAAAAAACTGGAAGAAAATGCTGCTGAAGTTTTGTCTTTTGCTGTTGCCCAACTACGACAAACTTTTGAAAGTGAAGCAAAAGAAATAATAGTTCCTTTTGATCTTGAATATCCCGAAGAAGGAACGATCATTACGATTCCAAAAGGAGGAGATAAAAAGAAACTTCTGGAACTATCCCTTAAAAATGTAAATTATTTTAAGGAAGAATTATATTCCAAAAAACTTCTGAAGCTGGAAGATAAAACCAGCAGCGAAAAAACAAGAGTACTTTTCCAGTTACAAACAGACCTACATTTAAAAGACTTACCTGTTCACATAGAGTGTTTTGATAACTCAAATTTTCAGGGCAGTTACCCGGTGGCCGCTATGGTATGCTTTAAAAATGGGGAACCCAGTAAAAAAGATTATAGGCATTATAATATTAAAACTGTAGAAGGGATTAATGATTTTGCATCTATGGAGGAAGTTGTTTACAGAAGATATAAGCGGGTCTTAGATGAAGATCTTCCTCTCCCACAGCTAATCATTATTGACGGTGGAAAGGGTCAGTTAAGTTCTGCGATGGTAAGCATTCGGGAGTTGGGCCTCAATGGCAAAACAACACTTGTTGGACTTGCTAAAAACCAGGAGGAATTATTTTTTGCGGGAGATTCTGCATCACTTCAATTACCATGGGATAGTGAGAGCCTTAAGCTTATCAGAAGGATAAGAGACGAGGTCCATCGTTTTGGAATAACCTTCCATAGAAATAAAAGGAGTAAAGGCACTTTCAAAAATGAATTGGAAGGTATCAACGGAATTGGAAAACAAACTGCCGATATTTTACTTAAAGAGATGAAATCGGTGAAGAAAATAAAAACAGCA
>JBDSEE010000055.1:0-27911 GCA_039920245.1 Ferruginibacter sp.
CAGTAGCTGCTCCTACTGCCGGCCTGCATTTTACAAACAATGTATTAGATTCATTATCAGAAAAAAATATTAAGACTGCCTTTGTTACACTGCATGTTGGTGCCGGCACTTTCAAACCGGTAAAAGCTGGAAGGATGGAAGATCACCTGATGCATGCAGAATATATTGACGTGAGCAGGAACGCTATTGAAAAAACTATTTTTCATACTGGAAATATTACTGCAGTAGGCACCACATCTGTCCGCACACTTGAAAGCTTATATTGGCTTGGCATAAAAATTTTGCAAAACCCTTTATTATCAAAACCAGAACTGGGGCAATGGGAGATTTACGAACCCGGCATGCAGGAAACAACAGTGCATGCAACTGAGGCGTTGTCTGCATTGGTTGAATGGATGAAGAACAATCATCAGCTTCGCCTGTTTACCAGAACCCAGCTGATGATAGCACCGGGATATAAATTCAGGATCGTAAAAAGATTGATCACTAATTTTCACCAGCCACAATCTACCTTGCTCTTACTGGTAGCCGCAGCTATTGGAAATAACTGGAAAAAGATGTACGACTATGCGTTAGAAAATGATTTCAGGTTTTTAAGTTATGGAGACAGCAACCTGATCTTTATGGCTTGATGGTAACCGGTGTGCCTATGGGGATATAACTGAATAGGTCTTTCATCTCTCTATATTTTACCGACACACATCCATCGGTCCAGTTGTAAAAATTATCTACTGTCCATTCTTCTTCAGGCCGGGTAGCATGAATAGCAATACCGGTTCCTATTTTTTTATTACCAGGAATAAGACCTTTGGCCTTTCTTTCATTGAACCTCTTGTAACTTTCATCATTAGGGTAATCCAGCAATAATTCAGGGCCCCACTTAGGATGTATTTTTTTCAAGATCACTTTAAAACTTCCAGTTGGTGTACGCTTATCTCCCTCCCACATTTTATCACTTAGATCCCTGCTACCAAAAACGATGGGATATGTTGCATACCAACCCTCGTCATCATATACTTTTAATTCATAATCACTCTTATCAACAATAATATAATATGGATTCTGTTCAGTTGGAACAATTGTGATCTTTTTGGCTGAAATGTTTTTGATTTTTTTAAGCGCTGTTCTTTTTTTGGCTAATGGCATAGCTGCCACAAATAGACAAATAGATATAACCGCAATGAGAGGAAAGAGGATTCGGGTGTTCATTTTCAAAAATAAGTTTCAGCGCTAATAGTCAAACGATATGCCATTAAATTTTATTTTGTAAGCATGAGCAACATTAACAAACTATTGCTGAACCCGCTGAAAAATATTCATAAAAAAATTAAAAAACCTTCGCCTGCTTTGGGAAATAAATCCCGGTTGCAAACGAAGGGTGAGAGAGAGAATTTATAGAGGCGGAAACTTATTACCAGTTACTCAACCTAAACCCAAAATTATAAGGCCGAATATCCAGCCCCCTTTCATACATTGATTTTGGACTATAAGAGCCGTATAACCTTACCGGGCCAAGGCCCAGTTCGCCTACATAACTTAGCTTGAATTTTTCCAGGTCGTATTCACCTTTATTTTTATCCTTACCTCTTGCTTCGCTTTTTTGTTTATTTCGCTGGCCATACAAATACCCGGCACTTACTCCCGCACTAAAGCTTATTCCTTTTTTAGATGAATGTGGGTTGGTTGAAAAGTTCAGCATTAGCGGCAGAGTCAGGTAGTCGGCCGCTAGTTTATTTTTGGTAAAACTGATGCTATCCCTGAAAATAAAGGGGCTATTTGTTTGCATGCCACCGCTGTAAGGGATGGTACCATCTTCCTTATAACTGATACTTGATTTATACCTGTAGTTATTCAACTCCAGTCCCAGGCCATATTTCAGGTTCACATAATTTTTCACAATGCCGAGGCGCTGCATAAAGAACCAGATATTCAGGTTAATACTTTTAGCGGTACGCAATTTAAAATCGCTGCTACTAAAGGCCGGACTACCGGGCTTGTTTACAAGATACCCACCTGCAGATGCATAGTCTGTCTGGTCGTTGTAATTTGCAAATCCTACGTCCACTATCCACCAGTTTGTGCTAATGCGGGAATTCTTTTTACTGCCGTAAGTTCTTTGCATCACTACTTTGGTGCTGTCTTCGCCCTTAGCTTTTTTATTTTTCTTGATGATAAGAATATTACCAATACGTATGGTATCATTATTCTTAGGATTGAATGTAGTGTCTGTCTGGGCTTTTGTTGCTGTAGTTAAGGCAATAAGTACCACTAAAAGGGTTGTCCTTTTCATTTTGTTTCGTTTTATTTAGTGTTTTGATTTTTATTTTAGTGCGAAAGAAAATCCTGCAATTTTTATTTCGTCTCCTGTTCTGATCCTGGTTTTGCGCTCCACAGTTCTTTTTAATTTTCTTAAAAATCCTGCAGCTTTAGTACGGGTTACTTTTTCTTCATTCATAAATAAGATACGGTCATCTGCATTTTCCTTATTTGCATCCAGCATCGCAAGGCGTGCACTATTATTATCCTGCAGTGGCGTTATTGTTTTATCCTGCACATCTACTGTTGCCGGTTTTTCTTTAGTTATCAAAGAAGCTATCTGTTCTTCCTTAATATTTATCAGGTGTTCAGGAATGGCATTGTGTTGTTTAGGTAAAGGATTTATAGCCAGGCTTCTTTCTGATGTCGGTACCGGCTTTTGATCAGCCTGTGTATTCTTTTGTTGATTTTTATTTGCAACCAGCTTATCATTGTTTTTTGCAACCTGTGCTTGTTTGGTAGAAATAATATCTGCAGGCTTTTGATTATTGTTTTCCTCAGTGGCCACAGGATTCGTATTATTTACTTTAGCCACAGGGTTACTTCCCAAACTACTTTGTGCATCATTTTTTGTACCACTCACTCCCTGGTTTTTTACTGCTACTGCTGTTCCTGTTTGTTGATTGTTATTTTGAATCAAGAATATCCCAAAATAAAAACCCATCCCGATCAATGCAGCTGCTACTGCATATTTTACAAATCTCATCACAACCACATTGTCCCTTTCTCTCCTGTATAAAACCGATTTAACTTTAAAGACAATCGTATCTCCAGCATCAAGTTTTGTTACTTGTAGCAGCATCCATTCTGAAGCTATTAATTTATCGGTATTTATAATTTTTTCCAGCTCATTTGTTTGTTCTGCATCCAACTCATTATCCAGGTGCAGTAATAATTTCTCCTGCATCAATTCATCCACACTGGTCTTTAACAGGTTGTTCTTTCCGGTAAAACTTATTGGCTCAATAGGTAATATGGTTTCCATTATCAGCGACAGTTCTTCCTTTAAGTCTGGATGGAGCTGCACAAACTGTTCTACGGTAGCTCTTTCAGAAACAGACAATTCATTATCTGCATACATGAGAAAAAACGTTTCGTAATTATGGCGATTAATTTTCATTTCAGGATTTTAAATAACGTTTTCTGGTTTCACGATATAGGCTTTCAATTGCAACCTTGCCCTGTGCAGGTAAACTTTTACCTGGCTTTCATTAAGTCCCATTATCTCTCCAATTTCCTGGTAATTATATCCCTCATAATCTTTCAGCATCACCAGGCTACGTTGTGTTTCACTTAGCCTTGCCAGCGCTTCATTCAATAATCTTTTTGTATTCTGTTTTTGTTCACTCGTTCCCCGGCTTGTCTCTCCAAATTCATCTTTTAGTACAATTCTTTTGTTTTTCCTTATATGGTCTATCATCTGGTTATAGGCCACGGTAAATAAAAAACTCCTGCTCTTATCATTTTCTACCTTATCCCTGGCTACCCACATTTTCTCAAAAGCCGATTGAACTACGTCCCTTGCATCTTCTTCATGCCGCAGGTTTTTCACAATAAAGCGATAAACGTTGTCAGCATATAGGTTTACACATTCATTATATTCTCTCTCAGTCATACAAATGGCGGCCACTGGCCCTTCTGTTAGTTGTATATGTTATACGATTAGCCCATCCTAAAGTTACAGGCCTTCTAAAATAAATTACGATTTCAGATGAAGCATACTTTGGCTAAGAAAATTCAAGGGAGAAACCGGCTTGTTAGCTTCACTTTTTGAACAGCTATTACTTGCTTTTGCACAACATTGCGGTTTAAGAGAGGGGCTGATCGCCGAACTATTATATAGAGATGGTTCCGCAGTTACAATATATCCAACAGACAAAATTATCAGGATATAGAGAAGCAACATTTCTTTTTTAAACTGCATAACGGGTTTTTGGCATAACGAAAGTATAAGCAAAAAGTTACATGTAAGGTTTCGTTTTGTTAAAAAAAGCTAAAAGCTCCCTGCTGATTATTATGCTGCAAGGCTTAAAAGTTCTTTGTAGTAATTAGATTTGCCTCGGTTTCACATTAGCAAATCAGCAGATTATCACATTAGCACATTAATTAAAAGATCCATCATGAATCAAAACTTCTCTCAACGTATCGGCTCTGAACTCGACGAGATTAAATCAGCCGGCCTCTTTAAAACTGAACGGATCATCAGCAGCGAACAAGGCGCTGAAATAATTGTAGGCGGAAAAACAGTTTTTAATTTCTGTGCAAATAATTATCTAGGCCTTTCATCGCATCCAAAAGTAATAGAAGCCGCTAAAAAATATATTGACCTTAGAGGTTATGGCATGAGCAGTGTGCGTTTTATTTGCGGTACCCAGGACATTCATAAAGAATTAGAAGAAAAGATATCAGACTTTTTAGGCACAGAAGATACAATTTTATATGCCGCCGCATTTGATGCCAATGGCGGCGTGTTTGAGCCTTTGTTTGGTGAGCAGGATGGCATTATCAGCGATGCTTTGAACCATGCTTCTATCATAGATGGCGTAAGGCTTTGCAAGGCTCAGCGTTTCCGTTATGAGCATAACAATATGCAGGATCTTGAATTAAAACTTAAAGAAACTGAAGGTCTTCGAAGCCGTATTATTGTTACTGATGGCTCCTTCAGCATGGATGGAACCATTGCACAACTGGATAAAATATGTGAGCTAGCTGATAGGTACGATGCAATAGTAATGATAGATGAATGCCATAGCAGCGGGTTCCTGGGTAAGACAGGCAGGGGCACGCATGAATACAGGAATGTGATGGGAAGGATAGATATTATTACCGGCACATTGGGCAAAGCCCTGGGCGGCGCAAGTGGGGGATTTACATCTGGAAAAAAAGAGATCATTGAAATGCTCCGGCAACGCAGCCGCCCATATTTATTCAGCAATACACTTGCACCCAGTATTGTAGGAGCTTCTATCGCTGTATTAGACATGCTTAGCCAAACCACTGAGCTAAGAGACAAACTTGAATTCAACACAAAATATTTCCGGGAGAAAATGACTGCTGCAGGTTTTGACATTAAGCCAGGCGATCACCCCATTGTGCCGATCATGCTTTATGATGCAGTGGTTGCGCAACAATTCGCAGCAAAACTTTTAGACGAAGGAATCTACGTCATAGGATTTTTCTTCCCCGTCGTAGCTAAAGGGCAGGCACGCATACGGGTGCAACTCAGCGCTGCACATGAGCCACGGCACCTGGATAACGCAATAATTGCATTTACAAAAGTGGGAAAGGAATTGGGCGTATTGAAATAGGTCCTATTTTATCTGTAAAAAAGGCAAGAGAAGTTTCTTGCCCTTTTTTTGTAATTACACTTTACCATTTAATTTTCCTGGAGAAATACATAATTACTCCGAGGGTAATAAAGAGGCCCACACTTCCCAGGATCAAAGCAAAATCCTGTAATTGTAAAATGGTGAATACATATGTGTAGGTAAGGATTAAAACAACCGAAAGTATTGCTGCAAGCCTTGTAGAACCTAAAACCCCTTTCACAAACCACCCGATGAGACCTATTACAGAAAGTGAAGAAATGATATAAGCGATATTAAACCCTGTATATTCAGCAAAGGAAAGCAACAGTGTATAAAATAGTATTAGTGCAATTCCGATAAGGCCATACTGGAAAGGGTGCACTGATTTTTTATTATTGTTCTCAATGATGAAGAAAAAAGCAAAAGTTAATACAATAAATAACATTGAATATTTTACGGATCGCATAGTTTTTTGATAAGCATTTACAGGAATAAAAAAATCGGCACCAAATGGTGCAGCGAGATTTGATATCCGGGTATCACTTGCAACTTTTTCCTGGTACAGATAATCAACTGGTTTGTTTCCTTTCCATTGTTGAGGCGCACTTCTTTTAAAGGCAAGACTTTTCCATTTTGCAGAAAAACCGCTGTCTTTAACGGTTTGAGATTGCGGTAATATATCTCCTGTAAAACTTGGATGTGGCCATTTAGATGAAAGATTTACCATCGTTGTTTTACCTATCGGTGTAAATAATAATTGCTGTGAGCCATTCAGGCTGAGCAATGTAGAAAACCGCATTCCCTGCAATTCTTCCTGGCTGGTTATCCCAAGCAATGCACTCATTCCTTCATTATTACCGATGTTTTGAGCGGAGAGGTTATATTTTTTATTGTTGCAGGTAATGTTTATTTCATCATTAAGGCCTTTGGGATCAGTGACATTTAATTGTATGAAAGCCTCATTCCATAAAATATTTCCCGCAGGTATATTCAAATTCTCAGGCTGTATTTCTCCAAAATTTCCATAAAATGATAGCTCTGCCGAATAAAGAATAACCTTATAAATTCCACGGTAGCGCTCCTCAGGAATGGCTTTGGCATTGATCTGTAAATTATCAGGTAAAAAATATGCAAACTGTTTTGACCTGTCTTTGCTAGTAGTATCAGAACTATATTGCCAGTATGGAATTACAACTATGGGCCCTATTATGTTTTGCCTCCCTGCCCATTTACTGCTTACTTCTTCAATAGCTGCTTTTTGCCTTGTTTCTCTTTCCTCAATAAGGTTAGTAACATAGAAAGCTGGTAATTGAAGTATCAGAATTATAAAGCCAATAATTACTGCTTTGATTAAAATTTTACCCGTTTTTTTTACAGGATCCATATTAGTTTCCATAAATTAATTTTGACGTGAAGAATTTAATGATTTAATAAGCCTGTGTGTGATTAGCAAAACAATAAATCCAATCACTCCAAATGAGCAATCGATAAACCTCCATCCCAGCGGTATTCCCCTGAAATGGCCGGCAATAAATGCCAGCGGAAAAATGAGTACTGATGCTATCATTCCAAACTCGATAACCCAAATGTTTTTTACAGGGTCTTTATACGGTCCAATAAATAAAATTGCTAACACAATATGTGCAAACCCTAACCAGTCATATCCATACAGTAATTGAGGCGTATTAATTTCTAAATCATTATAGCGAAGCAGGATAAATGAAATCCATTTAGCTAAACTTGAATTTGGTGGCAAAATTTTTAATAAAGCATTCAATTCAGAATTCACAGGAAAAACGGTTATGCCACTAAGGCATAAGCCAATAATCATTATCAGGATAAGTGTTTTTATCTTTTTTAACTCTTTACTCATAAAAATAAAAGTACTTTGTAATTCAAAGTAAGTAATTATAATTCATACCTCAAAATAAAAGTTCAAATATTTCCTGATTAGTTGACCGGCCATTTTTTCCCAACTACTGCATACCTGTAATTAAAGATTTCTTTGAGTCGGTTTTGTACAAAAAGGCGCTGGACAATATCGCCTATAAACCCAAAAGGAAGTTTGTAATGAACAATGTCAGTCATTTCTATTCCATCAGCCACTCGCCGGAAAAGATGCTGGTGATGCCAGAAACTGTATGGGCCGAATCGCTGTTCATCAATAAAATATTTATGATGTTCTACATGGGTAATTTCCGTCATCCAATAAAGCGGAATACCCAGGATTGGGTTTACTGTATATTCAATCAACTGGCCGGGGTACATGTCTTCACCTTGATGCACTGAAATGATTCTGAATTGCAGTTTTGCCGGGGTGATCGTCGAAAGGTTTGAAGGACTACTAAAGAAATCCCAGGCTTTTTCCATACTCACTGGTAAAACCTGCACTGTTTTAAAATTATATACTTTACTCATTTGCTGTTTAGGCATATAACAAAAATGGATGCATTTTGTTCTTCGAAAATATTGTTGTTCAGCAGCATTGAATTGATTACAATTGCATAGAAGCAGCGTGGAAAACAAATGTACAAGCCCGCCCCAAAGAATTCGTTCAGAAGGTTGTGCGATCCCGACTGAAATGGGGACTGAATAAATATAAAATGCTAGCCACTTAAAAATTAATTTCAATTTTAATACTGTTCAAAGAAATACATGAATACTTACCGCCAAAAACTTGAAGATAAATTCCAGGAAGAATACGAACGACTGAATGAACAACAGCGCCTTGCTGTTGATACCATTGAAGGACCAGTGATGGTGATTGCCGGCCCGGGCACGGGCAAGACTCAAATCCTAGCGGCTCGGATAGGGAAAATATTATTAGAGACTGATACACTGCCGCAAAATATTCTTTGCCTTACTTATACAGATGCAGGCACCATCGCAATGCGCAGGCGGCTGATACAATTCATAGGACCGGATGCATACAAAGTAAACATCCACACTTTTCATTCCTTTTGCAACGAGATCATACAGGAAAATCTTTCATTGTTTGACAAGAACAGTATGGACCCAGTGTCAGACCTGCAAAGCATAGATCTTTTTCGAAAGCTGATAGATGGCTTTGAAAAAGGTAACCCACTAAAACGCTACCGGGGTGATGTGTATTACGAGATCAGCAACCTGCGCAATCTTTTTGATACCATGAAAAAAGAAGGCTGGACAAAAGAATTTATCAATGAGCGTATTGAAAATTACATTGCATCGCTGCCGGAAAAAGATGGCTATGTCGCAAAAAGAGCAACGGGCAATTTTAAAAAAGGAGATATACGCACAGATAAAATTGACGAGGAAAAAGAACGCATGTCAAAACTTTCTGCGGCCGTGGATCAATTTGATATTTTTCAGAAAATGATGCGGAATAATAACCTGTATGATTTTAATGATATGATAAACTGGGTAATAAAAGTGTTTGAAGAAAACAGCCATGTGCTTTCAAACTACCAGGAAAAATACCAATACATTTTAGTGGACGAATACCAGGACACAAGCGGTACACAAAACAGGCTTGTGCAATTACTCATAAACTTTTGGGACAAACCAAACATATTTGTAGTGGGTGATGATGATCAAAGTATCTTCAGGTTCCAGGGCGCTAACGTTGCTAACATGCAGGGGTTTGCAGACAGCTACACTGCAGACCTGGTAAAGGTTGTACTGACCAACAACTACCGAAGCACACAACCCATATTGAATGTTTCAAAAGCCCTTATCGACAGGAATGCGGAGCGATTGATAAATAAAATCCCTGGCCTTACCAAAGACTTGGTTTCTTCTAATACAAAAATAAATAAGCTCACGCATCTGCCAGTGCTGCTTGAATACTCGTCTGAAAGGGAAGAGATGATAGACCTTACACTTCGGATTGAAAAACTGCTTTTAGAAAATACCCCTGCAGGAAAAATTGCTATCATTTATAAAGAACATAAATATGGAATTGCACTTGCACAATTTCTAAAATTGAAAGGAATTCCTTATTTCAGTAAAAGAAGCATAAATATTTTAGAGCACCCTTTTGTAAAAAAAATATTGACAATACTTCGTTACCTGGTAGCGGAGCATGATATTCCTTATGGAGGTGATGAAATGCTTTTCGAGATCATGCATTTTGATTTTTATGACATAAAGCCTATTGATATAGCCAGGCTGAATGTAGAGGTGAGCCAGCGCAAAAACAATAAGGACATTACTTCGTTGCGGCAACTGTTGTATGACAAAGCCAATGCGCCTGCAAAAGATTTGTTTGATGCAGGATTTGCGGAGCCTATGAAAAAATTCAGCAGCATGATAGAGCAACTCATCGCGGATGTGAGTAATGACAGCCTGCAGCAAGTATTTGAAAAAGTAATTCGTGAGGCAGGAATACTTTCTTTCGTAATGAAGAGCCCAGATAAAATTGAGCTGATGCAACTAACAACGGCAATGTTTGATTTTATAAAAGAAGAAAACAGCCGGAACAAACAGCTAACCCTGGAAGGATTGATACAATTGATAGATGTGATGGATAAAGAAAAACTAGGGCTTCCGCTGGTACAAATATCAGGAAACGAAAATGCGGTAAACCTGCTTACAGCCCATGGTAGCAAGGGCCTGGAATATCAATATGTATTCTTCGCAGGCGCCAATGCTCAATGCTGGGAGAAAAAAAGAAAACCTTCCGGTGGATATAAATTGCCTGATAATATGTTTGCATCATCAACCACCGAAGATGAAAGCAATGAAGAACTGCGGCGATTATTTTATGTAGCACTCACCAGGGCGGAACAGCATTTATATATTTCTTATCCACGTTGTAACAATGATGGAAAGATGATTGAACGCACTATGTTCATTGAAGAGATAATGGAGCAATATGACCTCCCGCTTGAAAAAGTTGTTTTACCGGATGATGTAAGAACTGAATTTGGTGCATTGGAATTTACAGAGATGGCCCCGGAAATTGAAAAGGCTGAAGAAACATTTATAACTGCATTGGTAGAAAAATTTTCGATGAACGTGACAGCATTGAATAATTATTTAAGCTGCCCGCTGGAGTTTTATTATAAAAGTTTGATACGCATTCCTTCCGGCAAATCGGAAGCAACAGAATTTGGTAGTGCCATACATCATGCGCTGGAACAGCTTTTCAGGAAAATGCAGGCGAGCAGCACCAATACTTTTCCACCCGCAGAAACATTATACGAAGATTTTAAATGGTACATTAACCGGCACCGGGAAAATTTTACAAAAGAATCATTTGCCAGGAGATTGGAGCAGGGAGAAGATGTTTTGAAAAACTATTACAATACATATATATCTACCTGGAATAAGGTAGTATCTATAGAAACCTTTATCAATAATGTAGTGGTGAATGGAGTGCCTTTGAAAGGAAAATTAGATAAACTTGAATTTGATGGAAAGATGGTAAACGTGGTGGATTATAAGACTGGCGATATTGATAAAGCAAAAGATAAGTTATTGGCGCCCGGCGATAAGCAGCCCAATGGTGGCGATTACTGGCGGCAGGCCGTATTCTACAAAATACTTGTAGATAATTACCCTTCAAAAGGATGGAACGTGGTAAGCACAGAATTTGACTTTGTAGAACCCGACAAAAAGAAACAATACCGCAAGGCGAAAATTGTGATCAATCCTGCAGATATAGAAACGGTGAAACAACAGATCACCGAAGTATGGGCAAAAATACAGGCACACAATTTTTATACAGGCTGTGGTAAAAAAGATTGCTACTGGTGCAATTTTGTAAAAGATAATAAACTGGCGGTAAGCCTTCATGAAATTGAAGAGGAAGTAATTTAACAACAGGCAACTAATATCATAGATTAAACATCAGCCATCAAACATCATAAATCAGACATCTCATCTAACCTATCTTTGCAGCCATGAATTTCAGAATTAATTTTTTTCTTATAATTCTTTGTGGCTTTCTTATATCAATATTGGTGAACGGCTGTGCGCAAATAGGCACACCAACAGGTGGAATACGAGATTCGCTTGCGCCGATGCTTGTGAGGGCCACACCTGCACAACGCACTACAAATTTCACCGGCAATAAAATAACCTTAACTTTTAATGAGTACATTGAATTAAAAGATGTGCCGAATAATTTATTCATCTCCCCGGTTCAAAAAATAAACCCGGTGATCAGTTATAACCTGAGAACAATCTCGGTAAAATTCAGGGACACACTTTTACCAAATACAACCTATGCTGTAAACTTTGGAAATGCAATTGTTGATTTGAACGAAGGAAATATATTAAGAGATTACTCATATCTTTTTTCTACTGGAAATAATATTGATAGCATGCGCTGGAGCGGCAAAGTAGTAATGGCGGAGACCGGGCAAGTAGATAGCACCATCATAGCAATGTTGTACAGGAGAGCAGATGACAGCTCTGTGCAAAAAAGAAAGCCTGATTATATTGCCCGGCTGAAGGGAGATGGCAGTTTTACTTTTCGAAATTTACCTGCCGGAAGTTATAAAGTGTATGCACTCAAAGATGGTGATAACGGAAAAACGTACAATAGTAAAACAGAAGCATTTGCTTTTTTGAATAAAGAAATTAATATTACCGATACCACATCTGCAGAAACGCTATATGCTTACGTACAGGAAAAAGCTTCACCGCCAAAGGTTCCGTTATTCAATCAAGCCACTGATAAAAGATTACGATTTACAAGTTCAGCGACGGAAGCAGCACAGGATATTTTAGCACCGTTGGAAATAACTTTTAACCGGGCCATAAAAAACTACGATACAACAAAGATCATATTGACAGATACATTGTTTAATCCAATAACTGGTCAGCATTTAAGCCTTGATAGCACACGTAAAATCCTTTCTATTTACCCTACATGGGCGCAGGGAACTGCTTACCGTTTGTTGATTGCCAAGGATGCGGTTACCGACACTACCAACACGAAACTTAACAGGAGTGATACCATAAAATTCAGCACCAAAAAAACAACAGATTATGGAAGCCTGTTGCTAAGATTTAAAAATCTTGATCTTTCCAGGCACCCGGTAATTCAATTTTTAAGCGGAGAAATCATTAAATTTTCTTACCCTGTCACAGGCGCTGAATGGAGTCAGAAACTTTTTTTACCAGGAGAATATAGTACCAGGATATTATTTGATACTAATCAAAATGGCAAGTGGGACCCTGGAAATTATTCATTGAAATTACAACCCGAAAAAGCCTTCACATTGCCTCAAAAACTGTCCATAAAGGCGGATTGGGAAAATGAAAGAGATATCAGCATTGACTTTTAACTGTTATCATTAAAGCCTCAACTGCATAACTTTGCATCATGATCTTTTCTTCTTCTTTATTAGAGAATGCGGTAAATGAATTTGCAAAGCTCCCTGGCATCGGAAAAAAAACAGCCTTGAGGCTTGTACTGCATTTAATAAAACAAGACAACCTGCAGGTGCAACATTTTAGCGACGTGATAGCCCGGATGAGGAACGAAATAAAATTCTGCAGCCGTTGTTATAATATTTCGGATAAACAATTATGTAATATTTGTAGCAATCCAATGCGGCAGCAACATACTATTTGTGTTGTGGAAAATATACGTGATGTAATTGCTATTGAGAGTACGCAACAGTTTAATGGAACCTATCATGTACTTGGTGGTATCATTTCTCCTTTAGATGGCATTGGGCCAGATCAACTTACCATTGATGCACTGGTAGAAAGAGTAAAAAACGAAGAAACAGAAGAAATTATTTTTGCGCTTAATCCGAATATACAAGGCGACACTACCATTTTTTATATTGGCCGGAAACTAAAAGGCTTAACCTTAAAAATTACAACAATTGCCCGTGGCATTGCCTTTGGCGGGGAATTGGAATATGCTGATGAAATGACCCTGGCCCGTAGCATAACTAATCGTATTGCAGTTGAGCATTATATAAATAGTCCGAAATAACGTTGCTGCCACTCTTCGCATTTTTTCTCGTTTTTATTATTTGAAGACCTGGTATGCTTTAATTTGTACTTCGTTTGGCCTATTTTTTTCCATGCCAGGTTCCGGTTATTGCTGGGTTCAGCTCATTTCATATTGGTAAAAACTGGAGAACTGAAAGGTTTTAAGCTTTACCTGGTTTTATCTCCTCACATTTTGTGTTACGGCCCTGATGTCATAGCTTTGCAGCCATATCCGGGGCGGATTTGTTTATTGTTCAACCCCGGCAGTTTTTCAAATTGAACTAATAAACGAAACACATCTCCCCACTTTGGATTTGCTCATCGTTTATAAGTTTATTATTTGGTAGCGGGCTTCACGGCTTTGGTCATCATTGTTGTGTCACTCACTTGTACTGATTGTTCATTATTAAACTTTTTTTATGCAAAGTATCAGGGAGCAATTACAAAAAAGAATCCTCATCATAGATGGTGCAATGGGCACAATGATTCAACGCTATAAATTATCCGAAGAAGATTATCGTGGCGACAGATTTAAAGACTGGCATACAGATGTAAAAGGCAATAACGATTTGCTTAGCATAACACAGCCACAAATCATAGAAGCCATTCATGAACAATATTTAGAGGCTGGTGCAGATATCATTGAAACAAATACTTTCAGCAGCACTTCTATTGCACAGGCAGATTATGATATGCAGTCTCTCGCCTACGAATTAAATGTTGCCTCTGCAAAAGCTGCCCGTAATGCTGCAGATAAGTTCACAGCCGCAAATCCTTCAAAGCCTCGTTTTGTTGCAGGAGCAATCGGGCCATTGAATAAAACTTTATCGCTCTCACCCGATGTAAATAATCCAGGCTTTCGTGCAGTAACATTTGATGAAGTTGCGGCTGCATATTCAGAACAAATAAAAGGTTTGATAGATGGAGGTGTAGATATTTTATTGATAGAAACGATTTTTGATACACTAAACGCTAAAGCTGCTATTTATGCTATAGCAAAATATAAGCGTGAACATAATATTGAAGTTGAGGTTATGATAAGTGGAACCATTACTGATGCGAGTGGTCGCACATTAAGCGGTCAAACACTTGAAGCATTTTATGTTTCAGTCATGCATGCAAACCCATTAAGCATTGGATTGAATTGCGCTCTCGGTGCTGCAGAAATGAGGCCACATATTGAAGAATTGTCATCCATTGCATCATGTTATACATCTGCATATCCCAATGCTGGACTTCCAAATGCCTTTGGAGAATATGATGAGCAACCACATGAAACTGCACATATTATTGAAGAGTGGGCAAAGGAAGGTTTCGTAAATATTGTAGGTGGATGTTGCGGCACTACGCCCGATCATATAAAACATATAGCAGATGAAGTAGCAAAATATCAGCCAAGGGAATTACCGGTGGAGGAGTTAGTTCTTTAAACCACCAAGGCACAAAGGCACTAAGTAACACAAAGATTATGTTTGTAAAATTATCAGAAAGGGAAGAGCTGCTTGCAAAAGAGGTAGTTGATATTGCAATAAATATTCATAAAAAAATTGGACCAGGATTATTAGAAAGTATCTATGCTAAATGCTTTTATTATGAGTTAAAAAAACGTGAGCTTGATTTTGAAAGAGAAAATCCTGTACCTATGATTTATGATGAATTAAATATTGACGAAGGACTAAGATTAGACTGCCTGGTGGAAAATCTTATAATAATAGAATTTAAAGCACAGGAAAATTATCATCCGGTATGGGAAGCACAAATTCTTAGTTATTTAAAACTTGCCGGAAAAAGACTTGGCTTCCTTATTAATTTTCATGTGCCTTTAATGAAGGATGGAATAAAAAGAATTATTTTATAAAACCTTAGTGCCTCTTTGAGCCTTAGTGCCTTAGTGGTTCAAAATAAATGAGTACTATACAACCATATTTACGGCTCGCAGGATTAGAACCCCTCATCATCCGTCCCGAAACAAATTTTGTTAACGTAGGGGAACGCACCAATGTAACGGGCAGTAAAAAGTTTGCCCGGCTAATTCGTGATAACAAATACGAAGAAGCACTTTCCGTTGCCCGCCAACAAGTAGAGAATGGCGCACAGGTTCTTGACGTAAACATGGATGATGCATTACTGGATGGTGTGCAGGCCATGACAACTTTTTTAAACCTGCTACAGGCAGAGCCAGATATTGCCCGCATTCCCATAATGATTGACAGTAGTAAGTTCGAGATCATTGAAGCAGGTCTAAAATGTGTGCAGGGAAAATGTATCGTGAACTCAATCTCAATGAAAGAAGGAGAAGAGAAATTTATTGAGCAGGCATTCATTTGCAAAAGCTATGGAGCATCAGTAATTGTAATGGCTTTTGACGAAGTGGGACAGGCAGATACTAAAGAAAGAAAAGTTTCTATTTGCCACAGGGCTTACAAAATTCTCACAGAACAAGTTGGCTTTGCTCCACAAGAAATAATATTTGACCCCAACATTTTTGCCATAGCAACAGGTATTGAAGAACATAATAATTATGCTGTTGATTTTATAGAAGCGACAAGAGAAATAAAAACATTAATGCCTTTAACTAAAGTGAGTGGTGGCGTAAGCAATGTTTCCTTTTCATTTCGTGGTAATGATCATGTGAGGGAAGCGATACATAGTGTATTTCTATATTATGCCATCAAAGCCGGTATGGATATGGGCATTGTTAATGCAGGCCAGCTGGTGATATATGATGAAATTGAACCAAAGCTGAAAAAACTCTGCGAAGATGTTTTACTGAACCGGAGTAATGATAACAATGAAGCCACTGAAAGCCTTATTCAATTTGCAGAATCTGTAAAAGCTAAAGGCAAAGAAAATATTAAAGATGAAAGCTGGAGGCAGGAGCCTGTAGAAAAACGCCTGAGCCATTCTTTGGTAAATGGCATCACAGATTATATTGATGCCGACACCGAAGAGGCGAGGCAGAAATATCCAAAGCCACTGGATGTAATAGAAGGGCCGCTGATGGATGGAATGAATATAGTTGGTGATTTATTTGGTGCAGGTAAAATGTTTTTACCACAGGTTGTAAAGAGTGCAAGGGTAATGAAGAAAGCTGTTGCTATTCTTACGCCCTATATTGAACAAGAAAAACAAGATCGCAAAGATGCACATCTTGCCGCAGGAACTGTGAATGAAGAAAGCGCAGGCGCAGCAAAAATTTTATTAGCTACAGTAAAAGGAGATGTGCATGATATTGGAAAAAATATAGTGGGCGTTGTACTGGGTTGTAATGGATACGACATCATTGACCTTGGTGTAATGGTGCCGACAGATAAAATACTGGAGACTGCAATAAGAGAAAATGTTGATATCATTGGTCTTAGTGGCTTGATCACACCGTCACTGGATGAGATGGTACACGTGGCACACGAGATGAAACGCCGTGGCATAAAATTACCATTGATGATTGGCGGCGCTACTACAAGCCGTATGCACACTGCAGTAAAAATTGCACCACAATATGACGAAGGCGTTATTCATGTGCTGGATGCAAGCCGCAGTGTAACAGTTGCAGGAAGCTTGCTGAATAAAGAAAACAAGCCCGCATTCCTTGAAGGCATTAAAAAAGAATATGAAAAATTGAGCATTGATTTTGGAAATAAAAAATCAGCAAAACAATTTTTAAAATTTGAAGATGCACAAAAAAATGGTGCTGCAATCAACTGGGATAATTTCACTCCGGTTGCACCAACATTTACCGGAACAAAAATCTTGCAAGATTATTCATTAGCAGAAATTGCCCGGTACATTGATTGGCAGCCATTTTTTATTGCATGGGAAATGCACGGAAAATTTCCAGCCATCTTAAGCGATGCGATAATTGGTAAAGAAGCCACCAAACTTTTTAATGATGCAAAAATATTATTGCAGCAATTTATTGATGAAAAATGGCTCACGGCACAAGGCGTGGTAGGTTTTTGGGAAGCCAATAAAACTGCTGCTGATACAGTTCAAGTTCATGCAGATGGCGAAGTAATTCCTTTGCAATTTCTTCGTCAGCAAATAAAAAAAGCAGCGGGTCAGCCAAACCTTTCCTTAGCTGATTTTATAGCACCGATTAGCCCATCCCCTCAAACCTCTGAACAAAATGCAGATTCTACTAAAGCCCCTTCCCGTGGGGAAGGGGGGAAAGATTTTCCTTTTGGCTATGAATGGGCGGATCCATCAACATATGCCTTATTAAAAGATTATGCTCATAATAACCGCCATCAACAAACAGAAGCAGAAGAAACATTATGGAATTTAATTAAGACCAAACAACTTGATAATCATAAATTCAGAAGGCAACATATCATTGGTCAATACATTGCTGATTTTGTTTGCCTTGATAAAAGATTAATTATAGAGGTAGATGGATCAATACATCAATTACCAGAAAATATTGAAAACGATGAAATAAGAACTGCTTTTTTAGAAAAATTAGGATTTAAGGTAATACGCTTTTCCAATTCTGAAGTACTAACTGAGACAACTGATGTATTAAATAAAATACTTTCAACATTAAAAGAACAACCCAACATTCCACAAAACAACAAGCTAAGTTTCCCCCTCGGGGGACAGGGGGCTGACCACCTCGGTGCCTTCTCTGTAACCATACAGGGAATTGAACCACACATCAAAAAATTTGAAGTTGCCTTTGATGATTATAACAAAATTATTTTGCAAGCCTTGGCAGACCGGCTTGTGGAAGCATTTGCAGAACTGCTTCATGAGCGCACCCGGAAAGAATGGTGGGGTTATGAGAAAGATGAATCACTTACTCCTGAACAATTAATCAAAGAAGAATATAAAGGCATTCGCCCGGCACCGGGTTATCCTGCCTGCCCCGATCATACTGAAAAATATAAATTGTTCCAGCTACTTGGCGGCGAAGAAACTACAGGCATCCATCTTACTGAATCTTTGGCAATGTACCCCGGTGCTTCAGTGTGCGGCTGGTATTTTGCTCACCCGGAAAGTAAATATTTTGGTGTAGGAAAAATTGAAAAAGACCAACTGGAAGATTATGCATCAAGAAAAAATATGAGCATAGATGAAATGACAAGATGGTTAAGGCCGATTCTTGAGTAAGCATTATGTAAGCTTTGAAAGCTGCAATTGATTTATAATACTCAATACCAGCAAAGCAGAAAAAAAATACCCTTTTACCGTTTCCTTGTCGCCAGCATTGGAAAATGATGGGTCAAATAAATTTTCATCAATCGGAATTGCCACATAACATTTACCGGCAACAACAGATAACGAAATTTCTCTTTTTATCTGGCGCCTGAATCTTAACAAAAGTTGCATCATATCTGCCGTAAGCAGGTAATGGCTTTCTGTGGGATTAGTGCTGTACACTGTAAAATACTTTTCAAACAATTTACTTCCTGTGTGTAAATGGAATACTTCCGGCATTGGAAAAAACCGGTACTCCTCATCAGCAATGCTACCTGTTTGTTCATTTTCCGCAGACCATATATAAGTAGTCGATTGAAAAAAATGATTTACAGATGCCACAAAAAATAATCCCTGGAAGATGATCCGATCTACATTGGTGCCCGTTTCGTAGCCGGTATGAAGTTCTGAGCAATGAAAATGCACATCCTTATAAACACCTGCAATATAATCTTCCCCATCAAAATAATTATAGCGGTGCCGGTACAAACCACTCCGCCGGTATTCTTTGGAAGGCACATAAGCTGAAGGCTTATAAATCACACCGGGCAAAACAAATAAAAGGATTTCCCTGATAACAGTTTCTTTAAAATTTTCAAGATAGGTATCTCGTTTTGTGGCATACTGGTGAATACACATCGCAAGAATAACTATACCAAATGCAGCCAGCCATCCAAAGCCTGTTCGTTCATCTTTAAATGACTGGCAGCTCAAAAAATTAGATAAGGTAAATATCAAAGCTATAATGCCACCCCATCCCCAGTTTCTTACGATATTTCGCAACGCCCTGTTTTTATTAAGCATTGGTTCAATACGGGTTGTATAAAAGGTTTCAAAGTCAGTACGCTCCTCCATAAATTTAAAATACATTTTTTTTTGTAACCAGCATCTGTATTGTTATTAGGCATCGTTGCCCACCCGGATGAACCCCGACAGAATGAATATTTCGTGCTGGCGTTCGGACGTGTGTCACTCATTTGTACAGTATTTCTTTATTCAGCATATTGTAACAAACTGCATAAAATTTTTAATATCATCTGCTTAGTTACTAAGTTTGTTTTTTAAAAAAAATTCCATGCGCATCATCTCATATAATGTAAACGGTATTCGTGCCGCCATAAAAAAAGGTTTTATTGATTGGCTCAAAACTAACCCTGCCGATGTTATCTGCCTGCAGGAAGTAAAAGCAATGCACACTGATATAGAACTAAAGCAATTGGAAGAACTTGGTTTTGAATATCACTGGTTCAGCGCACAAAAAAAGGGATACAGTGGCGTGGCTGTTTTTACCAAAATAAAACCTACTACAGTAACTATAGGTACCGGTCATGAAATGAGTGATTTTGAAGGCCGGGTTATCCAACTTCAGTTTGGAGATGTAAAACTTATCAATGCATATTTCCCTTCAGGTACATCGGGAGATGAACGTCAGGAATATAAATACAAATGGCTGGATGAATTTTATGATTACCTGGCTGAATTAAAAAAAACAAATCCTAAAATTATTCTCTGTGGAGATTATAATATTGCACATACTGAGATAGATATTCATGACCCTAAAGGCAATAAAAACAGTACAGGATTTCTACCACAGGAAAGAGCATGGGTAGATAAATTCCTGGAAAGCGGTTGGATAGACAGTTTCAGGCATTTCAACAAAGAGCCGCATAATTATACCTGGTGGAGTCAGCGTTTCCCCACTGTAAGGCTGAATAACAAAGGATGGAGAATAGATTATATCACGGTAACAAAGCCGTTGGGAAAAAAATTAATCACCGCCATTATTTACCCTAATGTTTTGCATAGTGACCACTGCCCAATTTACCTGGAAATAAATTTAAAGAAGTGATTGTATATAATGTAACTATAAAAGTAGATGCATCTATTGCAGCAGATTGGATAAAATGGCTCAGGGATGATCATATCCCCGCCATTATTAATACTGGTTGTTTCAGTAATGCAAATGTTATGCGCTTATTAGAAGTTGATGATTTTGAGGGGCCCACCTATGCAGTGCAATATTTAACAGAAGACTTTTCACGTTATCAACTCTATATTGATAAATATGCTGCCGTGATGCGACAAATGAGTTTTGACAAATGGGGTAATAAATTCATTGCATTCCGGTCGGTAATGGAGGTTGTGAACTAATTGTGCAAAAAAATAAATCATTCTTTTCGCATAAAAAAATTATGCATTTATTTACCTGTAACCCGCATAAATAAAGGACTTTATTCTGTATTACCCGAAAAGCCTTGCCAGCAAAGGGTTTCAGATACTACCTAAATTCATCATGAACAATGCAACCCTCCAATGAGATAACCAAAAGGCTTGTCAATGTTGCATTGCAGGTATTTTTACAATTATATAAAAACACTAAAAAAGTTTTGTTACAATAAAAAACCTTCTATATTTGTTTTCATTAAAATTCAAAAACATAATTATGAACAAAGCAGAATTAATCGCAAAAATTGCTGATGACGCTGGCATCACTAAAACACAGGCAAACGCAACAGTAGATTCTTTTGTTGAAGCTGTTACCAAAACTTTAAAAAGTGGCAACAAAGTAACCTTAGTTGGATTTGGAACTTTCTCAGTTTCAAAAAGAGCTGCCCGTAATGGTCGCAATCCTCAAACAGGAGCTGTTATCAAAATCAAAGCAAAGAAAGTAGCTAAGTTTAAAGCTGGTAAAGAATTATCTGCCAAAATCTAATCTGCATTAAAAAATTAAAAAAGCAAGATGCATGCGTATCTTGCTTTTTTTATAAATTAATAACACTAAAAAAAACTTTATGGGTCGTGGAGATATCAAAACCAAAAAAGGAAAAATAACAGCAGGTTCTTTCGGAAAGTCAAGGCCTGCCAAGACTAAAACTGCTGTGAAAAAAGCAGTTCCTGCAAAAGGCAAGTAGGACCAATATTAGTTGATAGCTGACAGTTGTTAGTTTTATTTGCTGTCTCTATCAACTATCTGATTACATCTAATTATGGCGCAAGTCGTTCAAGTCGCCATTCATTTTCGTTCAAGCTATACTGCAGCCTATCATGCAAGCGACTAGGGCGTCCTTGCCAGAATTCTATTGTAGCTGGCTTTATAACATACCCTCCCCAAAAAGCAGGGCGGCTTATCTTCTTATCTGCATAAAAGCTTTTAAGTTCATTTACTTTGCTTTCTAAAACCTGGCGTCCGGGTATCACGGTGCTTTGTGGTGAAGCCCATGCGCCCAATTTACTTCCTTCAGGTCTTGAGGCAAAATATTCATCGCTTATAGAATTGCTCACTTTGATAACCATGCCTTTAATGCGTACCTGGCGTTCTAGCTCCTTCCAATAAAACACCAGCGCTGCATTGGGATTTTCCTCCAGGTCATTTGCTTTATTACTAAGGTAATTGGTAAAAAAAACAAAGCCGGCTTCATCATAATTTTTAAGTAATACAATTCTAGCAGAAGGGATACCATCTTTATTAGCTGTTGCCAGCGTCATTGCATTCACATCATCTATATTACTTGCCAGGGCTTGCAACCACCATTTTTCAAATTGTAAGAATGGATTCTTTTCTGCATCCCGCTCCTCAAGTGATTGTAGGGAATATTCTTTTCGCAGATCTGCAATATTTTTCATTTACTGTTTTTAGTAATAAGCAAATCTGCTTCAATTACGTCAAATAAAAAAGCATCTTTTCAGATGCTTAGTAAAAGTTTTTTATACAACTGGCGGGGGTGGCGGTGGCGGGCTGTCAATTTTATTTTTGTCACCTACACTATTTTTAAGACTATCTAATCCGTCCTTTATATTATAGCCAGCTCTACGATAATTATATACTGCAAATAACAATCCCATTGAAGCCAGGAGCGCAAAGTAAAAACCATAACCCAGCAAACTAAGCATGTCGGTGCTTCTTAGAAGAAAAATCACCATCAGCAAAGTCGCAAGTCCTGCTGCTGCCAAAGCTAGTACCCACATGGTTTTATCAAGAGCCTGGGTTGGATCACCCATAATTGCTATTACAGCAGCAGCCACAAAACATAAAAAAATCAGGATACCGGTATCCCGCATTCCATTTACACTGTTGCTGAAGCCAAATATTGAAATCGTGATCCATGGCAAAAACATGGCAATTATCCCGATGCCAGCAGCGATCAGCATAAATTTCCGTTGTTTGTTCATTGTTTGAAAGTTCATATACAAAAAGTTTAGATTACAAAATAGAAAATGCATTCGTCCTTTGCAAATGTTTGCTTTACTAATTATTCTCAATTTTCTGAACAAGCAGCTCATTCTGTTGTTTAAGCTGTTCTATTAAGATTTTCATATCCTCAATCTCCAGTCCAGCAAGTTCAAGATTACTTTGGGTAAGGCTGAATTTATCCTTTAGCTCACGGTATTTTTTATAATAATCCATTGCCATATCTAACTCATCTTCAGTTTGCTGCAAATTTGCTTTCAGGCTTTGCTGTTGCTTTAATTGCTCCTCATAGCGCTGATTTTCTTTTAGCGTGGCCAGAAGTTCCTTCTCAAGCACATTCATCTGTATCCTTTCATAGGAATCATTCTTATTTTCATCAATTGTTTCCTGCAAAAATTCTATTTCAATGATCGCATTATCAAGAACACTTTTTAACCTAACGGCTTCCGAAGCTTTTTTACGCAATAGATCCAACTCTTCCTCCCTGGTTCCTATCAATTCATTTAAATCGTTCAACTGGATCTCAAGTAATACCTTATCAGATTGTAGCTGTCCGAGTTCCTGTAACAAACTATTATCAATTGACATGATACTAAGGTAAAGAATTCAAAAGGATCTTAAAACGTAGAAAAGCCGTTACAACAATAATTTTAGCGATAAAAGAGAAAAAAATAAAAATATAAACAATATTTGTTGTGGGCAACGTTTAATAATGATATGGAATCTGCATTATATAAACCGCAGCTATCCAACTAATTATTTTGACGGAAACTGATAACATCAGAGGCTGTATAAAGCAGGATGCGGCCTGCCAGAAGGAATTATATAACCGTTATGCCGGCAAGATGCTAGGTGTATGCCAACGGTATGCCCGTAATAATGCGGATGCCGAGGATATGTTGCAGGAAGCATTTATAAAGATTTTTGACAAAATGCATCAGTTCAAATTTGAAGGATCGTTTGAAGGATGGATAAGAAGAATAGTAGTAAATACGGCTTTAAAAAAATATTCATTAACCCGTTACAGCAAGGAAGTCTCGGTTTACGAGGTAAAAGAAACAAATGGCATTTATGCAGATGCAGCGGCTTATTCACATTTAACCGAGAAGGATTTGCTGGTGTTGATAAACAACCTGCCAGATGGCTACCGGCTCATATTTAATTTATACGTGATTGAAGGATATGCACATGAAGAAATAGCCGAAATGCTTGGAATACAGGCCGGAACCAGCAGAAGTCAATTGGTGAAAGCAAGGTCGTTGTTGCAAAAACAAATAACAGAAATTCAAAAAGTAGCTGTATGAACAACGCTCAATTTGACGATCATATAAAAACACAGTTCGAAGATTATGAGCCTGAGGTGCCTACGCATATATGGGAGAATATTGTTAAGGAAAAAAACAAGCGACGCCCCGGAATTATATGGTGGTTGCCGCTGAATAAAACATTGTTGCTTCTTTTTATTGCGGTAGCAACTGGCGCTGGGATCGTTTGGTATTCAAATTCAAATAGTAAAACATCAGGCAAGGAACAATTAGCAAATAATAAACCGGCAGAACTAAATAATCTTACCGCCTCATCTTCCGTCAACATAAAAGACAATCCACAACAAAAAATCGAGCAGGACAAATATGTAGATCCATTAAAAAATACTGTAACCACTTCAACCACTGCAAACAATTTTAAAACCAGCCAGACAGCCTTCACCACTTATATTACAGAAGGAAATGTAGGTACAGTTAATGAAAATGCTCCCGCTTTAAATAACGTGAATGACGACTGGCAGGCTTTGACAGCAGGAAGTTCCTTTGCTGAAAGGTTAAGCTTTACACCAGGGCAGCCTAAATTCATATACCTTAAGCATGCATCACCCACACCTTGCCCTGACCTGGAGCGCAATACTTCCGGTAACAAAAAATATATAGACTTCTATGCTGGGCCTGATTATTCAATGGCAACTTATTCTGATACGGGCAATAGTAATTACAAACAATTAAGACAGGCATCTACAAAATCAGCTATTGGATTTAGTGCAGGCATACATTACACAAAGGTTTTCAACAATAGTATGAGCATAAGAACCGGCCTAAATTATAGCCAGGTGAATGAAAAGTTTACTTACAAACAAGGTAACTATGTGCAGGTTGTTTATATCATCAACAACAATGGAGATACAACAGGCTCATATTCTGTAACCGGTACCAGGTATAAAAACAGTACAAATGTTTATCGCATGGCAGACATACCGCTGGTGGTTGGTTACGAAATGGGAAATGACAGGTTACATGCAAATATCAACGCCGGCGTAATCATAAATGTGCATAGTTGGCAGAAAGCAAACGTGGTAGATACTTCAAACAATCCCATAGATGTTAGCACCGGCACAAATACTCCATATAGTTTTAAAACAAATGCGGGAGTTGGGTTTATAGCTGGCGTCTCGGTGTATTACAAATTAAATGATAAACTGCACCTGATGGCAGAGCCTTATTTCAGGTATAATTTATCACAGGCAAATAAGACCGGAATTACGTTAAAACAAAAATTCAATACTGCAGGTGTAAGATTAGGTGTAAGGTTAGATATTCCTTAGGCAACGTTTTGGGTTAACATATCCTCTTAAAAGAAACAGCATAAAAAAAAGATCATGCATTTTTTTAAAACATGTATAAGTGTTCTGGTGATTGCGCTTCTTTTACAAAGCTGCCAGAAGAATATAGATTCCTTTACTCCAAATATTGCTGGCGGCCCTGATACTACCTGGGTACCCGCTGTAACGTCATCGATGCCCGTTAGTACTTTACGTGAAAGATTAAGATTGGAATTTCAGCATGACTCTTCAGAGTTACTGGGGACAACTGCTATCAATGTACTTACCAACTCAGGATTAAAAATAACATTCGCTGCGAATAGTTTTGTTACACTTGCAGGTCTTCCGGTATCCGGTAGAATAAGGTTTGAGACTTTGCTGTTAAGAAAAAGAGGTGAGATGATCAGGATGGGTTTTCCTACGGTGAGTAATGGCAATACCATGATATGTGGGGGTGAATTACTTGTAAATGCTAAAAAAGATTCAAATGATTTAAGAGTTGCACCAGGTATGAATATTAACCTGCGTTATGAACGACCTGATATTATCCAGGGTTTGAAAATATTTAATGGTATAAATCTTTCTATACCCCAACCCTTTAACTGGATATTTAACCAGGACACAACCAATAATAAGGTGTATGCTATAAATGGTGCTTATGAAATTATAGTGAATAAACTTGGATGGCTTTGCCCGGGCAAAATTCCTGATACCACAGGAATTCCTCAAACAAGGCTTAGTCCTATACTTCCTCCTTATTATACAAATGCTAACAGTATGGTTTTTGTAAGTTATAACAATCAGTCTTCCGTTACTATGATGGAGTCTAACATCTCTAACAGGATCTTCAGGTCTTTACCAATACCAACAGGAACACAGGTAACTGTAACAGTGATCAGTAAAATGGCAGATGATTATTTTTTAGGACATAGCAGTATCACTGTGTTACAAAGCAATAGTATGCAGCAGGTCCCTCTGAATCCAATCAGGACTTCGCTGGATAACATAAAAAATTATCTGAATACACTTTAGAAAAATAAAAAAGCTGCCAGTGAGCAGCTTTTTAAAAATATATGGGTTAATTAACTAACCAGTGTTCCCACTTTTTCTCCGGTAACAACGCTGAGTAAATTACCTGGCTTGTTCATATCAAATACCACAATTGGAAGATCATTTTCCATGCATAATGTAAATGCCGTCATATCCATTACTTTCAGGTTTTTAGAAATGCATTCAGCAAAAGTTATTTTCCCATACTTTGTTGCGGTAGGATCTTTTTCAGGATCGGCTGTGTAAATGCCATCTACTCTTGTACCTTTTAAAATTACATCTGCTTTTATTTCTATTGCTCTTAATGAACCCGCTGTATCTGTTGTGAAATATGGATTACCTGTACCTGCTCCAAATATAACCACCCTCCCTTTTTCCAGGTGGCGCATAGCTCTCCTACGAATGTATGGCTCGGCTATCTGCTCCATTTTTATAGCACTCTGCAATCTTGTGTACACGCCTGCTTTTTCAAGACCAGCCTGCACTGCCATTCCATTAATTACTGTTGCCAGCATACCCATATAATCTCCCTGCGCTCTTTCAATACCTGTTTCTGCCTCATTCATACCACGGTAGATATTGCCACCACCAATTACGATAGCGACTTGCACACCCATGTCCGTAATTTGTTTTATATCTTGTGCATATTGTGCAATTACCGCACTGTCCATTCCAAAATTCTTATCTCCCATTAAAGACTCGCCGGATAGTTTTAGAAGAATACGTTTGTATTTAGGAAGCATAATATTAATTTATGATGTCTTATTTATGTTTATGATGTCCGATTTGTTTTAAGCTGTCATTTGTCAACTATTTCTCTGCGAAGATAATTTTTAGCACAAAAAAAACCCGGATTTAATTCCGGGTCATTTTATAAAGAAATATTATCCGCCTACTGCTACTCTTTTAAATTCAGTAACCTTTAGCCCCGCACTTACGCCTTTTAAATATTCTGCAACTGATTTACCACCGTCTTTTACAAATGCCTGGGCCATCAATGTATTGTCTTTAAAAAATTTATTTAATTTACCCATGGCAATTTTTTCAGCCATTTCCGCAGGCTTGCCTTCTGCTTTAATCACATCAATTGCAATAGCTTTTTCCCTTTCAATAGTTTCAGCTGGGATAGAACTTTCGTCAACAGCTAAAGGATTCATAGCTGCAATTTGCATAGCCACATCTTTTCCGGCTTCTGCGGCATCTTCAGTAAGGCCTACTAATACTCCCATACGGTTTGCACCGTGGATATAACTTGCCACATAAGGCGCTTCCACTCTTTCAAATTTAGAAACGGCAATCTTCTCACCTATTGAAGCAAGTTTAT
>JBDSEE010000056.1:0-2937 GCA_039920245.1 Ferruginibacter sp.
GAACCCATAAAGCCGGGATGGTGAGTAGAATATTATAAATGATGTATCTCCTTTTTCGTAGTACAAAAGGAACTGTATATTCTAAAAAAATAAAATTGACAACAATGAGATAAGGTACTCTCCAAAGATTATTTACTACAGCCTGCAAAAAGGTGCCGGGAAATGAATGCTGGTTACTTAGCAAATATAGAGTTGCATAAGCAAGTGCAACCCATACATAAAATTTAAGCAGCTTTATATCGAATGATCTCTTCATCTCTCTATTAATAATTATAAAGGTCGGTAAATATTCACCTTTTTATTTTCCAGTCTATAGAATTGACTTTGTGGTAAACCAATGACCTGGATAGGTCGATTAAACCCGAAACTTGAAATGTATATCCTGCATATTACGTTGTTTGTTTACAGTAACCTGCTGTTTATAGACAGTAGCGTTCATTGCCTTTTATTTTTAGATATTCTTGCATATAAAACTGGAATTATTGGAAACAATTAGAATATTCTATTCCAGCATGAAACATTATTTCATCAAATAAAAATTACACTATTATGAAACTGATCTTTATCTCAATTACAATTGCACTGACTACAATTCTTTTTTGCGGTTGTTGAAACTTGATGGCTGAAACAACTAACAGGGTTGAGAGCACAAAACACTTATAAAAATAATGTGCTGTTTCAAAAGGTCATAAAAAGAGGTTGAGACACGAAGTATAAAGCTTTGAATATAAATTTTTTCTTGACTCTGATCTTTGGTGTTTTTGTAGGCAAATATTTTCTTCTGAGACTGCATCGTTAAAAAAAATAACATGAAGAATAAAGTAATAAAATTCGGTGAAGATGTAGAAGGTTATTCCATTCCTGTTTTAAATGAACGTGAAATAAGGGCATCAGCAGGAATTCTTTTTCTTTTTATGTTCATCTCTTTAATGCTGATCCTGTTTAAAGGGAATTTCTTATTGATCAAGTATTTTATTATAATCTTTCTCATCGATCTCTTAATTCGTGTTTTTATTAACCCAAAGTTTTCACCTACATTAATAATTGGTAGTTGGATCGTGGGCAGACAGGTGCCGGAATATGTTGGGGCAGCTCAGAAAAAATTTGCCTGGAAAATAGGTATCCTTTTGGCAAGCCTAATGTTTATTCTTCTGGTAGTAGTAAATTCATATAGCATTTTCACCGGTATTACCTGCCTGGTTTGCCTGGTCTTTTTATTTTTTGAATCAGCGTTTGGTATTTGTTTGGGATGTTTGCTGTACCCGTTATTTTACAAAGAGAAATCTCAACATTGTGCCGGTGAAGTTTGTGATGTATCAAAGAAACAGCAAATTCAAAAGACATCATGGACTCAAATCCTTATCCTTATGAGTTTAATTGTGTTTGTTATTTTGATGATATATTTTTTCAATGAGAATTTCAGTAATGCTCCAAAAAACTTGTGGACAATTGTAAATTCTGGTTATTCTATATAAAATCGCAGGTGGTAGATAATAAATAATAATTTACACATCACAAGCACAAAGTTGACAGATTGTTTCACCTAGAATAGGTTGACTGCAAAATCATCACAAGAGAAACTTTCCTACTTTTTTGTTTCCAACACTGGCAGATATACTTGCCTGTACATGAACGTTTGCATCACCTGTGTTATGTAGAGCAACAAATTAAAACGAGCCACTTGTCTGTTTTTGACAGATGATTGTCATCAGGCATATCCTTTATTATTACATCTTTGTACTTCAGCCAGCGAGAAAGATATATAAAATCAAAAATGGCCTTAAAACTTGAATGATGATTGAAACAATTTCTGGAGTTGTAGTAGCCGTGGCAATAATTATCATAACACTACTACTTAAAAAATATTTTACTACCAAGCTCATTGCTGCTACCATTCTGGTAGCGATAGCATTTATCTATGTAGGTTTCTCATTAAAGGGCAATCCGGTCAATCTGATCATTTTTGAAATTGTGATTGCTTTAATTTTTTACTTCCTTGCAATTATTGGTTATACCAGAAATAATTTACTAATAGCATACGGAATTATTCTTCATGGTTTATGGGATATATTTCATCATGGAGCATTTCTTATAAGAACAGATATACCAGATTACTGGCCATCTTTCTGTTTTATAATAGATATAATAGACGGATTGTATTTTCTGATAGTTTTTAAAAAGCAAAAAAAAATCAACGTATAATTAATACTTTCTGAGATCAAAACAAATATTTTAAATTTGAACAAAGAATAAACTGCGTAAAATGGAAGAGAATATCGCCATCCTAATGGCAGATTTATCGGGGTACACAGCACTCACAGAAACTCATGGATCTGTTTCAGCAGCCGACTTAATTGACAAGTACCTGGAGATTGTAGAAAATTGCCTGGTAGGGGACAGCAGACTTCACGAACGCACCGGCGATGAGGTTATGATTGTTTCCCATTCACCAGACTTTTTACTTGCCTCAGCTTACATGATTATAAATGCTACATCTAATTTAGATAACTTTCTACAAGTTCATGGCGGCCTCCATTATGGAAATGTTCTGAAAAGACGCAACAGTTATTTTGGTACAACAATAAATCTTACTGCAAGAATTGCAGCTAAAGCTAGTCCAGGTAGTTTTTGGTGTTCCGAAGAGTTTATTAATTCGCTCTCTGATAAGCCGCCTATTAAGCTGCAGACAAAGGGGAAGCACAGCTTTAAAAACATAAGTGAGCATAAAGAAATGTATGAGTTAAGTGATGAAAACAAAAACTCATTTTTTATTGATAGTATTTGCAGAATGTTGATTTTGGATAGAGACAAGGCAATAAAGCATCCAATATCAGAAGATGTTTTCTTTTGTTCAAATGCCTGTCTTGACATCTATCTAAAAAATCAATTGACTAATCCTGGAGTATGATAGGCTCAATCCTTTAAAGCATAATAATC
>JBDSEE010000057.1:0-44964 GCA_039920245.1 Ferruginibacter sp.
TCACCAAACCCAGAGCTGGTTTCGTCAAATAAATTCTGCCCGTCTTGCATATATAACACCGGGTATCTTTTTTTGGTAGATGCATAGTTTTCCGGCAAGTACACCCATATCCTTCTTTTGGCATTTAATTGCGGAATGTCAAAGGCGCTGTCTAAAATACTAACCTGAGCAGTAGCAGTATGTTTTCTTACTACAGGCATCCTTTTAAAATCATCTGCCCATGCCCGTACAAGTATCGTTAACTGGCTATCCCTTGAAAGGGCCAGCACACGGTTTGCAATCGGGTCGCCTTCGACAGTTGTTTCTACGCTGCTCCAGCTACCACGGGTTAGCTTGTATTCATGCAGTCCTGCTGGCAGGTCGAGGTTAATAAACAAATTGCCCTGGTTGTCCTTTGCAAAAACAAAATCTTTATCGCCGGCGCTCCATGAATTAAAATCACCCGCAATGTATAGGGAGTCATTCGGATGTGTCAGGCTAATTTGTTTCACTGTAAGTCTTACTTGCACCTGCCCATTGCTGCACACAGGGAAAAGCCATAAGGCGAAAACTAATATTTTAAAAATCTTCTCCATTGGGAAACTTTGGACTGCAAGATCACCTAAAATATTTTATTATAATTGGCAGCCAATATATTTAAAGAGAAATGACTCACCACTGTATGGCAGTAATAATAGGGTTAACTCATTCTTGCAAACTTTTTGATCCGGCATGGAAACACCTGCTTTTCAACAAGTGCAAAAAAGGACCTCCCGAATTTGATGCCTTATTTTAAGTCAGTATTTATCTAAAGTGCAAATCCCAAACTCACACCGCCCCATCGGTGATTACTTCCGGTGCTGAATTCCTTAGTAAGAAATGATTGGGTATAAGAAAGGTAAAAACTTTTAAAATTTACAATTACACCGGCATCTGCCTGGAAACTGAGCCTGCTGATATTTGCTGCCGTTATTGTGTAGGGGCTCTTGCGGTTAAATAAACCTCCCTGCAGACTGGCATCATATCCAATAAGATTTGCCCGGCCCTGGCCATAAAAATAATATTCCGCTTTTCTTTTTGGTTGCTTTGTTTCAAATCTTTTATTAAACCGGCCTGCCATAAAGTTAAATCCCGTATTCAATTTGTCATTCAATGTGCCGATTCGGGCTTCTGCTGTGCCATTCAGCAAAAAATGATTTCCTGAAGAGAGCAATTGCTTTTCATAACCTAACTGGTAGTTGAGAATGATGTCATTTTTTATTTGATATTGCCAACCATGTGGCAGTGGATTGTCCAGACATTTATGAATATTGTATTGAATCTCGTAACCCAATGCAGCTGGTCCCATAACGCCCAGGCTTATGGCCATTGAAACTTTCCTTTTACGAGCAGTATCGGTTTGTGTCAGAAAAGCCTGTAATGAAATATTAGCATCAAAGGGCCTGTCGCCGTATAATATACTATCGCTTAAAATACTGTTAGGCGTAAAGCCAAATAAATTAAATGTCAACCCATATTGTGCCGGCGCTTGCCATGGCCTATACAACAATCTGGCAAGTGGGAATTTTCTAATAGATGGATGTACAAACTCCCATGTAATTCCTTGAGTATAATACTTATCGTATTTGGTAAAATAATCATTGTCATAATGAAACCGAAAATAGGTAGGTGCATCCTGTTGCCTGAAGCTGGAAGCATAATCAATTCGTTGTGCAGGCGACTGAAAAAAGGAAAGCAAAATTATGGCTGCTAAAGAAAGTCTGATCATATATGTAGATACGCATTATAGGCAGGAATAGATTTAAAAGAAGAGCGGATGAAACTATTACATTCAAAGCCTATTAAATAAAAATATAATCAGCTTACCATCCATGCATTTTGCTCCACAGCCATGCTACAAAGATCCAGACCAGGTATACAATGCCTGCAATAAATATAAAAAGTATCAACAGCACCGGGATAATTACTTTCCATGCAGAACCATTGTGCCGGCCGTCTGTATAATGTTGTTCCATCAGGCGCATGTTCCTGATGTTTGATTTAAATGCAACATCAAACAGGTCGCCTAAAATAGGAATAGCTCCTACAAGGGTATCTATCAATACGTTTAGGATCATGCGGGCCAGCACAAATCCACTCGCTCCATTGTTGGCCATTACCCAAAGCATATATCCCGAAATGCCAAATGTAGTAAGGTCGCCGGCACCAGGCACCAGTCCTATTAATGCGTCCAGGCCAAATCGTATATCAGTGCCAGGCACCCGGAATTTTGAATCCATTAGTTTGGCGAGGCTACTTAACTTTTGTAATGCAGGGGGAAGGGGTTTAGGTGTCTTCATGCTATGTGATAATTTTTTATATAATGCCTATAAAATTGTACCATATTTTTATCATTCGGGAGCAGTTTCGGCGATACGAGTCAGTTAATGCAATATCATTGAACATCAATCTGTACTTTTAATTCATATAATAAAAATAAAATGAAAGCAACTTTAAAGATCTTTATTATCCTGACAAGCATGATCTCTTATGCAGGTATAAATTTTACCATTGGCCAGCCGTCTCGTTTTGGGTTGGAAAGATTTATTAACAATGGAGATACACTGAATTACCGGTTATTATATCCCGATTATGATACTTTTCAAAAGTATCCGCTCGTAATATTCTTGCATGGCTCCGGTGAAAGGGGAACTGATAACGAAGCACAATTGAAGTGGGGAGTAATGAATTTTGCTTCGGATAAAATGATGATTGCTCATCCTGCAATTGTAATTGCGCCGCAGTGTCCTCCCAATATGTCATGGGACAATATTACAGAAAACAGGAGCACAAGAGAAATACATATAAAAACCTCCCCTTCAAAATCAATGGTGCTTACGATTGCGCTTATTCAACAGCTTATTAAAACGATGCCGATAGATACTAATAGAATTTACATCACAGGTTTGTCCATGGGTGGTTATGGCACCTATGATGCTATTGAAAGATATCCTCATTTATTTGCAGCAGCGGTACCGGTTTGCGGAGCAGGTGATATCTCAAAAGCATCGGTCATTGCACATATTCCTATCTGGGTTTTTCATGGTGCAGAAGATCCGGCCGTTAGCCCGATTTATTCCAGTGATATGGTTATTGCTTTGCAAAAAGCTGGTTCACGTCCTGGATTTACATTATACCCAGGTGTCGGGCATTTTTCCTGGCTAGCTGCTTACAGTGATGCGTCAATGTTTGATTGGCTTTTCAAACAGCATAAGTAATTTTTTAGGATATTACCTATCATTAGTTGATGGCCTTTTATACATCCTTGTCCCTGCTGTTTGACTGCCTACATTTCCATCATTAAAATCTCTTTCGCTCGAATAGATTGGATGGGAAGCGGAATGTTTTTTATCATACAAAAATGCCCCCCGACTAACGGAGAGCTTTAGGCTATACTTCTGAAAAACTAATTTATTCTTATCTGGCGGTTGCCACCCATTCCATTCTGTTGCATCTCTTCCATTGCTTTATCTCTTTCTTTGCGGAACTCGTCAGGTGTATAATGCTTTTTACCAACGGGTGCTTTTATAATAGCAAGATCTGCTTTTTCTGTTATGTCAATGGCTTTGTAAACCTGTCTTCCATTGTTGATGTCAAGCGCAAGAATTAACCCCGGTAGTTGTCCCTGGTACTCGGCAGGGCCTGCAGATACAGGAATATCATTCGTGAACCATGCCGTGATGTTTACGGTATCCTGTATCTCTTTTCTTAGCATCATCCCATTTTCAATGCTCATACTCATTCGAGGGTAGATGCTGGTAGCCGTAGCCTTATGACAAACATGATTAAGAATGTTTTTAGTTTCTTCACCCATTTTCCATTTCAATGTACGTATGCTATCATCCACGATAAACTTCTTATCAAACAATACCCGAAGCTCAGATCTTTTTGCTTCTGCAAAATTGCTGTATAATACATCATCAGATCCTGCTATCATTATCCTCACTTGCATACCATCACCTGATACGTTGTCGTCATCATTATCTTTTTCTGCCGCCTTCCATAAAGATTGATTGTTAGCAAATGTCAACTCAAATTTATCAGTACGTGTTTGCGGTACATCTGCACTATTTGCCCCGGAAATATTTATTCTTACCTGTGCGATGCGTTCATAGGTAACCTTGCCCTGGTGCTGTGCAAAGCTGAAAGTTGAAAACAGCAATACGCTTGTTGTAAATACTAATTGCTTCATAATTATTTATTTTAAGGTAAAATTATTCACTCGCTGCCGTGTACCAGGTTAAGCGATGTTTGTTTAAGGTTAATAAAGGTTAACGGCCAGGGAATGTAGCAGAACAATCCAATACATTTGCTTAAGCAATCACAAATGAAGAAAAATTATTTACCGGTATTATTCATGATCGCAGCCATTATTGGCATTTGCAGTTTCCAGTTTTTCTGGTTAAGGCAATCCTACCTGCAGGAAAAAAAAACACTTGCTATAAAGACTGATTTTGCTTTTCAGCATTCCGTACAGGAACTACAAGTAAGGAAATTAAAGCTTGACAGGTTTCCTGCGGATTCAAGTGGTAAGAAAGTAAGGGTGCTGGTAAACGATAGCTTTGACCAACGCATGGAATTAAGGTTAAATGAAGGTGCCATTTCTACTATAAATGTGATCCGTAAAAAAATGGGTTCACAACTGCAGGCGGATTCACAAATGAAAAAAGGGTTTATTATTACCAGTAATCATTCATTTGAAAAAAATATGAATGATGTAGGAAGTATGTTGCCTGGAGATATAAACCCAGGAGACGAGATGATAAGGCTTTTATATGGTGTAGATTCCCTGCAGGATTCGATGAAGGTTGCAGACATCACCAACGCTGTGGGAAAACAATTAAAAAAACAAAAGATTGTTATTCCATTTATTATTGAAAGAGAGGAAGCCAGGTGGCGGCCTGCAATAAAGAGCGATCCTGAAGTTACTATCGGCTTTGCACATCCCATTACATACAAGATGCTTTTGGGAAAAACTGTGCCTTATATATTAAAGCAAATATTGCTGCCTATAATTTTTTCTGTTTTATTGATGGCCATTACAATTCTTTCTTTCCTCATGCTTTACCGGAACTATACCCGGCAGCGAAAACTTACGCAGATAAAGAATGAATTTATTGCTAATATAACCCATGAACTGAAGACGCCTATTGCCACTGTAAGCGTAGCCATTGAAGCCATCAGAAACTTTAATGAAATGCATGATCCGGAACGTACCAATGAATACCTGGGCATTGCCGGACTTGAGCTGAACCGGCTTTCTATGCTGGTAGATAAAGTGCTGCGCCTTTCTATGTTTGAAAACAAGTCTGTTGAATTAAAGTATGCAAGCTTCAATTTCAGGAAATTATTGGAAGAGGTGCTGGCTTCCATGAGTCTTCAATTTGAAAAAAGTCATACGGTTGTTACAACTGAATGGAAAAATGATGAAATTAATGGAACCTTTGAATTAAATGCAGACAGGATGCATATTTCAAGTGTGCTGTATAATTTGCTTGACAATGCGATACGGTATAGCAATGATTCCCCACAGATACATGTGGAAACATCCAGTACAAGAGACTTTATCATTTGCCGCATAGCAGATAAGGGAATTGGTATTGATCCCGAATACAAGGATAAGATATTTGATAAGTTTTTCCGTGTACCGCAGGGTGATGTTCATAACGTAAAAGGTTATGGCCTTGGACTTAGTTATGCAGCACATATCATACAACAGCATAAAGGAAGCATTGAATTTATAAGCGATGGAAAAAGCGGGACAATATTTATTATCAAAATTCCGAGAACACATGCCAGCTAAAATATTATATGCAGAGGATGAAGTATTCCTGGGAAAGATCGTAAAGGAAAGCCTGGAAAGCAGGGGCTATACCGTAATCATGGAAGCGGATGGCAACAAAGTACTCTCTCATTTTACCCAGCATGGGCCGACCGTGTGCGTGCTGGATATTATGTTGCCCAATAAAGATGGCTTTACTATCGCCGAAGAGATCAGGAATTTAAATAAGGATGTTCCCATTATTTTTCTTACTGCAAAAACGCAGACAGAAGATCTTGTAAAAGGTTTTCGTTCGGGTGGCAATGATTATATCAGGAAACCATTCAGCATGGAAGAACTGATCGTGCGGATAGAAAATGTTCTGAATAAAAAAAGACATGCTTCAAAAGAGGAGAGTGCTATTGCTGTTAACATAGGTGCTTTTAGTTTTAATAGCAACCAACAATTACTGAAGCATGCAACAGAGGAAAAGAAATTATCCTTCCGGGAAACAGAGTTGCTTAAAATACTATATCTCAATCGTGACAGGATCGTTGATAGAAAAGATATCCTGAACCTTCTCTGGGGCAATGATAATTTTTTCAATTCAAGAAACCTGGATGTATATATTACCAAGTTAAGAAGTTACCTGAAAAAGGATCGCAGCTTGCAGATAATAACTGTGAAAGGGATTGGGTATAGGTTTGTGGTGGAGTAGAAATCTTCATGTTTGTAGGAAACAAAAAGCCGAAGAAATAATTTTCTCCGGCTTGTGCCCACGAAAGGAATCGAACCTTCACGCCCTTGCGAACGGCAGATTTTGAGTCTGCTGCGTCTACCAATTCCGCCACATGGGCAACTGCCACGATAATTATCGGGAGGGTTGCAATATTACGTCAATCACCTAACCTGTCCAAAATACGACTTAAGTATTTTTTCTTATAGTAGTATGCTTTTAATAATTCCATTTCAGCAGGTGCGCTGATCTCGTTTTTGTCCAGCAAAGGCGCTATTTCATTCCATAAATTTTGATGATAATCTTCTATTTTTTTTCTTACATCTGCTTCGCCTTCCTCCATCAATGATTCATTCAGTTCCATCATTTCCATTAAAAAATCTGCTGGTAACTCATACTTTTCATTTTCTGATATCAAGCCCTGCGTTTCAAGAAAGTAGGCAATTGTTTTTTCTTTATTGCGAAATATGGAATATGCTTTATTGATAACAGCAGATTTTTCCAATGCTTCTTCCTTTGCATTCTCATCTTCCTGTGTAAAAAAATCAGGATGATATGTTCGCTGTAGCTCGAGATACTTTTTGCTTACATAGGTATGATCGGCAACCGGCCTGGCAGGCATTCCATATAATTCAAAATAATTCATTTAGCAAAGTTAAGCTGCTGCATATCATTCTAAAATGTAAATTGCCAGCTAAATAAAACTATGCTTAAAATAGGTTTGATAAGAGAAGGAAAAATACCTGCCGATAACAGGGTAGCGCTCACGCCTGCGCAATGCAAGTGGATGCGTAAAAATCACCCGGAGATAGAGATCATTGTACAGCCTTCAGCAAATCGTTGCTTTGCTGACAACGAATATCATATGGCAGGAGTGAGGCTACAGGAAGACCTGGATAACTGCGATATCCTTTTGGGTATAAAAGAAGTCCCGGTAACGATGCTGATACCCGGCAAAACCTACTTATTTTTTTCTCACACCAAAAAACTGCAACCTTATAACCAAAATCTCCTGAGGCAAATAGTAGCCAAAAAGATCACGTTGATAGATTATGAATGCCTGGAGCACAATGATGGAACCCGGATCATTGGGTTTGGTTTTTTTGCCGGCATCGTGGGCGCTCACAATGGTATGATGGCTTATGGTAAACGAACCGGAGCCTATAAATTAGAAAAAGTGAATGGCAGTAAAAATTTGCAACACCTGATCCATACTTATTTTGGACTTAAACTTCCGAAGATGAAGATAGCTGTAACCGGCAGTGGCCGTGTTGCACATGGTGTTTTGGAGATCATGAACCTATTGGGAATCCATGAAGTGGAACCGGAAGATTTCCTGGAAAAGAAATTCTCCTATCCTGCTTATGTGCACCTGAAAGGGATTGATCTTTATGAAAATAAAAAGGATGGAAATTACAATCGCAATGATTTTCATAAGCACCCGAAAAATTACAGATCAAAATTCCTTCAATATTTACAGGAGACAGATGTATTAATGAATGGCGTTTATTGGGAAAAAAATATTCCACGACTTTTTGAAATGGAAGACCTACAAAAACCTGGATTCAATATTAAAACGATTGCTGATATTACAGATGATACGCACGGTTCTATTCCATGCAATCTTGGGGATGGCACTATTGAAGATCCTGTGTACGGGGTAGATAGGATAAAGGGAACTAAAACAGTTCCTTATCTTGCTAGCTCTGTTGACATCATGGCCGTCGGGAATTTGCCGAATGAATTACCAAGAGATGCCAGCAGGTATTTTGGCGAGCAACTGATAAAATATGTATTAGCCGACCTTGTAGCGGGTAATGATGAAACGATCAATAAGGCTACCATTGTAAAATCTGGTGCACTAAACGAGCCCTACGAATACATGAGGGAATATGCAGGATTATAAATGGCTTAAAGTTTTTCGTAATAGTCTTTCATGATGTCAATGAAGGCCCTGGTGTAATTCCTTTGCTCATCATGAATGATCAATTCTGATATGGATGGCTGAGGCAAGGGTTCTCTTCCCAATATAATAATGCTTCTGAAAAAATCATGAGTAGGCGATTGCCGGATATGTAAAGCGTTTACTTCATGCAATCCATCAATCAAAGCTACATGTTTCATCTCTTGATATCGATGCCGTGGTAGCAAAACATAAGCAATACCAGTAGGAGCAAGCAATCTCCTGATTCCACTGGAGAGTTCACTTAATGTTAAGCTAGTATCATGTTTTGCTTCGCTCTTCCTTTCATCTGCTGATGGCAGATCATTTTCATAAAAAGGTGGGTTACTTATAATGCAATCAAATTGGGTAAGTGGAAAGAAATCCTGAAGGCGAATATTTACTAAATCAATTTTTTCATTCCAGGGCGATCCAGCAAAATTTTCTTTAGCCTGTTCAACCTCATGTTTATCGATTTCAATGGCGGTAATATCTGCAGTAGTTTTTTGTGCCAGCATCAATGCTAATAAACCTGTTCCTGTTCCGATATCCAGGATGTTTTTTATTGATGGATATCTTGTTTGCAAATCTTTTGCTGTCCATGCCCCAAGAATGCAGGAATCGGTGCATACTTTCATTGCAGTCATCTGCTGCTGTATAGTGAATTGTTTAAAACGAAAGAATTGATTTGCCAATTGTTATAATTAAAACCTACCAGGTTGCTTTTGCAGCGGGCCTTATATCCAGGCTGGCAAAATCAGCAGCCATATATTTATAGTAACCCGTGATAGCTATCATCGCTGCGTTGTCAGTGCAATATTCAAACGCCGGAATAAATACATCCCAGCCTTCTTTCTTACCAGTTTCTGCAAGGGCATTTCTTAAACCTTTATTAGCGCTAACGCCACCTGCAATGCATACCTGGTTAATCCCTGTTTGGATAGCTGCTTTTTTTAATTTATTTATAAGGATACTTACGATCCTTTGTTGTACCGATGCACATATATCTGCAAGATTCTCCTGGATGAAGATTTTCTTTTCCGCTTCATCTGCCAAAAAATTTTCTTTAAAAACATAACTCTTTCCAGCATTGTTTAAAAAATAAAGTATGGCAGTTTTTAAACCAGAGAAACTGAAATTCAATCCTGGTATTTGTGGTTCAGGAAATTTATATGCAAGTGAGTTTCCCGTTGTTGCATATTTATCAATCAATGGCCCGCCAGGGTAGGGAAGGCCAAGCATTTTAGCTGTTTTATCAAAAGCTTCTCCAGCAGCATCATCAATTGTTTCACCAATTACCGTAAGACTTGTAGGTGATTTGCAATGCACAATTTGTGTATGTCCACCACTTACTGTCAGGCATAAAAATGGAAAGGATGGTTTAGGATCATCAATCAGGTTTGCCAACACATGTGCCTGCATATGATGCACAGCAAGTAACGGTTTGTTTAAAGCCAGGGCCAATGATTTTGCAAACTGTGCGCCTACCAACAATGCACCAATAAGGCCAGGTGCCTGCGTAAAAGCGATGCCATCTATTTGCTTAATATCCATTGAAGCTTTTGTCAGGGCAGCATCTACAACAGGTACTATATTTTGCATGTGTGCCCTGCTGGCCAGTTCGGGCACTACACCACCATATTGTTGATGAACATCCTGGCCGGCAATGATATTGGATAGCATTATGCCATCAGCATATACGGCGGCTGCTGTTTCGTCACAAGAAGATTCTATAGCAAGTATAATGGGCAAAAATTAGTGGTTTGATATAACTGCAAATATAAGCAGGTGTTTACTTTTATAAGGTAGCCAGGTCTAAGCCTGGATCAATTAAACTGCCCGAATCAGCACTTTGGTACTTCCTTTGCATATTAAAGATATTATCAACATATTTTATTCATGAAAAAGATACTTTCATTTGCTGCTTTTGTTTCCTATGTATTGCTAATGTCTGCATGTAACCAGCCTGAAAAGACAGTTACTACAACATCAGCCAATGGCTTTTCAAATCTTGAAGGTGCAAGGGCAATTATAAAAGAAAATAACGGACATTTTGTAGAAGCGTTACAAAGGGGTGACTCATCATCAATGGCCGCAATGTACACAAGAGATGCATGGTTGCTTCCACAACATAGCGAACCAATCACTGGCGAGGATATACAACATGCATGGGGCGCAGCGATCAGGGGAGGCGTGAAAGCATTTTTATTTAACACCCAGGATGTAACAGGATACCAGGATCTGCTGGTAGAAACCGGCAAATATGAAACCTATGGTGCAGGCAGGCAGTTGCTTGACAAAGGAAAATATGTTACTGTATGGAAAAGGGAAAATGGCGTTTTAAAAATATTCAGGCTTATTTCTAATACAAGCCTGGCACCGCCAGAGATGTAATAATATTTAAATTTATTTTTTTTAAAGCCGGGTACTTCCCCGGTTTTTTTATTTTTAAGTGTCCGGTATTTTATGTTTGCTTTACCTGTTTTGCTAGCATGGAGATCTGTCCTAAATGATAGGCATCATGTTGTATAATGCCTTGAATAAATTCATAAAAACTGAATTCATTTAGGGGATCAATTTTTTCAAGCAGAGATTCATCAGCAGTTTGTATAAAATGAAGCCATTGCTCTTGTGATGCGGCAAAGTCCTTTAGTAATTTATTCCAGGATTTACCCGATGTATCAGTGATCTCCGTAAAATAATTATCCGCCGGGGATTCCACAATCATTCCATGAACACGCTCATAAATATTTTGTCGCCATTTTAGCAGATGATCTATTATTTGCCAGATACTGTTGCCGCCGGTAAAAAGTTTTTGTGAAGCCTGCTTTGCATTTATTGACTGAAACGTTTTATAAATATTTACATAGATCCATGGATGGCCATCATACAAGGATGAAAACAGTTTGCTGATGCGATGTGTTTCTTTCATCTCCTAAATGTAAAAAAAAAGGATTGAGTACAAATGAGAAGAAATAAAAAAAACCTTCAGAAGAAGGTTTTTCATTGGTTAAAAGTGGTTTCCGGGATAATGGTTACGGTCTAAGCTTAAGATATTGGATTGAAAATTATGTAGTAAAACTAATCTTCCGCTCACCTGAATTTGTAGTTATCGATTTTATAATAATGTAGTAATTTTCTTACAATCTTTTCTACCAGGAATAGATCTTAAATATCTTACAAAAATTTAAAAAAGCCTGGCCCAAAAGAGCCAGGCAGAAGTGTTTATTGATGATTTCTAAAATCTTACTGTATCTACCACGGCTGTCTGACCTAAAATGATATTTACATTTTTAGTTTGTGCTGTGTGTATTGTATCCTGTGGTACATAATTAAAAACATAACTTCCGGCTGCAATATCCCTGATGAAATATGCACCTGTTGCATCAGTAAAAGTTGATGCCGCTGTGTCAAGGCCGTGAATTGCATATACTGCAGTGCGGACAGAATCAGGACGCACAAACCCTCTCGCACTTCCGCCTGACGGAACGAATGAAATGATTCTTATAACTGGTTTTAAAATATAGTTGCCACTGTTACCAGCTCTTACTACTGATTGTGCAGCATCAAAATCTAAAATAAGTCTATATAAAACTCCCCCGCTTACCTGGGTGTTTACATTTATTTTAAGTCCTGACTGTTGTGCGCTTGGTGTGGTCAAAGCAATGCGCTGACCGGTACGTGTTACTACATAATTATTTGGACCAAGTACAAGGCGTATTTGACCAATACGTCCCGGGCGAATTTGTGCATCAGCTAACAAAGTATCCCTGCCATTTGTAAGATCAAGCAAGTTATAAACACCAGGATGCGCTCCTGTTAACAAAACTGAACTTGTATCGTCATAATTAATGCGCACTTCTTTTATATCAATCCATACTTCACTCACATTTGGATCTGGGCTATCAGTAAGGCGAACCTGCAAGCGGGCAGCACTAGAATCCATTGAGCCATCATCGGCGCTTTTCTGGCAGGAAACAAACAATAGGCTGCTTAAAATGCCAGCAGCTAAAAAGCTTTTCTTTATGGTGGTATTTAACATAAAATTGAGTTTTTAGAGATAAGTAATTTTCAGCTGCTATTGGCAAATACTGTACCTGATTTTAAACACAACTTAAAACGTAAGAAAGCAAGTGGGGAACTGATCGGAGTTACAGAACAAATTAAATTTAATTAATATCTCAGTCTATAGCCTGGTAAAGGGAATGTTAGTGATAACATAGGACTTCCACTCATTAAAATCAAAATGCCACCACTCATATTTGTAAACAGTAAAGCCATTGCCTTGCATGGTTCTAATAAGCAAGTCACGCATCTGTCGTTGCATTTCGGTGCCGCCAGTATAATCAGCATAAGATCGTTCAGTTGTTTCATCATACTCACCCGGCATTTGTATTTCTTTGCCAGTGCTTAAATCAAAAAGCGTAAGATCTACAGCACAACCCCGGTTATGGCGGGAGCCTTTTTTAGGATCAGCAACAAATTTTTTATTTTCTTCAGAAGTGATGTCCCAGAAAAGTTTGGTGATGCTCCATGGCCTGTATCCATCAAAGATCATCAAGCCATAGCCCAAAGGCTTTAATTGTTTGTTTACATTGATCAGTGCCTGGGCTGCCGGTCTTTGTAAAAAAGCTCTTGCTTGTTTATAAACCGCCCTTCCTGCAAAATTATTTGTTGTGGCATAACGTATATCTAAGCGAATGCTCGTATCTAATTTTATTAATTCTACCAGGTCGTTTGCTTTGAAATTGCCAGGCTCCTGTGGCGGTTTATTTGCACAGCTTACCAGTATTTGAAGGACAATTAGAAAAAAAATATTTCTTTTTTTCAAGTACATTTTGTTTATGAAGTGAGAGGAGATAATAATTGTTCCAATAAACTATTTATTTCGGTTGGCCTGGTCATCACCATCATGTGGCTGCCATTTTTTATTACATAATTTGCTTTGCAATATCTAAAAGGTAATGTTTCGTCTTTCGTTCCGTGAACCTGCACAAGACCTTTAGGCATATCTTCATTTTTCCAATTAAGAATTGCATTCAATGCCCATTTTATAAAAGCAGGATCACTGTCTCTTATAACCTGTCTCAAAATATTTTTAACTTCTTTGGTTTCACCGGTGAACAAGCGCTTGATAAGCGACGCTGATTTAAATGCTTTTGCCGGAACTATTTTTTGTATGCGTAATCCTGCAGCCCATTTGAACCATGGTGGAAAATGCCTGTGTGAAGATGAACTGGAGATAAGGATAGTAAGTATGGGAGCATGTTTTAGAGCAATTTCAGTGGCAAGCATTCCACCCATAGATAGGCCCAACAGGACAAACGGCTCACTAGTGTCAATGCCAGAGGAAAGCCTGAGTGCATATTCTTTAAGGCTTTCTGCATTTACAGGCTTTATCCAATTTAAATATACGACTTCAAAACCTGGCGGCAGTTTTATATAATGGAAAGTCCGGTTATCTGCAGCAAGTCCGCTTATGAAGTATACTTTCATTTATTGATTTTCAATTTTCAAAAATACATGTGTCGCTTCATTAAGTGGTCTTTCTGAATGGATATTCTGCCCTGATCTTTTACTTAAGAAAATGCATTTCTCCATTTTGCTTTGAATGATTCAAAAATGTTTTAAGAATTTTCAAGATATTAATAAACTTTGCAGTTACAAAAACAATTATTAGCTGCAATCCTCTTCAGGCAGCCCGCTATTACTATAACAGGTATGACATCAACTATCTACTTCAAATTTCTGCATATTTGCAAGCACACAATCCTGGGTCAAATCAAATTGAAAAAGAACTAAAAATTTGCTGAACAGAAATTCTATATTTAGGATTTTGTGAAAGGGATTAAATAAGCCTAAATTTATCTTTTGCATAAAACATGAATTTGAAAGAAGAAATTTTATCCTGGGTAAAGACATTCACTAAAGGTTTATTTAGCTAATTAGCAGAAGATTTAGTGCAGAGTATGATCTATCATGCTCAGAAAGGGCATTGTTGCGTTCCTGATTGTCGATGCATAAGAATGTAAAGTCCTAAACTGGTTTGTATAAATATGCCGTAGTTTTTATGGCATAATTGTTACCATATAAATTAAAAAAATGAGCGAACATTATTACAATTCAAAAGACCTGGCAAAGTTTGGAAATGTAGCAGACTTTCAAAAGAATCTAGGCGACAAATTCTTCTCCTATTATGGCGAAGTTTTTAAGGATAGCGAATTATCAGCAAGAGAAAAATCATTGATTGCTTTAGCAGTTGCCCATGCGGTGCAATGCCCTTATTGCATTGATGCTTACAGCAGCGATGCATTTGAAAAAGGATGGAGTGAAAGTCAAATGATGGAAGCAGTGCATGTTGCCTGTGCCATCCGTGGGGGTGCTTCCCTCGTACATGGAGTACAGATGATGAATAAAGTGAAAGAAATAGCGATGTAACTTGACTTGTGATTTAAATTCTTTTAATGAAATCTCTTAAAGCACAAAATAGTATTCTTGCTGATGCCCATGAACAAATTGGAATAATAGAACATGGCCTAACCGATGACTTTGCACTAATTCCTTTTCAGCAAAAATTGCAAGAGAGTAATTTGTTTCCTTTAAAGCCAACTCAAATACAAATCTTCCAGGTAAACATTGGGAAGATGTGCAATCAAACCTGCAGGCATTGTCATGTAGATGCAGGACCTGATCGAAAGGAGATCATGACCAAAGAAACGATGCAGCAATGTCTTGATGTATTAAATAATAATCCCTTTTTAAAAACAGTAGATCTTACCGGTGGAGCACCGGAAATGAACCCAAACTTCAGATGGTTTGTGGAGGAAATTAAAAAACTTGACAGGCATGTTATTGTTCGATGCAACCTGACTATTATTCTTGCCAATAAAAAATACCATGACCTGCCGGAGTTTTACAAATTACACAATATTGAAGTAGTTTCTTCACTTCCGTTTTATACACAAGATAGAACAGATAGGCAGCGTGGTAATGGCGTATTTGAAGACAGTATTAAAGCACTTCAAATGTTGAATGTGGTTGGCTATGGTAAACAAAATACAGGCTTAATTTTAAATCTTGTTTACAACCCTGCGGGTGCATTTTTACCACCATCGCAGCAATCATTGGAAAAAGAATACAAACAAGCATTGATGCAACGTTATGGTATTGTTTTCAATAATTTATACAGCATTACAAACATGCCCATCAACCGTTACCTGGATTATTTACTGACAAGTTATAATTATGAAGCCTATATGGAAAAGCTGGTGAATGCTTATAATCCTATGGCAGCAACAAATGTGATGTGCCGTAATACTATTTCTATTGGATGGGATGGCTATTTATATGATTGCGATTTTAACCAGATGCTGGAATTAAAAGTGAATTGCAATAGCAGGCATATCAGTGAATTTAATGGCGAAGATTTAAAAAAACGGGAAATAATTATAGGGCAACATTGTTATGGCTGTACCGCAGGCGCTGGCTCAAGTTGTGGCGGTGCAGTTGTTTAAATGAAAAATATATGGATGAATTTTTTAAAGCGAGGGATTATTTGATTGAACAGGGAATTGCACAGCCATCTATCGGTGTTGTATTAGGAACGGGCTTGCACCAACTATTAAATTACATTGATGTAAAACTAACCATTCCTTATTCTGATATTCCCAACTTCCCGGTATCAACAGTAGAATTTCATAAAGGCAATCTTATTTATGGAACCATAGCTGGCAAAAATATTCTTGTAATGCAGGGGCGCTTGCATGCTTATGAAGGCTATTCCATGCAACAGATTGTATTTCCAATAAGGGTAATGAAATTGTTAGGTGTTCAAAAAATATTCTTATCAAATGCTGCAGGTGGCATTAATAATAACTTAAAAAAAGGTGACCTGGTTTTAATTGATGATCATATCAACCTTTTATATGGCAATCCTTTAAGCGGAAAAAATTATGATGAATTTGGTTCCCGTTTTCCTGATATGAGTGAACCTTACGATCCATTTTTAAAAAACCTGTTGCAACAAAAAGCAAATGAATTAAATATTGATTTAAAGAAAGCTGTTTATGCAGCCGTCAATGGGCCAAACCTGGAAACAAAAGCCGAATACCGTTACCTGAAAATTATTGGAGCAGACATGGTAGGCATGTCAACCGTGCCGGAAGTTATTGCCGCTAATCAGATGCAGTTGCCGTGTGCAGCAGTTTCTGTTATAACAGATGAATGCGATCCTGATAATTTAAAACCTGTAAACATTGCAGAGATCATTGAAGTGGCAGGCAAGGCAGATGAAAAATTATCTGCTTTATTTAAACAAGTGATTGTTGCTTTATAATAAATACCCGCATGGATGAAACTTTTTTTGCTCATATTATTTATCAATTATTTTAACTTTATTCACGCTCAGCAATTGCCTTCACACATAGACTATATCAAAGTTTCGCAGTCATTTCTTTACGCTGTTCGCACAGGGGATAGCAGTGATCAATATATCCAGGTGTTGGCAGAAGCAGACATACAAAAACTGCATGGCGAATTATCAGCCGACGCAAAGAAAAAAGCATTCTGGCTAAATATTTATAATGCCTTTATACAAAAACTGCTTACAGAAAATCCCGGGAAATATAAAAACAGGAATTCTTTTTTCTCTCTCAAACAAATTGTTATTGCAGGTAAACATCTAAGCCTTGATAATATTGAACATGATATCTTGCGAAGGTCAAAAATTAAATGGAGCCTTGGGTATTTGAATAAGTTGTTCCCATCTGATTTTGAAAAAAAATTCAGAGTTGCAAAGTTGGATAACCGGATTCATTTTGCATTGAACTGTGGCGCCAAAAGTTGTCCGCCTATAGCCTATTATGATCCTGAGAAGATTGATATGCAGTTGGAACTAGCTACCAGGAACTATTTAAAAAGCGAGACAGAATACGATAAAACATCAGGTTCTATTTTTTTACCAAAAATTATGAGTTGGTTCCGTGGAGATTTTGGAGGTAAAAAGGGTATTAGAAAGATGCTCAAAAAATATCACATTGTTGAGAGGAATAAAGATCTAAAAATTAAATTTAAAAAATACGACTGGACATTATTTCTAAATAATTACAAGCAGGAAACAGAATGAGCAGAGCACTTATTATCTTCATGAAAAATCCTGTTATTGGGAAGGTAAAAACAAGATTGGCTGCAGCTATTGGCGATGCAACGGCTTTAGAAGTTTATAAAAAACTATTAAATCATACACAAAAGATTACGCTCTTTGTGGATGCTGATAAATTTCTTTTTTATTCTGAATTTTTGCAAAGAGAAGACGAATGGCCTAACGACCGGTTTATTAAACATCTGCAAAAAGGAAATGATTTGGGTGAACGGATGTGCAATGCATTTGAATTTGTTTTTTTAAATAAACATCAAAAGGTAATTATTATTGGCAGCGATTGCATTGATCTCAGTGCGTCTGTTATTGAAGATGCTTATTTACTTTTAAATGATACTGATGTTGTAATTGGCCCGGCAAAAGATGGCGGCTATTATTTATTAGGGATGAAAGAATTGCATCATTCTTTATTTAAAACTATTTCATGGGGTACTTCCGAAGTTTTAAAACAAACATTATCCATTTGCAGAAGTCAGCATTTAAAATATTCTTTATTACCCACACTAATGGATATTGATGTGGAAGATGATTTAAGTCACGAACAGAAAATAATGTTCTCAATAAAGCAACAGCGATGATCAGCATCATCATCCCAACATACAATGAAGCTGAGCAAATTGCACAGACAATCAATAAAACACTTGCTGCTAATGGTAAATATGAAATAGAAATTATCGTAGTAGATGGAGGCAGCAGCGATGATACGATTGCAATAGCAAAGAAATGTGGCGCAACAGTAGTAATAAGTGAACGCAAAGGAAGAGCTGCACAAATGAATAAAGGCGCATCTATTGCCAAAGCTGATGTTCTTTACTTTCTTCATGCTGATAGTATTCCCCCAAATGATTTTACATCCCAAATTTTAAGAGCTAACAAAGAAGGGGCAAAAAGCGGTTGCTTTAGATTGCAATTTGATTACGACCACTGGTTTTTAAAAGCGAATGCGTGGTTCACAAAATTTGATGTAAATGCTGTTCGCTTTGGCGACCAAAGCTTATTTGTAACCAAAGATGTTTTTCAAAAAACTGGAGGTTTTAATGAAAGCCTTATGATGATGGAAGACCAGGAGATCATTCACCGGATAAAAAAGTATGGAAGGTTTAAAGTGATGAACGATGTCGTAATCACTTCTGCAAGAAAATATTTGGATAACGGTGTATACCGGATGCAAAGCATTTTTTTTCGCCTTTGGGCAATGTATTATCTGGGATATTCGCAGGAGCAATTGCTAAAAGTTCATAGAAGACTTGTGAAGAGACATAAATTATAAAACAAGATAATTATTCCGGGAAGAATGAAATATTATAAAGAAGTACTTATTTTTTTCGTGAACAATACCATCCCACAAAACTACCCCAAATAACCATGTTAAATAAAACGGGCATCAATATTCCCTTCAATTCTAACCCTTTGAAAAGTGGTTTTCCGAGCAAGCTGGTAACTACTATCAATAACCAAAGTGTAGGAAGAATGCCAAATAAAAATCCTTTGAGAAGCGTAGGATTTTTAACCAGTAAGGCAAATAGAATCCCCCATATACCGCCACCTGCTACAATAAAAATTAATGCTGCAATGAATGGGTCTGAAGAACTGTTACTATGGGTCATGCCACGGTACATTCCTATAAATCCAGGCTCACCGAGTCCTGCTGCCTTCATTATATACATAATGGCTACTAAAATGATTGCACCAATACATCCTGCGATAAATCCTGTTTTGATAGAAACTTTCATAACTTGATTATTTTAAACATTAAATATATGGCTTCTTTGTTGTTGTAAATAGTTTCCCACTAAATTCTATGATAGGTAATAAAAAATCAGACATAATTGTTGCCACAAGAATTAACCAACATCTTATTGTAAGCTATAAGCAAAAGTCTTTATCATCCGGTTTAAAAAAAATATTACACCTCACATTTAAACTATTTAATTAATGCAATTATGGGAAACTTTTAAAGAATGGTTTTTAAGTTTAGGTGATAAGTACAATGTAAACCCTTACATCTTCGGGGGCATTTATATAGGTGCAATACCGTTATTTTTTCTCTGTTTAAGCTGGACGATCAGGAGAGGAAAAAAGAAAAAGTCAATTGTTGTTCCGGCATTATTAACAGGGTTATGTTTTATATCAGCCTATTTATATCTATTAATTGCAGGTAAAAATATCCCGGTATGGGTATATGTTTTTATTGGGTTAATGGTTGTTTATAGCATTTACTCAACAATAAGAAAGATAAAGGGGAAAACAAAAGCTGTGTAACAGAGCTTTTTATTTTAAACACCTGCCGTCAGCTTTTACAGGTTAATGAAATTCATAAAGTAAAGGAAAGCATATGAAAAATGAAACGAAATCAGACATGCATAAAAATGTAAATAATGAAGTAAAAAAATACGCTTGTCCTATGCATTGTGAAGGGGATAAGCTGTATTATAAGGCTGGCAATTGCCCTGTGTGTGGTATGCATTTAAAAGAAGTTGATGCTGCTGAAACGCAACTTACCAGTACCGTACATGAAGCAGAAGCAACTTACAAATATCATTGCCCTATGAATTGTGAGGGTGATAAGGATTATAACAAGCCCGGTAACTGTCCGGTGTGCGGAATGAACCTGGTAAAACGGCCAACATTATCGAAGCAAGAGCATAATGGCCAAAAATCTTCCCCAGATACAAATGGAAAATACACTTGCCCCATGCATCCTGAAATTATTAGGGATGGCCCGGGCTCCTGCCCAATTTGCGGCATGGACTTAGTTGCCATGCAACCTTCAAAAGATGAAGAGGAGAAGTTTTATAATGAGTTATCTAAAAAATTTAAAATAGCTGTTGCTTTTACTTTTTTGATTCTGATAATAGCAATGTCAGAGATGCTTCCAACTAACCCGCTCTTTAGCATAATGAGTCAAGCTAAATGGAATATTATCCAGCTTGTCTTGTCGCTCCCTGTTGTATTCTACAGTGGCTGGATGTTCTTTGAAAGAGCATGGCGGTCTATCGTTAGCTGGAATCTGAATATGTTTACGCTAATTGGTATTGGCACCGGTGTCGCCTTCCTTTTCAGTATAGTTGCACTCTTCTTTCCGCAAATTTTTCCTGCACAATTCAAGACTGAAAATGATACAGTATTCGTTTATTTTGAAGCCGCTACTGTCATACTTACCCTGGTATTATTAGGGCAATTGCTTGAGGCAAGGGCACACACTAAAACCAGCGGGGCTATCAAAGAACTTCTAAAGTTGGTTCCCTCATTTGCAACGTTGGTAGTGAATGGGGAAGAAAAAAAGATATCCATCGACGAAATAAAAAAAGGGGATTTGTTACGGGTGAAACCCGGTGAAAAGATTGCAGTAGATGGACGAATTACAGAGGGTGAAGCCAGCATTGATGAAAGCATGATTACGGGAGAGCCAATTCCGGCAGATAAAATAATGGGTGATAACGTTTCTTCAGGCACTATTAATACCACAAGGTCTTTTGTTATGGAAGCTGAAAAAGTGGGGTCTGAAACCCTGCTTTCCAAAATAATTAAGATGGTGAACGATGCGAGCCGTTCAAAGGCGCCCATTCAAAAACTGGCAGATAAAATAGCGAAGTACTTTGTGCCTGCAGTTATCATTGTTTCTATACTAACTTTTATTGCATGGGTAGTTTTTGGTCCTGAACCAAAATATGTATATGCATTTGTCAATGCCATTGCAGTATTAATTATTGCCTGTCCATGTGCTTTAGGATTGGCAACGCCAATGTCAGTAATGGTGGGGGTTGGGCGAGGAGCACAGGCAGGAATTCTTATAAAGAATGCCGAAGCCATTGAAAAGATGAATGAGATCGATACATTGATCATTGATAAAACAGGCACCATTACTGAAGGAAAGCCTTCGGTAGAAAATATAGTAACGCTAAAAGGTTTTGATGCAAATGATTTGCTGAAAAAAATTGCCTCAGTAAATAAACAAAGTGAACATCCATTAGCAGAAGCCATTGTTAAATATGCAACTTTGAAAAATGTCACGTTAACTGATGTAAAAAATTTTGAGGCTATTGCAGGCAAAGGTGTAACCGCTATGGTGGAGGGAAAAAAGATAGCAATCGGTAATAAAAAATTAATGGAAGGAACACAGTCTACTATTCCGGATGATTTAGAAATCCAGGTGAAAACAGAACAAGGGAAAGGCAAAACGGTATCCTATATTTCGATTGACGGAGTTGCAGCCGGATATATCACAATCACAGATATGATAAAAGAAACAAGTAAAGAGGCAATTCAGGAACTTATCGATAATCATGTAAATGTGATCATGCTTACAGGCGATAATGCAGGTACTGCCAAAGCAGTTGCCGATACGCTGCAACTTTCAGCATATAAAGCAGAATTTCTTCCCCAGGATAAACTGGAAGAAGTTAAGCGATTGCAAATGGAAGGTAAAAAAGTAGCGGTGGCTGGCGATGGCATTAATGATGCACCAGCGTTGGCACAATCTGATGTAGGTATTGCGATGGGCACAGGCACCGATGTGGCAATAGAAAGTGCTGCCATTACATTAGTGAAAGGTGATTTGCAGGGCATCGTAAAAGCAAAAAAATTAAGTCATGCTGTAATGAAAAACATCAAGCAAAACTTGTTCTTCGCTTTTATTTATAATGTTGTTGGAGTGCCCATTGCTGCAGGAGTTTTATATCCTTTTTTTGGATTATTATTATCTCCCATGATTGCTGCAGCGGCAATGAGCGTGAGTTCTGTTTCCGTAATAGGAAATGCCTTACGATTAAGAAGTATAAAATTGTAATGGTTAAATATGGTGAGAGTTGTAAAATATAAAATGTAAATAACTTGAAAATTTTTCAAAACAAATTAGACCTCACTGCAAAAAAATAAATTATGAAACCAAACGATAATAATTCACAATTGCCACCGGAGCAACGTCCCTTCAGAGTGCTGATTATTTCCGGCTCTGATAGAAGGCAATATAACTGCCCCGGTGTTGACAGTAAATCAAGAACACTAATGTTGAAGATGGCTGAAATGCTGCCTCAGGACTGGGAAATTGATTATGAAGATTTAGGCAATGTGTATGCAAGAGAAAGAATACAAAGCTGTAATGCCTGCGTATCTACCTCAATGGCTTTATGTGTATGGCCATGCAACTGCTATGAAAAAAATAGCAGCAAGGAGCCTGACCTGATGTGGAATTTAGATATGTATGCAAGGTTTGATATGGCTGATGCATGGGCAATCATCGGTCCGGTTAATTGGTACAGCTGCAGCAGCAATTTAAAATTAATGTTTGATCGTTTGGTGTGTATGAACGGCGGCAATCCTGATGAAAAAACAATTGGTCATAAGAATGCGGAAAAGGCAATGGCATTCGAGCATACAGAGCAATGGAAGGAAATGAGCTTAAATCATTTGGAAGGAAGAACTGCAGGTTTCTTTTGTTATGGCGATGATGGCGGTGATGAATTTGGTGAAGATGGAAGACCAAAAATACTTGAGCATAAAAATTATTTTAACCCTGATGATGAGCCTTTTGAAAACGATCGCCTCGCTTACCAACCATTGGTGTGGCAATGCCGCTATGGAGGCGTGGAAGTGCCCGATCATTTATGGACGTATCAATTAATTGGCAAAGGAAAAAAATATAGTGATGCACAGGCAGAAGAAATGATTGCAGAAAATAACTTTATGCTTGGTTTCAACAAATGGGTAAAAGATTTTGAGAACTTTGTTCGGCAAAAAGGGAAAATAGAACCAGGTAAATACAGGGCTTATGGTTATAAGGCACCTCTGCATATTTGGGCAAGTGTAAAAGATGGTATTCGATATTTTGAAATGATGGTTGGCAAAGCGCCAAAAGGATCTTCTCCAAAAATTCAGAACGATCTTAACCTAAATAAAGATGCAACATGGCATACTAAAAAAGGGGAGGGAGAAAAATTAAGAGACGATTAGTTCCTCACATAGTTGATCACATTATTTTATTATTTTTTAACCAATATACTTTAGAACATGCAAAAATCTTTAGTACAACCTTTATCAACCGTGAGTAATCCCGAGTTGGAGGAGTTGGTGCAATTCTTTAATGAAACACTCGGCTTTTGTCCCAACAGTGTGCTCACCATGCAGCGCAGACCACATATTGCAAAGGCTTTTGTAAATCTTAATATGGCTGTCATGAAAAATGAAGGCAGGGTAACCAGTTCACTAAAACGGTTGATCGGGTATCTCTCCAGCTATACTGCAGGTTGCATGTATTGCCAGGCACACACAATACGTGCTGCTGCCCGTTACGGAGCCGAACAGGATCAACTGAATAATATTTGGGAATATAAAACTCATTCCGCATTTAATGATGCTGAAAAAGCGGCGTTCGATTTTGCTATTGCCGCCAGCTCTGTTCCAAATGCTGTTACAGATGAAGTAGCTGATAATCTTCGCAGGCATTGGGATGATGGAGAAATTGTAGAAATTTTAGGGGTTATTAGCTTGTTTGGTTACCTAAATCGCTGGAACGATTCCATGGGCACGCCACTTGAAAATGAAGCGCAGCAATCAGGAAAAACTTACCTGGAAAAAAAAGGGTGGAGTGCAGGAAAACATGGTTATTAGTAACACAAAGAGATATGATTAAAACCATTTTTGATAGTTATGGCACAGCAATTTTAATTGGACTGTTCATCATATTAGTAATGGTTGAAACAAAATTTCAATTAAGAAAAAGAGTGCAAAGTAGATGGAAAAGAATGTTCATCAATTTAATGGTTTCAATTCCTGCATTTGTATTGTTGCGGCTACTGTTTATTCCAGCTATGATTTGGCTGGCAGTAAAAAATCAGCAATGGTATTTTGGATTAAACTATTTATATCATCAACAAACATGGGTTGAAGCTATCATAGCATTTGTATTGCTTGATTACAGCAACTACATCTGGCATATTTTACTGCATAAGCTTCCCTTCATGTGGCGGTTTCACCTGGTTCATCATACGGATCTTGATCTTGATATAACAACAGCTTTTCGTTTTCATTTTGGTGAAATGATAGCTTCAGTATTTTTTCGAGGAGCAGCAATTATTTTAATAGGAGCATCACCATTGATAGTAATTATTTATGAAATTGCATTTGAAGCTGCCACACAGTTTCATCATAGCAATACCAAATTGCCGTTTCGGTTTGAAAAAGTTCTCAATTACTTTTTTATTACGCCAAGAATGCACGGCATCCATCATTCCATGATAAAGAAAGAAACAGATAGCAATTATTCCATCATCTTTTCTTGCTGGGACAGGATACATAAAACCGTTCGGCTGAATATTCATCAAAATGAAATTGTAACAGGTGTTCCATCTTATGCTGATGAAAAAGAATTAACCATCGGTAATCTTTTTAAAATGCCTTTTACTAAAATTAGGAAGTGGAAGAAATCAGAGAGGACCGAAGCAGAAAATTACAATGAATTAATGCCATAGTCTTGTAAAAATATTTTTATGTTCACCGGAAAATAAATTCATGGAAACAGTAGTAACAAAGTCAATAATTACTTATCTCGTATGTGGCTTTTCAAAAGAAGAATTAATACCAGGTCCTTATCCGGGCTGATGTAAATTATCTGTAGCCAGTCGGCTAATATCAAAAAGCATTTGTATATATCAGTAACTTTTTCTTTCAACCCCACTTTGCGGTTATCTTTGCATAACTATAAATTTAATTACCCTGAACCCAATCAATATACATTCCATTACAAAGGCCTTACCATTCATTTTTATATGCCTAATCCTGGGTAATCAATCTGTGTACGCTACAGATACAATTTATACGTCGTCTCATAATGATGCTGTTAAGTATATCAATTCTATAAAGGGATTACACAAGAGTTCTTTCTGGCCAAACATTAACCCTGAGTTGTTCCTCAAAAATATCAGGGATGACATTAATACTCCGCTTGACTTGTACCAGGGAAGTAATACTAACTTTTGTGGTTATGCTGCACTTTCTTACCTGCCTTTGAATTACGATCCCCTGGGCCATGCTTTGAAGTTAGTAACTCTCTTTGAGAAAGGTGAAGTGCAATATGGTGAAGAGCTGTTAAAACCTTCTGCAGCAGTTAGAAAGGCCGCAGGAAATTTGAAATATAAAGGTGGTTTGGATATAAGGCCAGCAGAACAAATGTGGTTTCTTTCTCTTGCTGATCATTTTAAAAGCTACCTGAATTTTTTTAATAAGAATTATGACCCTGGTGATGAAAATAAATTCTGGGCAGCCGTGAGCTATGGAAAATTTAACCGGATGATCAAAAAATTATTTGGATACCATGTGCATGCAAGAGGCAGCGATCTTATGCATCCAAAGGTGGGGGATATTTATACTTACCTGCAAGAGCAATTAAAGAAGGATGGCATTACGATTGTTTTTCAAAACAATGCTTATTTGCGCAAGAAAAATACAGGAAAGCTTAAGCCTGGATTCCCAACACATTTTATCGTTTTGCTTGATATTAAAAAATATGAAAATGACCTGATTGATATTTTGTATTGGGACTATGGCTTTCGCACATTAAGACAGGTAAATCCTGCTATTTTGAAAAAAATAGTATTTGGCATTTCATTTATCAGTAAAAAAAATTCAGTTCATGATTAAGTTAATCCTGATACTTTTTATGGTTGTGCTGGTAAGTTCATGTGCAACTACCAGCATGACGAAATACTATACAGAGCATCATGAGGAGCTTGAAATTATTGAACAATCGTATAAAGAAAATTATACCCACAAGCCATTTGCAATAGAGTTTAATGATAAAGGATACAAAAATATTTTCCTGGAGTTGTTAACTGATAGCATAAAATATATTTATGAATTTGAAGTGAATGAGCCACGTTTACAGGATACGTTAAAGAAATTTAATCTTTCACCAACGCCTATCAAAAACCTTATTACACGCATGCAGTCCATTGAGTGCAAAGGTGTGAGCATGCTTGATTATTACCTGGGAGGAAAGAAAAATACGCTTGTATTTTTATCAGTGAAAACAAAGGATTTCAGGTGGCCGCTTACTCCTCAGAAATATTATATTCTTACCTATTATACCCAGCCGCAGTATTATGATGCACAGGGCAGGCTATTGGACGGCCAGACTCGTAAAAGGCTAAGAGAGCTGAATGGGGATGTATTCAAACGAGTGAATGCAAGAGTAGCATATACCATTTCGGAACATTTCAGATAGTTGCTTTTATCTTTGCAAAGTAAATCTTCCCATGGCCATTCCTTTTAAGCAAACAATATTTGTGGCATTTATTGTCGCTTCCTTTTTATTTACATCCTGCAAATCCCATAAACCTTCCGTTACATTATTGCAAATAAAAGAGGTAAACTATCCCTCTGGCTCGGGACTGTCTTTTTATAAAAATAAAATTTACCTTATTGGTGATGATGCTGCACAGTTATGGGTTATGGATACAGCACTGAATGTTAGCGACAGCATCCGGGTGCATGATAGCGCCACTCACAGAATTGCCTGGCAGGTGAAACATGATTATGAAGACATAGCCAATGTAAGGATTGGCCGAAGCCAGTTCTTTTTTATGGCAGGCTCCGGGTCTGGTGGTGCATACAGGAATGCAGCGTTATTGATAAATGCAGAAACCCATGAAGAAAAAAAATATGCGCTGGATACTTTTTATACAAGGCTTAAAATGTTTGGGTTAAAAGATATTAATATTGAAGGGTCTGCTGAGCTTCCTGCAGGTATGTTGTTGAGCAATCGTGGCAACAAGGGCTACCAGAAAAATTATCTTGTGTTTACTGACCGTAATTTCTGGGCGCACCCTGACAGTTGCGATTTCACTATTATTTTGGTGGGCACTACAAAAGACAGCTCAAACTTCAATGGTATATCCGGACTTGAATATGCTCAAAAATCAGACAAGCTATTATTATCTGTTTCTACAGAAAATACCTACAGTAATCTTGCTGATGGTGCAATAGGAAAAAGTTATCTCTGGATAATCAACGATATTTCCAACAAGAAAAATTATAGTGCAATTAATCCCAATCTAATCATTGACCTGGAAGCAGCTGATGCCAGGTTTAAGGGACACAAAATAGAAGCCGTCACTATCCTGCAGGAAAATAAAAAAAGCATGGTGCTACTGTTCATTTCGGATGACGATGACGGAAAAAGTATTTTATTTAAAGTAAGACTTGATCTTTAATTACCAAACAGAACTTATCAGTGAGCCTGCAAGTGCCATGCACACGGCAATTATAAAAGCAGGAAGCCATCCCTTCACTTCAAAGCCACTGAATAATTTGTCTGCAAGTTTTATCATGAGTGTAGTAACAATCAGCCTTACAATAAAGCCCAGGAAAAATAAGGTAACAAGATTTAAGGGGAAGCGGAGAAGAAACCCAATCGTTACATTCAATAAGGCGACCACAATGGCTACACCCAATGCAGTGCTATAGTTCCTGATCTTAACATCTGGCATTATGGCTGCCAGAAGGATGATAACGGCTGCTTCGGCGAGCAGCTCCAATATAAGTGTGATCATAATTTTATTCTCCTAACTAAGAAAATCATACCAGAATTTGCCTGCAATAAAATTTATATAAATACAGCAAAAAAATTTTCTTTTATTTGAGGCCATTCTTCTTTTATAAAACTGAAAAAAACACTGTCTCTCAAAACACCATCTTCATTAATCATATGCCTCCTGAAAATACCTTCATGTACGGCACCGATCTTTTTCATAGCTGTTTGAGACTTTTCATTCAGCATGCTTGTCTTCAATTCAACCCTGTTAAGCCCAATAGTTTCAAAACAATAAGTAAGTAACAAAAACTTACATGCCCTGTTAAGGCCCGTGCGCTGGGCTTCTTCTGCATACCATGTCCAACCGATCTCTAATCTTTTATGTTCTTCCGAGATATTCCCAAAGCGGGTGCAGCCTGCATATCGCTGCGTTGACTTGTCGAATATGGCAAAAGGAATTGAGCTTCCTTTTTCTTTTTCTGTCATGGCTATATCAAAATATTTCCTGAAATCTGCAGGGCTATTAATTTTAGCTGTGGTAAATTTCCATAAGGATGCCTGCATGGCAATGGGTAATAAAAGGTCAAAATGTTTTTCTTCTAATGGTTCCAGGCGGGCCCTGTCGTTTTCTAATACGATGTTTTTATTAAACATAGATCAGGTTTTTTTATATTCTTTTTTTAATAATAATTGCAACCAATTTATCTATCGGTAGTGTGACAGACGTATCGGAAAAATCTTCCCAGTCAATAAAACGGAATGTTTCAGTTTCACCATGGTCTTCATACATCTTCATTTCCCGTTCATCAAATTGGAAAGCGGTAGTTCTGAGCGGAGCTGTAATTTCTTCGAGCGGATGCACATAATAATAAATAGATATGATCTGGTCGCCGGGTTTGAAAGCGCTTTGCTGGTAAAAATCTGTGGTATACAAATGATCTCCTACCTGCACATTCAAATTCATTTCTTCTAAAAATTCTCTTTTAAGGCAATCCCTTGTGCCTTCACCGAACTCAAGTCCGCCACCACAGAATTTTGTATAATAGCCGCCTCGAATATATTCATCGCTTACAAGAACTTGTTTTCTTTCATTTATAAGAATGCCATATACCCGTAAATTAAACATGCTATCTTTTTGTACGGCGTAAATAATTAAAGATTACAAATACAAGTATGATCAAAGAAACTGCCACCGGCACCCAAAAGGCGATTGGCGAATGCTGAAAGGGTAGTGGCACATTCATACCATAGATGCTAGCGATCAAAACGGGAATACTTAAAAAGATAGTAAGCGTTGTAAGTCGCTTCAGCACTTCATTCTGGTTGTTGCTGATGATACTTGCAAATGCATCCAGCGTACTGCTTAGAATATTTGTATAAGTGTTCGCTGTTTCAAGTGCCTGGGATGTTTCAATGATCAAATCATCCAGGTAGTCCTTTTCATCATCATTCAGATGCAAAAAATCTGTTCGGGCTATTTTCAACATCAACAACTCATTGCTACGAAGCGCTGTAACAAAATAAACAAGACTCTTTTGAATACGCATCAATTGCAGCAACTCCTCATTCCTGTTGGCATCATATAATTTTTGCTCAAGCGCATTTCTTCTTTGATTTATTTCTTTCAGGTGATCCTGGAAATTGGTAGTAATTTTTTCAAACACTTTTAGCACCATCATGTTCATCTTATCTGGTTGCCTGTTCTGAAAACTGTTCAGAAATTTTTTGATGGCTTCGTTCTCAAATGAATTCACAGTAACGATCTGCCCTGCTGTAAGTATGATACAAATGGGAATGGTAATGTAAAAGGCATCGCTATCGTTAAAAGAATTATTTTCAGTGGGCGTTTTAATTACGATCAGTTTTACATCGTCCTCTGTCTCGTACCTGCTCCGTTCATCAATATCCAGGGAATCTTTTAGAAAATCTAATGGGATATTTAAGGCACTGCTTAGTTCTGTAAATTCTTCCTGCTTTAATGGCGGTAACACATTTACCCAACTCCCGTTCTCTGGCTTCTCTATAGCAACCGTTTGATGTTGCTCAATTTTAAAATATTGGATCATATCAGTCTATTTCAATTTCGCCTGTATATACAAGTTCTGCAGGCCCGCATAGCCATACGTTCGTAAAATTCCTATCATCTACTTTATTGTATTCAACACTTAAATTTCCGCCTGGTGTCTGTACTTCTACTCGGTTAAAACCCCTGTCGTTATGTGCATTCACGATAGCTGCTGCTGTTACACCTGTGCCGCAGCTTAATGTTTCGTCTTCCACGCCACGCTCGTAAGTACGCACATAAATTTTGTCTTCACCAATAGTTTCTACAAAATCTACATTGATGCCTTCCTTTGCAAATTTTTTACTGTTGCGGATATCTCTGCCAGATTCTATTACATCAACATTATGTATGTCGCTTGCAAATTTTACAAAATGAGGCGAGCCGGTATTTAATATTGCATAAGTTGAATGTTCTTCCAGGTCATCTACATCTTTCATTTTAAGCCGGATAATATTATTGTTATCTATCTCAGCTTCATGTGGCCCATCTACTGCTAAAAAACTGTATGTATATTTATGCAGGCCCATCTGGTGTGCAAATCTTACAAGGCAACGTCCACCATTCCCACACATGCTGCTGCTTTTTCCATTCGCATTGTAATAGATCATTTCAAAATCATAACCTTCAATCTTATTCATCATCATGAGCCCATCAGCACCAATCCCGAATCGCCGGTCGCAAAGCCGCTTTACCTGTTTGGTATTAAGTAATGAATATCTTTCATCCCGGTTATCAAGGATTACAAAATCATTTCCGGTGCCCTGGTATTTATAAAATTTTATACGCATTATATGGTTGTATCAATTGTTTCAAGGGTTTTTTTGATAAGATTTTCTACCGCTGCGCCACCATCTTTGCTGAATTCTTTCGTGATACGATTAGCAACAATGGCACTTAAAGAAACACAGGAATGTCCAAGCACTTTACCCATGCCATAAATGGCCGATGTTTCCATTTCAAAATTACTAATGCGGTGCTGACCAAAACTAAATGTTGTAAGCCTGTCTATCAGTTGTGGGTGTGTGAGCCCCATCCTAAGCACCCGCCCCTGTGGACCATAAAAGCCCGGGCAGGTTACTGTTATTCCCTGGTGGAAATTCTTTACAAAGTTTTTAAGCAATGAAACGGCTGCACCATTTATATATGGTTCAGAAATGCCCTGGTGCAGTTGGGTATGCGTATTGAATGCATGTAGTATTTGGTTTTCTTCTTCATTGGTTTTATGAATATAAAAATTCATAAGGTTATCGAGGCCAAGGCCATGAGTGCTTGCCACAAAACTGTCTACTGGAATTTCCTGCTGCAATGATCCAGAAGTGCCTACTCGAATAATATTTAAAGAAGTAAGGTCTTCTTTAATGTTTCTTGTTTCAAAATCAATATTTACCAGCGCATCTAATTCATTCAATACAATATCTATGTTATCAGGGCCAATGCCGGTACTCGTTACTGAAATTCTTTTTTTACCTATAAAACCTGTGTGTGTAACAAACTCACGGTGCTGGTTTTTGAATTCGATACTATCAAAATGTTTGCTTACTTCTTTTACCCTATCAGGATCGCCGACTGTTATGATTGTATTTGCGATCTCTTCGGGCCTGCAGTTTACATGATAAATAGCGCCTCTTTCATTGATGATTAATTCTGATGCTGCAATACTGTTCATTAGGATTATATAAAATTTCGGGTTGGCGTAATTTGAAATTATGGATAAAAATACCCTATTTTTGCAACTCACAAAACGAACCTTTAAAAAAGCTTTTTGAAGGTTTTGTTTTTTGTGGTCCGATGGCCGAGTGGCTAGGCAAAGCTCTGCAAAAGCTTCTACAGCGGTTCGAATCCGCTTCGGACCTCTTAACAATGGCCTTACTTTGTAAGGCCTTTGTTTTTTATTCGAGATAGTCATTCAAACGATCATGAGATATAGCAAATGGATAGGCATTATTACAGGTTTGATAATCATCATGGCTTGCTTTATGCCCTGGACCTATCACGCAGACATTCATAAGAACTTCACTGGTTTTTTTTCTGAACAAAATATGTATGGAAGGCCAGGCATATTCTTAACTATTCTAGCGGTGATAAGTATCGGGTTGTTACTGGCCAACAGAGTTTGGGCCAGGCGTGGACATATTTTCGTTTCAGCAATATTAATTAGTTATGCTATTAAAACATTTATTCTTTTTACCGCATGTTATAATGCTTATTGCCCCGAAAGAAAAGCAGGTATTTACCTGGTATTGATTGCATCATTTATTATGTTGATCATTGCCGTGGTTCCAGGCGGAAAAATAAATAAGCAAGTTAGCCATAAACATTCCTGATAAGTTTTACTTCTTTTGCACCTTCACCCATGCATCTTTCAGGGTTACTGTTCTATTAAAAACAAGTTTTGTTTTTGAAGATTCTTTGTCCAGGCAAAAATATCCTTTGCGAATGAACTGGTATGGCTGACCGATGGATGCATTGGCTAAGGACGGTTCCAGCATCGCCTTTGAGATCACCTGCAATGATCCCGGATTAATAAAGTCCTTAAACTCACCATCAGCAGCATTCATATCTTCTTCTGTAAACAACCTGTCATACAATCGTACTTCTGCTTCTATTGCATGTGCTGCACTCACCCAGTGAATAGTTCCTTTTACATTGATACCGCTGGTGTCATGTCCGCTTTTGCTTTCGGGAATATAACTGCAATGTATTTCTGTTACGTTGCCATCAGCATCTTTTACAAAATCATCGCAACGGACAATGTATGCACTTTTCAATCTTGCCATTTGCCCGGGTGCAAGCCTGAACCATTTTTTTGCAGGCGTTTCCATAAAATCTTCCCGCTCTATCCAAAGATTTTTGCTAAAGTGAAGTGGCCTTGTGTCTTCGTGATCATCTGGTTTGTTCTCTCCATGCATTTCTTCTGTTCTTCCATCCTCATAATTAGTTATCACCAACTTTAAAGGATCTAAAACGGCCATGGCCCTGTTGGCGGTTTTGTTCAATTCTTCCCTTATGCAGAATTCCAGCAGGCTCATATCTATCAGGTTATCCCTTTTAGCAACGCCTATCTTTTCGCAAAACTCTCTTATACTGCCAGGAGTATATCCCCTGCGGCGAAAGGCAGAAAGGGTGGGCATCCTCGGGTCATCCCATCCGCTTACATGACCTTCATTTACCAGTTGCAATAACTTTCTTTTGCTCATGACTGTGTAAGTCATATTGAGCCTTGCAAATTCATATTGATGTGAAGGAAATATCTCCAGGTTTTCTATGAGCCAATCATATAACGGGCGATGCGATACAAATTCTAATGTACAAATGCTATGGGTTATTTCTTCAATGCTATCACTTTGTCCGTGTGCAAAATCATACATGGGATAGATACACCAGGCATCACCGCTTCTATGATGGTGTGCATGTTTAATGCGATAAATAATTGGGTCCCGCAATAACATATTAGGCGATAACATATCAATTTTTGCACGAAGTACTTTTTCGCCATCTTTATATTTACCCTCTTTCATGGCAATAAACTGTGAGAGATTTTCTGCTGCCGACCTGGTACGAAAAGGACTATCCTTACCAGGTTCTGTTGGCGTGCCTTTTAAAACTGCAATCTCTTCTGCTGTGCTATCATCCACATAAGCAAGACCTTTTTCAATCAATGTTATTGCAAATGCAAACAACTTATCAAAGTAGTCTGAAGTATATAATTCATCAGACCATTTAAAACCAAGCCATTTAATATCTTCCTTTATGCTGTCAACGTATTCTGTTTCCTCAGTTACAGGATTGGTGTCATCAAAACGAAGGTTGGTTCTGCCGCCATATTTTAGGGCAAGACCAAAGTTTAAACAAATAGCTTTTGCATGACCAATGTGAAGGTAGCCATTGGGCTCAGGGGGAAAGCGTGTGATGATGGATTGATATTTCCCAGCTTCCAGGTCTGCTTCTATAATTTCCTCAATAAAATTCAGGCTTTTTTCTTCGCTCATTATTGCATCAGTTTTTTAGGTTGCAAAGGTAAGAATTATGGAGCGGGCTTTAGCACTGCTATTGTGCATCATTGCCCGCCCGGATGAATCGTTCGGAACGGTGTCACTCCCTTCAGCTGTTGATTTTTTTTGAGCAAGCCTATAAAAAAAGCGGATGACAATGGTTTATATTATCATCCGCTGTAATTAATAAAAATATAAGTTTTATGCTCTGCCCATCCTTTTCAGATACGAGGAATGGGATGCAATGGCATCACTCATTTTACGGTATTCAATATATTTCACGTTAAATTCGGAGCAGGTGTTCTTGATAATTTTACTGATGGCCGGGTAATGTATATGAGAGATCTTTGGAAACAAATGATGTTCGATCTGGAAATTCAATCCGCCTACCAACCACGAGATCAGGCGGTTTCTTGTAGCAAAATTTGCAGTAGTTTCTATCTGGTGTATTGCCCATTCGTTTTCTATTTTGTTGCTGTTTTCCAGCGTTGTTGGAAAAGCAGTTTCTTCTACAGTGTGTGCCAGTTGGAAAACGATGCTAAGGACAAATCCTGCAAACATGGTAAGTATTAAAAACCCAATAACCCAGCTTACAAAGCCCAGCATATAAATTGGCAAAGCAATCATCATAAATGCATAACCAGCTTTGGCCGCCCAGAATGCAAAATGATCAAATGCACTCATTTTTTTAATGGGAACAGTTCCAACTTTTTGTTTAAAATATTTGCTGTAGTCTGTTACAAACAACCATACCAATAAAAGTAATGTATAAAGGAACCAAACATAAATATGCTGGAAGCGATGGATCTTTCTTTTCTTTTGTGTAGCACACATCCTTAGCAATGGCTTTATTTCAATGTCATCATCTACGCCGTCAATATTAGTGTATGTATGATGAATGATATTATGCTTGTTATGCCACATGATGCCACTGGCACCAAGCATATTGATTGAAAAAGTTGCGATCTTATTTGCAATTTTACTATTACTGAAACTACCGTGAGCACCATCATGCATTACATTGAAACCGATAGCTGCAGTAAGGCCACCCATGAATATACATTCTATGATGGCAAAGATTCCAATGGGAGTGAAAAATACAAGATGGACGTACAATGAAATATAACAAACAACAAAGAGGATTGCTTTAAAATACAGTGAGAAATTACCTGTACTTTTTTTTTGGTTTTCAGCAAAATAATTGTTTACCCGCCGCTTTAACTCCTGGTGGAAAGTGGAGCCTTGTACGTTCATGAATTTTGGTGTTTGCATAGCTATTGTCTATTTAAAAATCTGATTATGTATTTTCTTTGATAAAGGCATCAAGTGATCCTACGCCTATCATTTTTTCTGATATAAACCCTTCAGCATATTCTACTCCTATCATTTTTCCAAACATCCGGTACCTTCCTTCTACAGCTTCTAAAAACCCCTGGGTGGAAATATAAGTTTGAGGCCCATCAGAATTTCCATTATAAAATTGTGTGCTATAGGCTCTTACTGCTTCCATCTTTTTTTCAAATACTTTCGACACATCTAATACAAATGAAGGTTGCAAAAACCTGTCTTGTATATAATGAAACACATATTTTGGTCTCCATGCTTCCTGTTGCTTACCCTCAAAAAATGTTTCTACTTTTATAAGTCCCGATAAAAACGCAGCGTCTGATACCAGCTTTGCACTTCTTCCATGATCCGGGTGCCTGTCTTCGGGAGCATTACACAAGATTATTTCAGGCTGGTATCTCCTTATCGCTTCGATCAGCTTTAACTGGTGTTCTTTATCATTCTGGAAAAAGCCATCAGCGAACCCCAGGTTTTCCCTCACATCTACATCCAGAATTTTAGCTGCTGCTGCAGCTTCCGTTTTCCTGGTCTCTGCTGTGCCACGGGTACCTAATTCACCACCTGTAAGATCAATAATGCCTGTCTTTTTGCCTTTATTTTTTTCTACCAGGAGAACACCTGCACATCCAAGCTCCACATCATCGGGGTGTACACCAAAAGCCAGTACATCTATCTTCATACTTTCTGCTGAAATAATTAAAGCTGCAAGGTAAGCAATTGGGCACAAAAGCAGTTGCACAGGTAAGTTAAATAGGGAATATGTGAATAAATGATTTAGAGCTTTAAATTATTAATTTTATAAACGGCAAATGATGTGGTTGTTGTTGCTGATGCATTCATGCTACTTTTGCATAGAGGATATAATTCCCTAATGATTAATTTATCTTTGAATAAGCATGAAAATAAAATCCTTTCTGGCAAAACCCTTTGCCAATTTCATATATAAGCAGGTGAAAAAGAGTATGGCGAATGCAGTAACTGATCAGCAGCAGATACTGGCACAGCTTATAAAAGCCGCTTCCAATACGGACTTTGGAAAGGAACATCAGTTCAGCAACATAAAAAATCATGAAGACTTCGTTAGGCAAATTCCAATAAGAGATTACGAAGCATTTAAACCATATATAGAAAAGATCAAGGAGGGGAAGCACAATGTATTATGGAAAGGGCAGCCTATTTATTTTGCGAAGACAAGTGGCACAACTAGTGGTGTTAAATATATTCCTATCAGCAAAGAATCTATACCAAACCATATTAATACTGCCCGCAATGCATTGTTATGTTATATGGCCGAAACTGGTAACAGTAAATTTGCAGATGGCAAATTGATTTTTCTGAGCGGATCGCCCGAACTGGAAAGAATTGCTGGCATACCCACGGGCAGGCTAAGTGGCATTGTCAATCATCATATTCCAAAATATTTGAGGGCAAACCAACTGCCCAGCTACGAAACAAATTGTATTGAAGACTGGGAAGAGAAACTGGATGCGATCGTAAAGGAGACCATTAACGAGAACATGACACTCATCAGCGGGATACCCCCATGGATGCAAATGTATTTTGACCGCTTACAGGAAAAATCCTGCAAAAAAATAGGGGAGTTGTTTCCCAACTTCAGCGTCATGGTGCAGGGTGGCGTAAATTTTCAACCGTATAAGGATAAATTGTATGAAAGTATTGGAAGGCATATAGACACAATTGAATTATTTCCTGCCAGCGAAGGTTTCTTTGCCTTCCAGGATTCACAGAAAGAACCCGGTATGCTGCTGAATACAAACAGCGGAATATTCTTTGAATTTATTCCGGTGGATGAATTAGATAAAGAAAATCCAAAAAGGCTTTGGCTGAAAGACGTGAAGGCAGATGAAAATTATGCGCTTATCATTAGCAGTAATGCCGGGCTTTGGGCCTATAATCTTGGTGATACGGTTAAGTTTTTAAGCACCGATCCCTACAGGCTTGTTGTGACGGGCCGTACAAAACATTTTATATCCGCCTTTGGCGAACATGTTATTGTAGAAGAAGTGGAAGAAGCGATGATGTATGCGGCAAGAGAAACAAGAACAAGTATCACTGAATTTACAGTGGCTCCTATGATAGCAAAAAATGATGGGCATAGCTTTCATGAATGGTTTGTTGAATTTGAAAACAACCCTGACGATATGCAGGCATTTTCAAAATTGATAGATGATAAGCTAAGAGAAAAAAATGTTTATTATGATGATCTCATCAGTGGTAACATTTTAGACAGGTTACATGTAACGCCTGTTAAAAAAAATGGCTTTGTTGATTACATGAAAAGTGTTGGAAAACTTGGTGGTCAGAACAAAGTGCCGAGGCTTAGCAACGACAGGAAGATAGCTGACGAATTGGAAAAGTGGAAAGCTTAGGGTGAATAATTGCCGATTTGAAAACAGAATTTTATTTAGTTTAAATAATCGATGAAGGCAAAAGTGAAACCAATTTCTTTATGGGAAATTAAAAATAAACTAATGTTGAATTTCAGGGTTGATAATAAAATTGCGATTGTTACCGGGTGTAGTAGCGGCATCGGAGAAGCTATTGCCATTGAACTTGCGGAACAAGGTGCTGATATTATTGGTGTGAGCAAAAGCATTTCTGCAGAAAGCGAAGTTGCAAAAGCTGTAGAAGCTGCAGGCAGAAAATTTTACGCATATCATGCAGATTTTTCTAAGAGGGAATCTGTATATGCTTTTCTGCAGAAATTAAAAGCAGATCATTCCCGCATAGATATTCTCATCAACAATGCAGGCCATATCATGCGGGCACCCGCAGCGGAACATCCTGATGAATACTGGGATGCAATCATTGATATAAACCTGAACGCTCAATTTATTATTAGCCGTGAGATCGGCAAAATGATGTTGGCACAAGGCGCAGGCAAAATAATTTTTACCTGTTCCCTTTTAAGTTTCCAGGGTGGCATAAATGTTCCCGGTTATGCAGCCAGTAAAGCTGCATTGACTTCTCTGCTGAAGGCATTATCCAATGAATGGGCATCCAGGGGGATCAATGTAAATGGTGTGGCGCCAGGATATATCGCAACAAATAATACCACAGCCTTGCGTGCTGATGAAAACAGGAATGCAGCTATACTGGCCAGGATCCCTGCGAATCGCTGGGGCGAAACTTCCGACATGACAGGTGCTTATGTTTTTCTTTCTTCGGCTGCATCTGATTATGTAAATGGAACCATTATTACGGTTGATGGAGGATGGATGGGTAGGTAATAGATAGTTGATAGTTGATGGTAAATTCCTAGTACTTGATAGTAATTTCCTGATAATTGATACTTTAAAAGTTGAAACTAAAAATAAGATTGTAAAATGGAAATAAGATTTCAGAATAGCCCCGCAGAAACAAGCAGGATGAATACAGAAGAACTGAGAAAAAACTACATGCTTGCAGGATTGATGCAGCAAGGAACTATTCAATTAATTTATTCGCATTTTGACCGTGCAATCCTGGGAGGCGTAGTTCCTACTTCAGGAAATATTTCATTACCAAACGAAGAAGAATTAAAAGCAAATTTTTTCCTTGAAAGAAGAGAAATGGGCATTATAAATTTAGGGGGAAAAGGAATTGTAATTGCTGATGGAGTGAATTACGATATTGAAAAGCTGGGTTGTGTTTACCTGGGCAAGGGCACGAAGGATGTAAGTTTTGCCAGTAATGCGTCCAATGTGCCAGCATGTTTTTATCTTATGTCTGTGCCTGCTCACCATTCATATCCAAATAAAAAAATGACAAAAGAAGAGGCGGCTCCGGTAAATCTCGGCGATATTTCTACCAGCAATAAAAGAACAATTTACAAATACATTCATAACGCAGGGATAGATAGTTGCCAGTTGGTGATGGGGCTAACTGTGCTGGAAGAAGGCAGTGTATGGAATTCAGTTCCGCCTCACACTCATACCCGCAGGATGGAGGCATACTTTTATTTTGATGTGCCGGAATCCCATAAGGTAATGCATTTTATGGGTGAGTCCACTGAAACAAGGCATCTAGTACTCGCAAACTATGAAGGCGTTTTATCTGCTCCATGGAGCATGCACTTTGGTTGTGGTACATCCAGCTACGGATTTATTTGGGGTATGGCAGGGGAGAATAAAGAGTTTACGGATATGGACCAGGTAGCCATTAAAGATATACTATAACCTGTTATTCATAAAGGGATTTGAAACCGTACTTGTTTCAAACAGTTACTGTTTCTTATTACAAAAAATCCTAACAAAACATTATTATTCAAATCCCGTATTATATTACTAATGCTATACATTTGCATCAGCAATAAAAAGCATTGAATCAAAACAAATTACATATCACACCAGAATTTATTCCGTCAGCGTTTCCGCCACGGCGACGTGGTTGCTGATAGGCCGAGCATATACCACATGCCCCTGTCAGTGAAAAAAGCCCCCCGACCAATTTTCCTGCATCATTTATGCAGTTAGTTTCAAAAAAATATTATTACACATTTAAATTTTTCAGCCATTGGAAAATTCAAATATCATTATCCGCCCGGCAACAGAAGCAGATATTCATTATGCAGAAACGATTACTGCCGAGATGGAATCTTCAGCTAAGGCAAGAGGTACAGGCATTGCCAAACGTTCACCTTCTTATGTATCTATGAAGATGAAAGAAGGTAAAGCGATGATCGCACTTACGGATGATGGCATATGGGTGGGTTTCTGTTATATAGAAGCATGGGGTCATGATTCTTTTGTTGCCAATAGCGGGCTAATTGTTGCGCCGTCATTTCGTAAAACTGGCGTGGCAAAATCCATTAAGGAAAAGATATTTCAGCTCTCAAGGGAGAAATATCCGGAAGCAAAAATATTTGGCCTTACAACTGGCCTGGCAGTGATGAAGATAAATTCTGACCTGGGTTACGAGCCTGTGACGTACAGCGAACTTACAGATGATGAACAATTCTGGGCGGGCTGCAGAAGCTGTGTGAACTTCGATATCCTCATGAGTAAAGACAGGAAAAATTGTATGTGTACAGCCATGCTCTATGATCCGAAGGATCATTATGAGCCTGAAGAAACTGCTGCAGAATTTAAAAAGCAATCCAAAACTTATGAGCGCTTTATGCGTGTGAAGCAAGGCAGGTTGATGCGATTCCTGAACCGTGCTGAAAAACGGGGCACTGGAAGAAAATCTTTGCTGGCCATGTTTTTAGGATTGTGGTAGTTGGTAGTGGTCGGTTGTCAGTCGTCGGTTGTCGGTTTCAAATTCGTGTAATTCGATTAATTCGTGTAATAATAAAATGGCAAATAAAAAATTAGTACTTGGCTTTAGCGGTGGATTAGATACCAGCTATTGTGCCGTATGGCTTACGGGGCAAGGATATGATGTGCATTCTGTTTTGGTGAATACAGGTGGATTTAATGAAGCGGAATTAAAAACAATAGAAGAGCATGCTTATAAATTAGGCGTAAAGTCACACAAGAATGTGGATGCGGTTGATAGTTATTATAACAGCATAGTGAAATACCTGGTGTTTGGAAATGTTTTAAAAAATAATACCTACCCTTTGAGTGTGAGTGCAGAAAGACTTAGCCAGGCATTGAGCATTGCTGCTTATGCAAAAGAATTAAATGCCGATGCCGTTGCACATGGCAGCACAGGGGCAGGTAACGACCAGGTAAGGTTCGACCTGGTATTTAATAGTTTGCTGCCGGGTGTAGAAATAATAACACCAATACGAGATAATAAACTAAGTCGTGAATCGGAAATAGCCTGGTTGAAAGAGAAAGGCGTGGCAATGAATTTTGAAAAAAATGCCTATTCAATTAATAAGGGCTTATGGGGCACCAGCGTGGGAGGTAAAGAAACACTGACCAGCAATGGTATGTTACCTGAGTCTGCATGGCCATCGCAACTGGATAAAAATCTTACTGAAAAAAATATTACGCTTTCTTTTGAAAAAGGTGAACTGAAAAGCGTGGATGATAAAAGTTTCGATCATTCTGCAAAGGCAATTCAATACTTGCAGTCAATGGCAGCACCTTTTGCAATAGGCCGTGACGTGCATGTTGGTGATACGATTATTGGTATTAAAGGCAGGGTTGGTTTTGAAGCAGCCGCACCATTGGTCATCATAAAAGCGCATCATGCATTGGAAAAACATGTGCTTACCAAATGGCAACTGAATTTAAAAGATCAACTAGCACAATTTTACGGAAATTATTTGCACGAAGGACTGGTGATGGATCCGGTGATGCGTGATATTGAGGCATTCTTTACAAACAGCCAGCAACAAGTGACTGGAAAAGTATTTATTCAACTGCTTCCTTACCGTTTTATAATTACAGGTATTGAATCTGAATACGATTTAATGAGCAATAAATTCGGCACTTATGGCGAAATGAATAATGGCTGGAGTGCAGATGATGTAAAAGGGTTTACAAAAATATTCGGTAACCAGGTAAGTATTTATCAACAGGTAAAAGCAGGTGCTGATGAAAAAAATTAGGGTTGGTATCATTGGCGCTGCAGGCTATACAGGCGGCGAACTGATAAGAATTTTATTGAATCATCCCTTAGCAGAAATTGTTTTTGCAAGAAGCACCAGTAACGAAGGGGAATACGTTTCCAGTGTGCACCAGGATTTAAAAGGAGAAACAGATTTGGTTTTTAGCGGGGGTAAACCCGGCAGCGATATTGATGTAGCTTTTCTTTGCCTGGGCCATGGCGACTCAAAAAATTTCCTGGAAGTATTAAATTTTAAAAGCAGTGTAAAAATTATAGACCTGAGCCAGGATTTCCGGCTGGGCGAAACTGTTCATAACCGTAAATTTATTTATGGCTTACCAGAGCTAAACAGATCTGAAATTATTAAAGCAGAAAATGTTGCCAACCCTGGTTGTTTTGCTACTGCTATACAACTGGGTCTGCTTCCACTGGCTAAAAATTCCTTATTGGGAGATGTTTATACAACCGGCATTACGGGCTCCACAGGTGCAGGGCAATCACAGAGTCCGACTTCGCATTTTAGTTGGAGAACAAATAATATACAGGCTTATAAAACACTCACGCATCAACATCTTAAAGAAATAAACCAATCACTTTCACAACTGCAGAAGGACAAATCTGTTGATTTACATTTTGTTCCATGGCGTGGAGATTTTGCAAGAGGTATTTTTATTAGCTCTCAAATAAAATGCAGCGTTGGCTTAAATGAACTGGAAGATCTATATGAAAATTTTTATGCAGATGCAGCATTTGTTTCTTTGAGTAAGGATCCTATTCACCTGAAGCAAGTTGTGAATACCAATAAATGTTTGATACAGCTAGAAAAAACAGGAGACAATCTTGTTGTCCACAGTGTAATAGACAACCTGCTTAAAGGTGCTTCGGGACAAGCGGTACAAAACATGAACCTGATGTTTGGCCTGGACGAATCAATGGGCTTGAAACTAAAGGCGAATTATTTTTAAAGATGAAGTAACACGATTCAAATGATTATACGAATTATCCATTATTTCTTGTCTGAGCGGTGTTTAGCCGGGCCTGCATTATCAGTTATCTATTAAGCAATTATCCATTACAATGAAACTTTTCGACGTTTATCCATTACAAGATATTACTATTACAAAGGCACTAGGTTCAAGAGTTTGGGATGATAATGGAAAAGAATATCTTGATTTGTATGGTGGCCATGCTGTAATATCCATTGGTCACACACATCCACATTGGGTAAAGCGCATAGAAGATCAGTTGGAAAAAATTGCCTTTTATTCCAATTCAATTCATATACCATTACAACAACAACTTGCTGATGCGTTAGGAAGGGTTTCGGGCAAAAAAGATTATCAACTTTTTCTTTGCAACTCCGGTGCGGAGGCAAATGAAAATGCAATGAAGCTGGCTTCTTTTCATAATGGCCGTAAAAAAATAATCGCATTCCAAAAAGCTTTTCATGGCCGCACATCTCTTGCGGTAGCGGTAACGGATAACCCAGCCATTGTTGCTCCTGTTAATGAAACGGATAATATAATTTTTCTTCCCCTGGATGATGAAGCCGCTTTGGTAAAGGCTTTTGATGAAAATGACATTTGTGCAGTGATTATTGAAGGCATACAAGGTGTAGGCGGCATTCGACCTGCATCTGTACCATTTTTACAAAAGATCCGTAAACTATGTACAGCCCATGATGCAGTTTATATTGCAGATAGCGTGCAGTGTGGTTATGGCAGAACAGGTCAATTTTATTCGCATGATATTGCTGCAGTTGATGCTGATATTTACACGATGGCAAAAGGAATGGGAAATGGTTTTCCTGTTGCAGGGATATCTATTGCACCAAAATTTGCGGCCAAACATTTTATGCTGGGCACAACTTTTGGCGGCAATCATTTAGCCTGTGCGGCTGCGCTAGCTGTGTTGGAAATTATTGAACAGGACAACCTTAAGGCAAATGCTAAAGAAGTAGGAGATTACCTTTTAGATGCATTAAAAAACATTCCCGGCATTATTGATGTGAGAGGAAGAGGATTAATGATTGGTATTGAATTGCCTGAAAATAAAAAAGAAGTGAAGAAGAATCTTTTGTTTAAGCATCGCATATTTACCGGTGAAGCAAAGCCAAATGTAATACGTTTACTGCCAGCATTGAATCTTACTAAAGAAGATGCTGATGTATTTTTGGCTGCTTTTAAAAAAGAATTAACCGCTGAATAATGATATGATGTACAAGTGTGCGACGCCACCGAAGATGATATAAGAACTCATGCTGGGTAAATAAAAAATAGTACTAAGCAAATGAAACAATTTATTTCAGTAAATGATGTAAAAGATATTGATGCCCTTGTGCAAAAGGCGTTGTCATTTAAATACAATCCGTTCAGTGCATCTGCATTGGGCGCAAATAAAAAGATTGGATTATTATTCTTCAATAGTAGCCTTCGCACCCGGATAAGCACGCAGGTTGCCGCAAAAAACCTGGGCATAGAAACAATAGTTTTCAATGTAGATAAGGATGGCTGGGCACTTGAATTTACTGAAGGAGCCGTTATGAATGGAAGTACTGTAGAACACATAAAAGATGCTGCGCCAGTATTGGGAAGTTATTTTGATATACTGTGCATCCGCAGCTTTCCTTCATTGAAGGATCGTGAAGATGATTATAGCGAACATATCATCAATAGCTTTGTAAAATATTGTGGGATACCCATTGTAAGCCTTGAGTCTGGTACTTTACATCCCTTACAATCTCTGACAGATGTAATAACGATCACTGAAAATATAAAGAACAGTAAACCAAAAGTTGTATTGACATGGGCGCCGCATATTAAGCCTTTACCACAATGTGTTCCTAACTCATTTTCACAATGGATGAATGCCTGGGGCAAAGCAGATTTTGTGATCACACACCCGAAAGGTTATG
>JBDSEE010000058.1:0-6356 GCA_039920245.1 Ferruginibacter sp.
TAAACCAATTGCTTCTGCAACAGCACTTACTACTTTTAGTTTTTTATTAATACTATCTACCAGGTGAAAATGTGCTTCTGGAAAAAAAATCGCAAGCGGAATACCAGGGAAACCGCCCCCAGAACCAAGGTCCATAATGCTTAACCCGGCCAGGTTAAACCTGGTGGCTATTGCCAGTGAATGTAATACATGGTGTGTATAAAAATTATCCATATCCTTTCGGCTGATAACATTTATTTTTTCATTCCATTCTCTATAGAGTTCCTGTAATGCCGCAAATTGTTTTTCCTGTTCAGGAGTAAAGTCAGCCAAATATTTTTTAATTATTTCCATACAGGCTTTGGTTTTTTAAAAAGTGCCGTTGCAAATATCAAATAATAAAAAAACATCCAGATATCCATTAGAAGGAAAAAAGGAACAAGGTCTTTTTCTCCCAGCCTGGTAAGCGTTTTAGTATAAATAACAATCTGCAATAACAGCCTGAATCCAGCAATGGCTATCGCAATCTTCCAGTTAAATAAAATGGCAGCTGTAATAAGCAAAGGATAAAATAAGAATTGGCTAACTGCAAATAATGCGAGTAAAATTTTATGAACAGGCTTGTAATATTTGGACGTGGTATAATGCCTCGCTTTTTGTTTTCTCCATTGTTGCCAGGTAAGGGGCGGCTTGCTTATTGTGAAAGTATCCTTATCAGCGTTAATCTTTGTGTTGGCGGAATTGGATGCACCATTGATAAAAAGATCATCATCGCCGCCGGCTAATTTGTTATGTGCTGAAAATCCTTTTTGCCTGAAGAAAACATCCCTTTTGTATGATAGGTTTCTGCCAACGCCCATGTATGGAATACCAGCAAGGGCATAGCTCATATATTGCAGGGCACTGAAATAAGTTTCCCACCTGATAAACTTGTTCAGCAAGCCTTTCTTCCTGTGATAGGCGCCGTAGCCCAGGATTATTTCCGTGTCTTTATCATAAGTGTTTTGCATTTTGCTTATCCAATGTTCACTTGCTGGCACACAGTCAGCATCCGTCAATAACAAGATTTCGTGGCTGGCCGACTTTATCCCAATACTCAAAGGAAATTTTTTGCCGGGAATCATTTTAGCTTCCTGGGTTAATTCTACAATTTTGAGTTGCCTGAATTCTTTCTGAAGAGCTTCAAGTAGGTATTTACTTTCATCAAAAGAGTTATCGTTAACCACGATAACTTCATGTGTGGTTTTATAATCCTGTACCAAAATGCCAGGCAAATTATTTGTAAGATTTTCTGCTTCATCCCTGGCGCAAACTATTACGGATACTGCATGTGTTTGAGATACCTGTTTGATTTTTTCTTTATAAAATGCAAGCCGTATAAAGAAAAAAAGATAATAGAAAACCTGGATGAATGATACTGTGGCAAATGCAATGAATAAGAAGAGGGGCCAGTTTAGGGTGGCTAAGAGTTTTGGTAAATGCATGGCTGCAAAAATACGCACACAGGCTATACGGGCATTAAGAGCAAGCCTTTTTTATCAACTATATTTGCATCTCATTTTTTTATTCAATTCATGCCAGCATTAAGTTTTAGTCTCACAAAAAAAGATTCACAGAGTAAAGCACGGGCAGGGCTTCTTACAACTGATCATGGTGAAATACTTACGCCTATTTTCATGCCCGTTGGAACTGTAGGCAGTGTGAAAGCTGTTACTCAACAGCAGTTACTCAAGGATGTAAAAGCAAAAATAATTTTAGGAAACACCTATCATCTTTACCTAAGGCCCGGATTAGAAACTATGGAAGCGGCTGGGGGATTACATCAATTTAATGGATGGCAACAGCCGATCCTTACAGACAGTGGGGGTTTCCAGGTATTCTCATTATCGGGCACACGAAAAATTAATGAAGAGGGAGTCATGTTTCAATCGCATATTGATGGCAGCAGGCATATGTTCAGTCCTGAAAAAGTGATGGATATCCAACGCATCATTGGCGCTGACATAGTGATGGCCTTTGATGAATGCCCGCCAGGCGGAAGCGAATATGGCTATGCAAAGACATCTATGGAACTTACGCACCGCTGGCTTGACCGATGTTTTAACCGGTTTGAAAAGACGGAAGATAAATATGGCTATAGTCAGAATTTATTTCCCATTGTTCAGGGAGGTGTGCACCATGATTTAAGAAAAGCATCGTGTGAATATATTGCCAGTAAAAATGCTACCGGTAATGCCATTGGTGGATTAAGTGTAGGGGAACCGATTGAAAAAATGTATGAGATATGCAGCCATTGTTGCGATCATTTACCGACCAATAAACCACGATATTTGATGGGAGTTGGTACTCCCTGGAATATTTTAGAATGTATTGAAATGGGTATTGATATGTTTGATTGTGTGATGCCCACACGTAATGGACGAAATGCAATGTTATTCACAAGCAATGGAATTATAAATATTGATAATAAAAAATGGGAGCGGGATTTTTCACCAATTGACGAAGAAATTGGTTGTGAAATGAGTAGCAATTATAGCAAAGGATATTTAAGACATTTATTAAAAAGTAAAGAATACCTGGGTCTCACTATTGCAAGTGTGCACAATCTTGCCTTTTATTTATGGTTGGTTGGCGAAGCAAGAAATCATATATTAAAAGGAGATTTTGTAAGTTGGAAAAGAGAGATGGTACCTAGACTACAGCAAAGGTTATAAAACAACACAATATAAATTCCCTAAACCTGTTTTTATAAGAATTACTATCTTTAAAGCCAACCTTTTGAAAAATAATAATATGAAATCAATACTTAAACTTTTATTGGCAGTTTTCTTACCCTTCTTTGCAAAAAGCCAGGTGCAAAATGCATCCGTTCCAAAAGACGCACCAATTAATGTGACTGTACATGATTTTAAAAACAATCTTAGGTCTAATGAACTTATCGTATTTAAAAGCAAAGCGAATGAAAAAGAGTATCAGGGTATTACAGATGATAATGGAAAATTTGCCCTGCGGCTACCGGCAGGAGACACTTACGAAATTTTTATCCTGGGGTTCAAAGACTCAACCAGTTATAATTTTTTAGATATTCCGGCTACAAAAGGTAATGCATATTATAAAAACCCATTCAAAGTAGATATCCAGTTTCAACCTTCTAAAACATTTGTTTTGCAAGATTGTAATTTTGAAACAGGTAAAGCCAACCTGGAACCGGAATCCTTTACAGTGCTTGATGAATTGGTGGCTTATCTGGTAAGGAAAGACGATGAACGTATAGAAATTGGTGGCCACACAGATAACGTGGGGAAACCTGCGGCAAACATTAAATTATCGCTTGAAAGAGCCCAGGCAGTTATGGATTATTTAATAGCAAAGAATATAGATGCTTCCCGGCTTACGGCAAAAGGGTACGGCATGACGGTACCTATTGATGACAACAAAACTGAAGAAGGTAGAGCCCAGAACAGGAGGACAGAAGTGAAGATTTTAAACTGACCATGGTCTCATAAATAAAAAGGAGAAAGTTTCGGCCCCCTCCTTTTTATTTATGAGAATTGATTATAAAATGGTGGCAGACATTAAGTTTGTTTGAACGTTTGAATCATTAACTACCCCAAGGTAATTCAGGTGAACAATGTTTGAGTTTTGTATAAGTCCTTTCCTGGGAGCATAATAAGATTGAATGTCTGTTGTTAAAGCACTTGCTGGAATTCCAGCTACAGAAATGCTGGTTTCCACGTGAATAACCCCAGTATAATTTATTCCATTAACCGTTTTTGTAATGCCCGTTTCCTTTATCTTATTGGTTGTAGTTACCGCTAAAGGCAGGCCGGAAAAGCTGATATTATAAGTTTGGATCCAGGTGGTATTTAAAGCTGCGTTATCTTTTAAATAAAGGTTTTCTACTTTTTCGCCACCAAGTGCATCTGGTAGTTTTTGAAAAGTGTAATAATCAGCCCCGGTATTATTGTAATATTCTGAAGCCCCTGTATTACTATTAGTGAATACGTGATAGGTTTTGCTGTTGATTGTACTATCACGGCTCGTTGAGGTAACAGTATAAAGGCTGGTACCTGTTGGGGGCGTATTATTTACTTGTTGATAGTTCCAGGTACTCCCAGCTGTGTATACCATGAATTTTTCTGCGGCAGGTGATGTTCCAGTGTCGGACTTTGAACAGGAAAAAATAAAGATTGTACTAAAAATTAATAGAAAATAATTTCGTTTCATATGTTTATGGGGATTTTTGTTCTGTAATAATACTATTTTTTGGCAAATAATTAAATTAAACCTCTTATCTTTGCGCTCCCAAATTTATGGCTAAACAGGCATTAATTAAACAAGACGGAACAATAGTAGAAGCACTAAGCAATGCTATGTTTAAGGTGAAACTAGAAAATGGCCATGAAATCCTGGCTACAATTTCGGGGAAAATGAGGATGCACTATATCCGTATTTTACCAGGCGATAAAGTAGGAGTGGAGATTAGCCCTTATGATTTAACCAGGGGAAGAATAATCTTTAGGTATAAATAGAGGTTCAAAAGGTTCAAAAGGTTCAAAAAGTTTTAAAAGCTTAGAAAAAATAATATAATGAAAGTTAGAGCATCCATCAAGAAGCGCAGTGTAGATTGCAAAATTGTACGCAGGAAAGGGCGTCTTTATGTAATTAACAAAAAGAATCCACGCTTTAAGCAAAAGCAAGGATAAATGTATGATGTAGGATTTCGGAAGCCTGATATTTCCTGCCTCGTTACTTTAAATCATAAATCGAAAATCATAAATCTCAAATAAAATTATGGCTCGTATTGCCGGTATAGATTTACCAAAAAATAAAAGGGGTGAAATTGGTCTTACCTACATATATGGTATCGGACGTTCAACTGCTGTTTACATCTTGGAAAAAGCAGGCATTGATGTAAATAAAAAAGTGAACCAATGGGATGATGATGAGCAAACTGCTATACGTAATGTAATTAACACTGAGTTCAAAACTGAAGGTGCTTTACGTAGTGAAACTCAAATGAACATCAAACGTTTATTGGATATCGCTTGTTACCGTGGACTTCGCCATCGTAAAGGATTGCCGGTAAGAGGTCAGCGTACCAGGACAAACAGTCGTACAAGAAAAGGAAAGCGTAAGACGGTAGCAGGTAAAAAGAAAGTAGCTAAGAAATAATTCTATAAGCTTATAGCCGTGTTATAAGCTTTTAGCTTTAATAAGGCTTATTGATTTGAACCAACGCCAGATAGCAGTTAAGCCGGCAGGAGGGTTAGGTTCAGTTTCGGGAAACCGGAACATATTTTATAAAAGATTACCTAGTTTTTAAATTATTATGGCAAAAGCACAAGGCAAAGCCCAAAGCGCAAAAGCAGCGGCTAAAAAGAGAGTGGTAAAAGTGGACAGCTACGGCGACGCTCACATCACTGCAAGTTTCAACAACATTATTATTAGTTTAACCAACAAGCAAGGCCAGGTTATATCATGGTCATCTGCCGGTAAAATGGGCTTTAAAGGAAGTAAGAAAAATACTCCCTATGCAGCACAGATGGCTGGGGCTGATGCTGCAAAAGTAGCATTAGATGCTGGCCTGAAAAGGGTTGATGTATATGTAAAAGGACCAGGAAGTGGCCGTGAAGGTGCTATCCGTTCTTTATCACAAAATGGTATTGAAATAACTACTATTAAAGATGTAACTCCATTGCCACACAATGGTTGTCGTCCACCAAAGAAGAGAAGAGTTTAATCAAAGGCAATTGACAAATTGTCAATTTTCATAACCGGGTGCAGCATTCATTTTAAAAGGTCTTTATAATGCTGTACCGTCACTAAAAGACCAGTACAATAATTATGGCAAGGTACACAGGCCCCAAAACAAAAATCTCCCGCAGGTTTGGAGAACCAATCACCGGTAATGGTAAATGGCTTACTAAAAACAGTAATCCTCCCGGTCAGCATGGCGCTACTAAAAAGCGTAAAACTTTAGGTGAATATGCACTGCAGCTAAAAGAAAAGCAGAAAGCAAAATACACTTATGGTTTGCTGGAAAAACAATTTCGTAAAACATTTGATGAGGCAAACCGCCGTAAAGGTGTAACAGGTGAAAACCTGATAAAGCTTTTGGAAGCTCGTTTAGATAATACAGTTTTCAGAATGGGTATTTCTATCAGCCGCCAGGGTGCACGCCAGTTGGTGAGCCATAAACACGTTACTGTAAATGGTGATGTGATGAACATTCCTTCATACAGTTGCAAACCAGGTGATGTAATTAGCCTGAAAAACAAATCTGCTGCTAACAAATCAATCACTGATAATTTGCGTGGTAAAAATGCGAAATTCAATTGGTTGGAGTGGAGCGAAGGAGAGATGAAAGGTACTTT
>JBDSEE010000059.1:0-4847 GCA_039920245.1 Ferruginibacter sp.
TTACCACCAACAGATGACTTGAGCATAAGATCCTTTGTAATATGAACTTCCAGGTAAGCATTTGCAACGATATCGTCAGACCAGTTATAATTACCCCGCCTGGTTTGTAAATATGCCAGCGGATTGGTCATCTCCTGGCCTACCAATAAGGAAATTCCGTAAGGATTACCGTTGGCATCCCGGATAGCATTCACATTATTATAATTTGAATTTGCTGCTATGGCTGCTGGATCCGTTTCTACCACTTTAGTAATCGGATCAAGGTTGATAGCTGAACTTAAAGGACCACCGAATTCGCTATTAGTATTGCCTATGCCTTTACCCTTTTGGTGGGTGTACCCAATACTTTCGCCAAACGTAAATACCCTGGATAGCTTATGGGTAGAATTTAAACGGATACTTTTCTTAGTATAATTAGATATATCACTTAACACGATGCCCTGTTGATCCTGGTATCCGAAAGAAAGATAAAAAGTTGATTTCTCAGTGCCTCCGCTTAAACTTAGTTCATGGGAAAAACGCCTGGCATCCTTATTAAATATCTCTTTTTGCCAGTCAGTTCCCAAGCCAATGCTGGCAAGGTTGGGAAACAATACCGGACCTCCTCCGCCTATTGATTTCTCATTTATTAAAGTAGCATATTGGGTAGCATTCAACAGGTCCAATCGCTTGGCCGGGGCCGAAGTACCATAAAACCCATTATAATTCACCGATAATTTTCCGGCTTTCCCCTTTTTAGTGGTAACTAATATAACTCCTGTTGCAGCCCTTGTTCCATAAATGGCCGCAGAAGTAGCATCTTTTAATACTTCAATAGACTCTATATCCGATTGGTTAAGATAACCTATAGCTCCATTATCCACTACTACATTATCCACAACCCATAAAGGATTATTTCCACCTCCAAAAGTAGTAATACCCCGAACCCGGATAGTAGAACCTGCACCTGGCTGACCTGCGTTCTGCATAATGGTCACACCCGCAACACGTCCTTGCAGGGCCTGTTCTATCCTGCCATTTGGAACCCTTTCCAGGTCCCTTGCCTTAACACTTGAAATGGCACCTGTCGTAACACTTTTTCTTTGAGTGCTATAACCCACATTCAATACTACCTCTTCCATATTTCCCCCTGTTGTTTCCATTGTTAGTGAAAGAGGAGTATTGTCATTGGTAGTGAGTTCCACAGCTTTCATATTCACATACGTGAATACAAGTACAGACCCTTTGCCCGGCACTGGGATGCTATAAGCACCATTTTGATCAGTAACTGTTGAAACCTTGGAACCCTTTACAGATACGGTGACACCCTGTAATGGTAGATTAGTACCCTGGGAACTAACAGTTCCAGAAACCGTGAAAGCTTGAGAAAAAGCTGCATGCATTCCAAAAAGGCCCAGAAATGCGCATAGCATTAAGGTAGTTTTTAATTTCATATGCAATCGTTTAAAAGTGAGAGTCTCTTATTTATTAGCAATTAGAGGTACTAAAGTTAGCATCTTATTGCACATTCAAACTTAATCCTACTACATCTCTACTACATCATTTACATTTATAAACCACATTACACTACTTTTTTACACTTCTTTACTACATCATTTGAATATTCTTATATTCACATTCTTTATTATGAAAAATATCGCCTCAACACTAATGGGATTATTTGCTTGGCTCTTCGGAGTAACGCAAAATACCATTGGGCTTCCTGATATTTCCAATTATTATAAAAATGACTACAAAGCTGGCGCACAAAACCGCCAGATACGCCAGGATAAAAATGGTATCCTCTACTTTGCTAACAGCGAAGGACTATTAAAGTTCGATGGCATTAATTGGAAAACATATCCACTTCCCAATGCAAGTATCGTACGTTCTGTAGAATTTGGACCTGATAACAAATTATATGTTGGCGGGCAGGATGAATTTGGTTATTTCTCCCCAACAGCAAATGGCGATCTGCTATTCCATAGTATGAGAAGCCTGATCCCGGAACAGGAACGCTCATTTACAGATGTATGGGAAATTTATTTTTTCAGGGACCTGATATTCTTTCAAACAAGTAATAAGATCTTCCAGGTAAGTGGAAACCATTGCTCCGTTTATAAAAGTACCCATTGGAGGTTTATAGGACTTTGTAATGACAGGTTGATAGCACAGGATTTTGATAAAGGAATGCTTACTTTTCAAAATGGGGTCTGGACTCCTTTCCTGGCATCCTCTGACCTTCCACCAGATTATTTTGCTACTTCACTTACTAGCATAGGAAAAGATTCTGCATTGCTTACTACCCTGAAGAACGGTATATACCTACTTACTGGTAATAATATAACAAAGCTTCGTTCCCCGTTCCTTGATAGTATTTCAAATACCAATATCTCTGGCAGTGCACTGGTAAATGAACATCATCTTGCTATAATAACCAACCTGGCCGGCTGTTTCATTATAGATAAACAAGGAAAGTTGGTCCAGAACTTTAGTCGGAAAGAAGGATTACAGAATAATAATATCCTGGATATCTTCCTGGATAAAGAAAAGAATCTATGGCTGGGAATGGACAATGGCATTGACTTTATAGCATATAATAACGCCATAAAACATATTTATTCAGATTACCTAAATGAAGGATCTGGTTATACCTCTAGTATCTATAACAATGAGCTTTACCTGGGCACAAGCAATGGCTTGTACAAAGTTCCATTATATGATGAAAAGGACCTGAGTTACGTAAAAGGAAATTTCACCCTCGTTCCGAATACCAAAGGCCAGGTTTGGAACCTGTCACAGGTAAATGGGAAACTCCTGATGGGGCACCATGACGGTGCCTTTATAATTGAACCCGGCGGTGCCAGGCCCATTGATAAAACTTCGGGCTTCTGGACCTTTCAACCTTACCAGAATGTGCTCCCATCTGATATCATGTTTGCCGGAACCTACCAGGGTATTAATTTTTACAATTATAAAAATGGATTTTTTACAAATATGAATGTTGTGGCGCATTTCGAATCTGCCCGCTTTGTTTGTATAGATAATAGCAATATCTGGGTCTCACATCCCTATAAAGGAATTTACAAAGTGCAGTTGAATGGGGCCAAAGCAACCAGTAAATTATATTCAGTATCTGACGGAGTATATTCTACAAATGGCAATTATATTTTTAAGGTAAAGAACCAGGTTATACTCACCTCCGGAAATGGTGTTCTTGAATATAATGCGCTTAAGGATAAGTTTGAACCTTCCGCTTTTTATAATGAATTATTTGCTAAGAAGCCCATAAGATACTTGAAGGAAGATGACACAGGAAATATTTGGTTCGTCTTTGATAAATCAGTAGGTGTCGTAGATATGTCAGGTGACAAGCCAGCAATAATTTATTTCCCTGAGCTTGCCAATAAATTCGTTAGTGGATTTGAACATATCTATACTGTGAACCGTAACAATGTTTTCATTGGAGGTGAAAGGGGCTTTTATCATGTAAATTTCGAAGAATATAAAAAGATACGATATCCCCTGCATGCACTTATCAGTTCTGTAAAAGCAATTAGTAACAGGGACAGCTTGTTATTTGGTGGCTATCAGGCAGAAGTTAATGCAGATACAGGACAAACCACCAAAGGAAGCAGCCAGGTAAGTCACTCCTGGAACTCCTTCCATTTTGAATTTGCGGCGCCGGTATATGCACAACAATCAAATATAGAGTACAGTTATTTCCTCGAAGGCTTTGATAAATCTTGGTCTTCTTTTTCCCGGAAGACTGAAAAAGAATATACAAATCTCACAGTAGGTAATTATCATTTTAAAGTAAAGGTCAGGAATAACCTGGGCAATGAATCAGCAATTGCCGTTTATTCGTTCACGGTTCTTCCCCCTTGGTACCAAACCCGCTGGATGTATGCGATTTACATCCTTTTATTTGGGATAGGTATTTATCTTCTATACCGGTTTTTAAAGAGAAAATTCAGGGCCCAGCAGGCCAGGCACGAAGAAGAGCAACACAGGCTCCAGTACATGCATCAATTAGAACTGGAAAAAACAGATAAGGAAATAGTAAAACTGCAGAATGAAAAGCTGGAGGCAGCAATACAACATAAAAATAATGAGTTGGCTTCCGTAGCTATGCACCTTGTACAGAAAGCTGAATTGATTGGAAAGATCAAGGATCATATGGTGAAAATGAAAAATGTAGATAGCGCTAAGGATCCAGAGGGTTTTAAAAAGATCATAAAAGTGATCAGCGAAGAAGATAAAATTGATAAACAATGGGAACAGTTCACGATACACTTTGATAATGTACACAGCGATTTTCTTACAGTTTTGAAAGGTCAATACCCCTTATTAAGCGCTAATGAACAAAAGCTAAGTGCTTATTTGCGAATGAACCTTTCTACTAAAGAGATTGCACAGCTTATGAATATATCAACAAGGGGAGTAGAAATAGGCCGCTACAGGCTGCGCAAGAAACTCGGCATCGCTACTGAGGTAAATTTATTTGAGTTCTTACTGAATGTGCAAAATCCCAGGGCGAATGAAACCAATTGATGAATTTTATCCTCAACAGCGAGTCTCGTTTCTTTTCCTAACGCTAACTTTGTCACGTCTTCATGACTAACAGGAGCCATAGAAGCCAACTATTGCTTTTCTATACTTACTATTGACTCTTTCAAACTTCAACCACTTGAACTTGGAACCTCCTGAACTTCTTGAACTTTCTGCCTTCAACTTTACAAAAAATACCTCTTGTAACTACAAGAGGCATTTTATTGAGTGATAGTTGCTGGTTATTGTATGATTATCTTTTGAGTCTTTCTTTCACCACTTGCATTAGTTACAAGCAAATGATATTGTCCTGCCGG
>JBDSEE010000060.1:0-2365 GCA_039920245.1 Ferruginibacter sp.
CATGCGGATGTAAATAAATATTTTATAAGATAATATTTTTCGACTGCAAACCTTGAAAATGTCTGCGAGGGAAAAATCCATTCCCCAAGCGGACACGCAAATTGAAAACTATCATAAAACTCTTCCAACGGGGTAAAGCAAATATCTCTCATCTTAATATTTTGTCTTGCCGTAAAACCAGGTGATGATTGCATTTGGGTCATTAGCAAATGTTTTGTCCTGTGCTTTCTTCTGTTCAAATTCTTTTTGCAATGCAGGTGATTCATCCAGCATTTTTTTTGCCGTAGGCTCCATCACGTATGCTTCTATGTATTCTGTGCGTTGGAAAATAGACATAAAAAATCCCCAGCTGAAATAAGAATCTTTAGAAGCAGGTTCCAGCAACATAATTGCAAGATCACCTAATGGCTGATCAGTGGAAATATATACAGAACCCACAGGAAATAGTTGTTTACGAATTTCTGAACTTGTAGTTCCACTTACCTGCATATGCCCTTCAAACGGTTCTGTAGCATGGTTATCATCTCCGAAGCTATGTTCTGTTATCCGGTACATCTCAACATTTACTTCCCTTGCTTGATCAATACTGGTCATTTTAATACCATGCATTTTTAATCTTGTAATAACTTCATCACAGGATGCAGGTACCCAATAACCTTTTGGCCGACTTATAAATTCAAATGGCTCTGTTGACTTATAATCAGCAATCTTCATCTTTGCCGCTTTTCCCAGCCACTCCACATAATCTGAATTGGTAATGGCGGATCTGTGAACAACAGATGCAATCGATAAAAGATTAAGGCTATCCGGCGGCGTTACTGCAGTATTGGCATCTTGCTGGTTAGCCCGTGTATCGAAGCTTACTGAATTTTTCATTTGCGGAACTTTCCATCCCATAGGAACTTTTGTAACTCTCACTGCCTTGTCCCTCTCTGTTATTTCCTTTAGGGATTGCCCGGCTGTTGCGAGTAGTTTCAAAGTGCTTTCCAGTAAAACATAAGTTCCCAGCACCCGCTGTTTATAGGGCTTCAAAGAATGATTTTCAACCAATATTGCAGCAAGGTGCCGCAGGTCGCCGTAACTATCCGAAAACCTGGGGCCTCCGGTAGTTACAATATTCCCTTGCGAAAAATCCCGGTTATTTAGGGCATTTAATAATGGTCCCGGGATATGCCCGTGGGCGATTAAGTCTTTATCTGCAGTTGGTTTATAAGTATGCTCCAGCCAGTCACGTATAGCAGGTGAGTATCCCTGTTTACCGAGTCCTCCAAAGGTTATATCATACTGGTAATCGGCACCGTCAGTAACATGAATATCCATGTACAAAACAGGATCGTAAGTATTTATAACATTTATCACGGCTCTTATTTCCTTTGTATCCAGTTTTGCATAATCCCTGTTCAGGTTCAGATTCTGAGCATTGGTTCTCCAACCCATATTCTGTGGGCCACGCTGGTTGGGCCGGTTGTAAGCAGAAGACCGTTCGTGTGCATCTACGCTTAATATCGGGATGAATAAAAAGTTTACTTTATCTAATAGTGATCTTTTATTGCCAAAGGCAATATCACGCAACAGCATCATGCCTGCATCCTTGCCGTCTATTTCGCCAGAGTGAATACCCGCCTGCGCCAGGAAAACAGGCTTGGTAGATTTTTTCAATGCAGCAGCAGTTATATTTTTTTCAGTGGAAGCTATGATCATATAAATATCACGGCCTTCCACGCTTTTACCAATGGATACCATCGTTAATAACGGTGACGCATCGGCCAGTTTTTTAAACCAACTCATGGTTTCTTTATAGTCCGGGGTAGACACAAAATTTGATCGCTCTGCTGCTGTTATCCATGGGTTACCTGGCCTTGCGATCAGGTCTTCACTTTGTCCTTTCCAGGCTATTACTGGGGGCAGAATGGATTGTGCTTTTGATATGGTTACGGTTAATACCAAAATAATATAAACTGAAAATCGCCATTTCTTTATCATATCGTTTTTTTGAATTATTAAAGATGTCACTTACGCACGTCTGTCCCTTAATATTACAATTTAGTATTGTAAGAATCAAATCCGGAAGAGTTTTCGCTCAAGTTGTTGACTACCTAAATTATTAAAGCCAGGTCATCGTACATAGAAGAACATTTTAAATGGCTACCTCCGGGTGCAGAGTGGAAACTGATCTTAGTAGCGATAGTCATTTAATTTATGTTTTCGTACTCAAAGATCACCTCCTGGTGTAGTATCAACCATTCCTTAACTTGGTTCACTTTGTAAACATAGGCGGATGCTGCTGCTGATAACGGGTTAGCTGCTGAAACTTTTTGGCGAATGCAGCTATTATTGATTCACTGTACAATTTTCCACCTATAAA
>JBDSEE010000061.1:0-9684 GCA_039920245.1 Ferruginibacter sp.
CCACAAACCTAACGTGATAAAGGCCGGTATCCTTAGCACAGTGCCGATCACGAAAACCCTTACCTGGTTCATGGGAAATAATAACAGGTACCCTCCTAATACCCCAGAAATTGCTCCTGAAGCCCCAAGGCTTGGGATCATAAGATCTTTATCAAGTACACTGCTTAACAATACGTGGCTAAGTGAAGCAATAACGCCACATAAAAGATAAAATACCAGGTATTTTAAATGCCCCATTCTGTTCTCAAGATTATCCCCATACACCCAGAGATATAGCATATTTCCACCTATATGCAGCCAGTTTGCATGCATAAACATTGAAGTAAACAAAGTAAAATAAACCGGCACAGGCGTAACACCTAGCCCATTAGTTGCCACATCATGCCCGCTGATAATTTCTGCAGGTACAGTTGAATAACTCAAAGTAAAAGCATCATTCGCTCCCATTTGCTGAGCAAAAACAAATACGAGGATGTTTATTAATATCAGGATATAATTTACGATCGGGGTAATCGTCCTGTCTTCATCATTATCACCTATAGGTATCATATTGTTTTTTTAAGAATAAACATTTGCATGTAATATGCCATAAATTAAAAATAAGTATTCATTTGTAATTTTTAAAATCCAGCCAAAACGAAAAAGACGTCCTGCGCTCATTTGCTGCTTTTACCCTATTTTTGCGCTCCAAAATTTTAGATAAACATTTTATGCAAAATTTGATTTATGTAGTTCCGGCAATGGGCATTGTAGGCCTTCTGTACACTTTTATAAAGTTCGCATGGGTATCAAAACAGGATGCAGGCACTCCCCGCATGAAGGAGATCAGTAACTATATCGCTGAAGGCGCTATGGCATTTTTAAAAGCTGAATACAAGGTGCTTACTTATTTTGTGATCATTGCTGCTTTGTTATTAGGTGTTATGGGCTTTAGCAACCCTAACAGTCATTGGAGCATTGCAGTTGCTTTCGTGATCGGTGCATTTTTTAGTGCGCTTGCAGGATTTATCGGGATGCAGGTTGCTACCAAAGCCAATGTTCGCACTGCACAGGCAGCCAGGAGCAGTTTGTCAAAAGCTTTAAAGGTTTCTTTTACCGGCGGAAGTGTAATGGGACTCGGTGTTGCAGGTCTTGCTGTGTTAGGACTTGGTGGTTTATTTATTATTCTTAAAGCCATTTTTGCTCCTGAATCAGGAGTTGATAGTATTGAAATGGAGCGTACCATTGAGATCCTTACTGGCTTCTCGCTGGGCGCTGAATCTATTGCATTATTCGCCCGTGTGGGTGGCGGTATTTATACTAAGGCTGCTGATGTAGGTGCTGACCTTGTAGGAAAAGTTGAGGCGGGTATCCCGGAGGATGATCCACGTAATCCTGCAACCATTGCCGATAATGTGGGTGATAACGTGGGAGATGTTGCCGGTATGGGTGCTGATCTTTTTGGAAGTTATGTGGCTACTGTATTAGCAACAATGGTTTTGGGTAGAGAAACAACAGCTCACGATGCATTTGGCGGTTTTTCTCCTATCCTTCTTCCCATGCTGATTGCAGCAATGGGTATCATCTTCTCTATCATAGGAACTTTTTTTGTAAAGATTAGTGAGAGTGCAGGTTTAAGCACAGGTCCTGTTCAAAAAGCTTTGAACATGGGTAACTGGGGATCAATTGTACTTACGGCGATCGCTTCATATTTTCTTGTAAATTATTTATTGCCTGATACTATGATGCTGCGTAATCATGAGTTCACCAAAAACGGTGTATTCGGGGCTATCATTGTGGGCCTTATTGTAGGCACGCTGATGAGTATCATTACAGAATATTACACTGCTATGGGCAAGCGGCCTGTGAAAAGTATTGTTCGCCAGAGTTCAACCGGCCATGCTACTAATATTATTGGTGGTCTAGCAGTAGGAATGGAAAGTACGTTTTTACCTATCCTTGTGTTGGCTTCCGGAATGTATATGTCTTTCTGGTGTGCAGGCCTTTATGGTGTTGCAATTGCTGCCGCAGGAATGATGGCAACCACTGCTATGCAATTAGCAATTGATGCTTTTGGTCCTATAGCTGATAACGCAGGCGGTATTGCCGAAATGAGTGAATTGCCCCCCGATGTTAGAGAGAAAACCGATATACTTGATGCTGTTGGTAACACCACTGCAGCCACAGGAAAAGGTTTTGCAATCGCATCTGCGGCATTGACAGCGCTGGCTTTATTTGCAGCGTATGTTGGTGTAATTAATCACAATGGTTTTGAAATGATCGGCATAGATATTTACAAAGCGCCTGTTTTAGCAGGGCTATTTGTGGGTGCTATGATTCCATTTATATTTTCATCCCTGGCCATTCGTGCAGTAGGTGAAGCAGCTATGGCAATGGTAGAAGAAGTACGCCGCCAGTTCAGGGCTATTCCAGGTATTATGGAAGGGACTGGCAAACCAGAGTATGATAAATGTGTTGCAATATCTACCCAGGCTTCTTTGAAGAAGATGGTGATGCCAGGGGCGATTGCAATTTTATCTCCACTTATCATAGGATTTATTTTTGGACCAGAAGTATTGGGTGGTTTTCTTGCAGGGGCTACAGTAAGTGGTGTTCTGATGGGAATGTTTCAGAACAATGCAGGCGGTGCATGGGATAATGCTAAAAAATCTTTTGAAAAAGGTGTGAGCATAAATGGAGAGATGTTCTATAAAAAATCAGAGCCACATAAAGCCTCTGTAACTGGAGATACCGTAGGTGATCCATTTAAAGACACCTCTGGGCCGAGTATGAATATTCTTATCAAATTGATGAGTATCATCAGCCTCGTGATTGCTCCTACTCTTGCCAGCATTCATGGCAGGAACCAAATAAAGGCTGCGATTGTAACAACATTCCCCGCAGCTAAAATAAACCAACAAAAAGAAATTCGAATTGCAAAGGCAGATGATAACAGTAATGCTCCAAAACTGAATGACGAAGCAACAAAAGCGGCAACAGAAAACCTGGTTAATCAATTAGCATCTGATAAGCTGATAAATAAAGATGGTTACACACTTTCGCTGAAAGATGATAAGCTCACGATCAATGGAACAGTACAACCGCCTTCTGTTATTGAAAAATATAAAGGCTTTATTGCCGATCTAAATGGTCTTGATTTAAACATTAAAACATCTTCCAACTAGATATAATTACTATTTTTTAAATACCCTGGATTTTCCGGGGTTTTTTTATGCGTGGAAAAACTCATGGATGAATGGATTTGTGAATTACGAATAATATTGTACATTGCATTACGAAATAAATCGTAATATGCTAAAAAATAAGATCATAAAGCCTACTGAAAGTGAATTAGAGATCCTTTCTGTGCTATGGGATAATGGCGAGGCGACCGTAAGAACTGTCCACGAAGAACTAACAAAAACCAAAGATGCTGGTTATACAACAACGTTGAAGTTGATGCAGATCATGTTTGAAAAGAACCTGGTAACCCGTGACACGAGCAACAAAACGCATATTTACACCCCTGCTGTAACGAAAGAAAAAACACAAAAGCAATTTGTAAACAAAATGGTCAACAGTCTTTTTGCCGGCTCTACTTCACAGCTTGTTATGCATGCACTTGGCGGTAATAATGCCAGTGATGCAGAACTGGAAAAAATAGAACAGCTTATAAAAACGTTGAAAGCCAAAAAATAAATCAACTGCATGGAACATTTTTTTTATAGTGTTACCATTACTTTATTTCACAGTTTATGGCAATCTTCATTGTTGCTATTGCTGTACATTGTTGCTACAACAGTCGTTAATTCCATTTCTCCTAATGGCAAAAGGAATTTTCTTTTCATGATGCTTTCACTTCAATTCGTAATCACCATTACGACATTTGGCTTTTTATTTTTTGATATTTCAAATACTTTATTACCGGCTGTAACTGATTTTAGCAACAGGATATTAGATCTACCATTGAAGACTGAGATCATTTACAATCTTTTTGTTGTTTACATATCCATTGTAAGTTTTAAATCCGTCTATCTTGTAATGCAATGGTTACGGTACAGAGACAATATTTCTAAACATTTGGTAAAGGCACCGGTTGAAGTAAAACTATTTACAAAGGCCACCGCACTGCATCTTGGCATTAAAAGAAATGTGTCTATTTGGTATAGCAGCTTCGTTAGCTCTCCCCTTACATTTGGTTTTTTAAAACCGGTTATCCTGATGCCGATTTCTGTGATGAATGGGCTTACGATGGCAGAAACCGAATCAATTATCATTCATGAACTCACTCATATTCAGAAACTGGATTACCTCTTTAACTGGTTTGTTATATCAATGGAAACAGTTTTCTTTTTTAATCCTTTTGTAATACTGCTATGCAAAAAGATAAAACTGGAGAGGGAAATAAATTGCGATGTACAGGTACTGCAATTTGATTATTGTGCATTGAAATACGCAGAGACTTTATTAAAGATCGCAAGAATGAATCGAAGTCATCAGCAATTTAATCTTGCAGCTGCTGCACCTGACTCTAATCTTTTAAAACGCATTAGTTATTTTGCCAAAGAAAAAAATCTGAACCATAGCAAACCAGGATATAAGATTGTTCCTGCTACTATTATTTTGCTTCTTATAACTTTTTATGCGCTGATCATCCCCCTGAAACAAAAAACAAATATTGATAATCTGGTTCAATCGTCCTTTATCTCTTTTGAATCAGAGGTGCCTGTACCCTTTGCCACTGCTACATTACAGGATGCAGGAGCAAAGACTTCACCTCAAACCAGTACTTTTAAAGTAAGGGTTAATTCACCCGTAAATGTTGCAAACAATTCAATAGATGAAACAAATGAAGACAGTAATGTAGAAACAATTGCCGTAGCTGCAGGAACCAATCCTGTTTCTGAAAAGGTTGAAAAAGAAATGATCGTTAAAGAAGAAAGTTCCAATGGAAAAAGTATAACGATTGCTTACAGCATTGATCTTAAAAATGGAGAAATGATGATAAAACCTATCTGGTCCTTCTCGGAAATAAAGGGATTAAAAGACAGCCTGAAGCTAAAAGCCGACACTGTTTTAAAAGCATTTAATATCATCCAATAAGATTATTTACAGAAAAATTAAACCTTCTTATTTAAGCGTTTTAGCCAGCCACTATAAAATTCATGCTCCCATATCAACGCTTCCTGTACAGTAAGAGTACCAAATGATTCTGGAGCTTTTTAACAGGCTCAATTCATTACCTTTCGGATCAACCCTGTTAAAACTGTAGCTTTGCACAAAGCAATGAATGAATAGTAATGACCCACTACACGGAAAAACACTAGAGGCAATACTCACCGATCTCGTGCACCATTTTGGATGGGATGACCTGGCTGGACAAATAAACATAAACTGTTTTAAAAGCAATCCCTCTGTAAAATCAAGCCTGACATTTTTAAGGAAGACGCCATGGGCACGCAAAAAAGTAGAAGAACTTTATTTACAAAGCATGTCAAACAATCATTCATTTGAATAACGAGACCATTATCGCCAACACCACCAAATGGATCGAAGATGTGGTAATAGGTTTCAATTTTTGTCCCTTTGCCCGAAAAGAATTGAAGAGAGGAAGCATTCATTATGAAGTGCTAAATAAAGCGACTAATAAATCTGCATTGGAAGCGCTCTCAGTTATTTTTATTGCAATGGATGATGATGCCTTTATAGAAACAAGCCTTCTCATTATGCCTCTTGCATTTGAAAAATTCCAAACCTATCTTGATTTACTCCAGTTGGCCGAAAGCCTTTTGTTTAAAGAAAATTATGATGGCGTATATCAGCTCGCTAGCTTTCATCCGAAATATTTATTTGCCGGAAGCACAGAAAAAGATACATCGAATTATACTAACAGGAGCCCATATCCAATGCTTCATGTCCTGCGGGAAGAATCACTAAGCTTAGCCATTGATAATTACCCGGACACTAATAAAATTCCCGCAAACAATATAATAGTGGCCAATAAGATAGGTCTTGCGAACATGATACGCCTGCGGGATGCATGCTTATAATGCATTTGCCAAAAAGGGATGCACAAGCAGCACTTTAAACTTTAATCGTATAGTTGGGCTTAATTGCGTACCTTCACGAAGTGAATAAAAGTTCTTCCAACATTAGTACAGATAAGTATCAATTCTCACTTTCGTCTTTTTAATACTCACCACTTTTTTTGCTGAGATCCTTTTTCACGGGTATTTTTTCATTATTTAAATTACTTATTATGAACATGTATGTTTCAAACCTTAGCTTTCATTCTACCGATGAGATCCTTAAAAGTCTATTTGAGCCATTTGGTGCGGTTTCATCTGCAAAGATCATTACAGATCGTATGACAGGCCAAAGCCGTGGTTTTGGTTTTGTAGAAATGGCATCTGATGATGAAGCCAACGAGGCAATGAAGGCTCTTAACAATAAAGATATTGAAGGACGTCCTATGTCAGTTTCTGTTGCTAAAGAAAAAGAAAGAAGGAATGACAGCAGGCGTTGGTAAGATGCTGACAGCCTGTTAGCGTTTTCAAAAGTTTAAAGTCTTTCTTTTGATTTTAGTCCTAATTATCATTTTTATAAAATCAAATCATGATAAATAATTCGATCGTCCAGTTCGTGTGTTTTATAACACAGCTTAAGCCGGAATCATTTGCTCCGGATTGGGAGCATTATGCTCAAACATTGGCGAATAAAAAAACGGAACTTTTTTTATTCGAACAAATGACCGAATCTAAAAACAAATTCAGGTATATATCCCAGCATGTATGGCCAGAAGCTGATTTTAACCACCTTCTGGCTAATGAAAAACCTTCAAAATACTTCCAGGAATATGCCGTAAAAATTGTGCAGGCAGGTGGCTACATGCCTCTTGTAAACAAGAAAAAGCATAACCATTCCAATAACGAAGTGAAACTTGTGGCTTTTTTAAATCATGATGAATATGATCTGACATTTTTTCGTGAGTTACCTATGTACAACAGCCTCAAAGAATACCAGGCATACTACGAAAGTTGCACTTATGGTAATGTGCTTGAATATTCAGTGGCTGAAAAAGATGCGAATGAACTTTTGCAATTAATTCAACAAAAACCTTCGGTGGAAGTGGGCCTGTACAAAGAATGCTTTGTACCACACACTGAAAGATTATCAATATTTTAAATCTAACAAAAGTCTATGGCCGAAACCTGGAATAAAAAAGAAAGAGAAAAAAAGAAGAAAGCTATTAAAAAAGAAAAAGCTGAACGCAAACAGGAACGCAAAGACAATCCTGAAAGTAAAAGCTTTGATGATATGATAGCATACCTGGATGAAAACGGGAATTTATCATCCACACCTCCTGATCCTAAAAAGAAGGTAAATGTAAAACTGGAGGACATTGAAATTGGCGTCCCTAAGCATGTTCCCTTGAGTGCAGAAGAGATGATCCGTAAAGGAATTGTTACGCATTTTAATGATTCAAAAGGTTATGGTTTTATAAAAGATCTTGAAACACAGGAAAGTGTTTTTGTTCATATCAACTCCCTCACAGAAGAAATTAAAGAGAATAACAAAGTAAGTTTTGAAGTGGAAATGGGCCCTAAAGGAGCCAATGCTGTTAATGTGAAGATCATTAAATAGGAATCGCATTATTTAGAGAATCTTTAATTGGCATTCTGTAAAGGATGCCATTTTGCATCCCACTTGTTTGTTACGCCTCGCCCAATTTGAGGAGTACAAAGACATTAAGAGTGGACGGAAAAGATCTCAACAGCCTTCCATACATTTGCAAGTCAGATAGACCCGGCACAAGTAGACAAACTGCAAAAGAACCAAAAAAAATTCCCCGCACAACTGGCACTTAACTTTCGACAGTAAAACTTACATTAGCCTTTAATTGACCCAACTAATTAAACAAATTACTTAGCTATAGAAAGTTTACCATTAAAGCATGATTACAAAAGACGAAGCATACAAAAAGTTGTCATCTTTAGTAGAACGATTTGAAGAACAAAAAGATTTCTATACACAGGCTACTTACAACGAAACACTAACCAGGTGTGATCTTATTGACCCATTCTTTAAAGCATTGGGTTGGGACATGGACAATGAACAAGGGTATTCAGGAAGTTATCGTGAAGTAATTCATAAGGACAAGATTAAAACTGGCAGTGCAACAAATTCTCCTGACTATTCATTTCATTTGAGCGGCGGTAAACAGGTATTTTTCGTAGGAACAAAAAAGCCATGTGTAGTAATTAAAGAAGAAATTACCTCAGCCTACCAGGTTCGTCGTTTTGGATGGAGTGCCAAGCTTCCCATTAGTATAATTACAAACTTTGAAGAATTTTCTATTTATGACTGTACAAAAAAGCCTTTAGCATCAGATAAAGCAACTAGTGCAAGAATAAAATATTTACACTATTCAAATTATCTAAATGAGTTTGATTTTATTTGGGAAACGTTCAGCAAGGAAAAAGTTTTAGCAGGTAGTCTTGATAAATTTGCTAAAAACGAAAAACAAAAGAAAGGTAAAACTACAGTTGAATACGAGTTCTTAAACTCTTTAGATACATGGCGGCTTCATCTTGCAACGAATATTGCTTTACGCAATAATCTTAATCAAGGTGAACTAAACTTAGTTGTACAGCTTATCATTGATAGAATAATATTTCTTCGTATTGCAGAAGACAGAGGGGTTGAAGCCCATGGGAATTTGAAAGACACTTTAAAAATTGGTGATTTTTATCAAAATCTTTTACAACAATTCCATACTGCTAACCAAAAATACAATTCAGGATTATTCGATTTAAAAAAAGATAATACAAGCGGCAGCATTACTATTGATAATAAAATAATCAAATCTATAATTAGTGATTTGTATTATCCAATCAGTCCTTATGAATTTTCTATTTTACCTGTTGAAATTTTAGGTAGTGCTTATGAGCAGTTTTTAGGAAAGCAAATTACAATTTCAAAAAACGGGCAGGCGATAATTGAGGAAAAGCCGGGAGTAAAAAAAGCCGGTGGTGTTTATTATACTCCCCAGTACATAGTTGATTACATTGTAAAAAATACCATTGGCAAACTAACAGAAAGTAAATCACCCAAAGAAATAAGCAAAATAAAAATAGTTGACCCTTCCTGCGGCAGTGGCAGCTTTCTTATTGGCGCTTACCAATTTCTATTAAACTTTCATAAAGACTATTATACCAAAAATGCAAAACAAAGGAGGGGCAAAGACCACCCATTAACACCTGATGGCAATCTAACAACATCTGAAAAGAAAAAAATTTTACTAAATAATATTTATGGGGTAGACCTTGATGCAAATGCTGTAGAAGTAACAAAATTGTCACTTCTTTTAAAATGTATGGAAGCTGAAACAGAAGCAAGCCTTTCATTACAACTTCCCCCCTTTTACGACTGTATTTTGCCAACCCTTGACAATAATATTAAAAGTGGAAATAGTTTAATTGATATCGACTTTTATGATATTGAAATGGAATTTGACAAGGAGAAAATAATAAACCCATTTAATTGGAAAAAAGAATTTCGGGAAGTATTCAGCAAAAGAGGTTTTGATGTTGTTTTAGGCAACCCACCCTATGGCGCTGAGCTTTCACAAGAAGTTCAAAAATATTGTTTAAAAAAATACCCAATAGGAAATACTGACACTGCTGCCCTATTTATGCTGCAGGC
>JBDSEE010000062.1:0-4421 GCA_039920245.1 Ferruginibacter sp.
CGCCCTTGTACAGGTTGTTTTATCACCGCATCTTTGTATCAGAAGTTGATTGATATAGATTAAATATCAATCATTATCCAAAAATCCTGAATAAGCCAAAAGTTCTTTCCAATATCCTGACTAAGAAAAGCCATTAAAATTCAATATCAGTCAACTTCTACTTTTTTTTTAGAATACGATCAAAACATTTTCCTTTGAAAAACCAAAAAAAACCAACGTCCTTGCTTATGCCTTAAAAAGCGATGATAGCTGAAACCAACCGAATCCAAATCCTGTAAAAGCAAAAGACCCAATATCCAGCCTATGCCTTAAAAAGCGATGATGGCAAAACCACGAATATCCAGATCCTTTTAAAAACAAAAAAACAATATCCTACATGCCTATGCCCACCAGGCGATGATGGCGAAAAACCAAACCCTGACACCAGGATAAATTACAATGAGCCCCCTCAGATGTAAAAAAATATTCCTGAAGATCAATGAAAATTGATGCTTATCTGAACTTCTACAAGGATTGCTTGACAACTTTTGTAGAAGTTTTTTTTATGTTTTCTATCTCCATTTTATTTTTATATCTAATTATAGATACCCCAAGTAATTCTACGAGTTCAGCATACGAATGTTTACCTTAAAAAAAGACTGGTTATTACGATGAACACGGTAATTACGCCATACGAATAAAAGAGCAATACCGCTCTTGCACAGCTTGTTTTATCACCGCATCTTTGTATCAGAAGTTGATTGATATAGATTAAATATCAATCATTATCCAAAGATCCTGATAAACCAAAAGTTCTTTCCAATATCCTGACTAAGAAAAGCCGTTAAAATTCAATATCAGTCAACTTCTATTTTTTTTAAAACAGTTCGCTTTAAGATCATTTTGTTCCTTAGAAAAACCAAAAAAACCAAATCCTTGCTTATGCCGTAAAAGGCGATGATAGCAAAACCAAACAGATCCAATCCGATAACAATCGGATCCATTGAAAGACCAAAAAAACCAATCCTAAAATGCCTATGCCCTTACCGGCGACGATGGCGAAAAACCGGAACTCTGACACCAGGATAATTACCTATGAGCCCCCTCAGAAGTAAAAAAATTATTCCGGTAAATCAACGAAAGTTGATGCATGGACCTAAAAAACTTCTACTGTGATTTGCCTAACAAATTAAGTAGAAGTTTTTTTTATACCCTATTTTGCGAACATGTTCCTCTCCTCTCCCGCCCAATTAATTTCAAAACCTATTCGCATAATTTCTTTGGTGCCTTCGCAAACTGAACTCTTATATCATCTCGGCCTTGACAATGAAACAATCGGAATAACAAAATTCTGTATTCACCCGGCAAAATGGTTCGGGAGCAAAACACGTGTTGGTGGCACAAAATCATTAAATATTGAACTCATAAGATCTCTCAGGCCAGATCTTATTATTGCAAATAAAGAAGAGAATGTAAAGGAACAAATAACGGAACTGGCGGAAAGTTTTCCTACCTGGTTGTCCGATGTCAATACGCTTGAAGAAACTTTACAAATGATCAAGGATATTGGCCAGCTAACTGGCAAAGCGAGTGAAGCCTTACTCATCACCGGAAAAATTGAAGAAGCATTTGCAAAACTTACATTTCCTCATAGAATTTCTGCAGCATATCTTATATGGAATGAGCCCATGATGACAGTTGGTGGAGATTGTTTCATAAGCAATATGCTTTTCCATGCCGGATTCGACAATGTTTTCAAACACCTGACACGTTACCCACAGATCAGTTTAAAAGATATAAATGACTCCGGCTGCAAATTACTTTTACTCTCAAGTGAGCCCTACCCTTTTAAACAAAAACATATCAATAGCATGCAACCACTGTTGCCAGGAATAAAAATAATGCTGACAGATGGAGAAATGTTTAGTTGGTATGGCAGCCGGTTACTGCAGGCACCTGCTTATTTCGGGCAACTTCGGGATATGATTGATGCGTAAAAGCCCGGCTAATTCTTATCACTTCCTTATTTTTGCAAAAAAACAATATTTATGGCTTCAACAAAGATTTTGGAATTGCTGGGCAAAAATGCCGATTCGTTATTGACACATGAATGTAAAACCTTCATAAAAGATCAATTGCATTTACCTGGCCCCAATCATATAGATGATAATTGGAGAAACAGTAACCGCAGTAACCAAACCCTTAGAAGCCTGCAGAGTATATTGGATCATGGAAGACTGGGTGGTACGGGATATGTATCTATACTTCCTGTTGACCAGGGAATTGAGCATAGTGCTGGTGCATCCTTTGCGCCTAATCCTATTTTTTTCGATCCTGAAAATATTGTAAAACTGGCGGTAGAAGCAGGCTGTAATGCAGTAGCATCTACTTTCGGTGGTCTGGCTATTGTAAGCCGGAAATATGCCCACAAGATCCCGCTGATCGTAAAAATAAATCACAATGAATTTTTGAGCTATCCAAACCGATACGACCAGGTTATGTTTGGCAAGGTACAAGAAGCATGGAATATGGGTGCAGTTGCCGTGGGAGCAACTATATATTGGGGCAGCGAGGCAAGCACACGTCAGCTTCAGGAAGTTGCTACTGCATTTGCTTTGGCACACGAACTTGGCATGGCTACCATACTGTGGTGTTATACCCGTAACAATGCATTCGTGGTTGATGGGGTCGACTATCATACTTCTGCAGACCTTACAGGCCAGGCAAATCACCTGGGTGTAACGTTACAAGCCGATATCATAAAACAAAAAATGCCTACAAATAATGGGGGTTACAATGCTGTAAAATTTGGAAAAACCAGCAAGCTGGTATATGAAAAATTAACTACTGATCATCCGATAGATCTTACCCGTTACCAGGTTGCCAACTGCTATATGGGCCGTGTAGGATTAATCAACAGCGGTGGCGAGAGTAAGGGTGCTACCGATTTGGGCGATGCAGTCGCAACTGCCGTAATCAACAAAAGAGCCGGAGGAATGGGACTGATCAGCGGCCGAAAAGCTTTTCAAAAGCCTATGAAAGATGGAATTGAATTGCTTAACATGGTGCAAGATGTATATTTGGACAACAGCATAACAATTGCTTAATAATATATAATTATGAACTATGGGTTGGTTTATCATTTCATCATTCATCTTTGATAATTCATAATTAAAAAAACATGAGACAAGAAGAAGATTTTGATGCAAACCTCGCCGGCGAGGAAGATGCTGGTTCTGAAGCAAAACCCAGTTGGTTCAAACGCATCAAGAAAGGAATTCTTACTTCTACAAAAGATAAAAAAGATGCCCCCGAAGGACTATGGGCCAAATGCCCGAATTGTAAATACACATGTACAGTAAGTGAACTTGCAGAAAATAAATATGTATGTCCCAAATGTGAATATCATCACCGTATAGGCAGCGATGAATATTTTGACCTACTGTTTGATGACAACGCATACGAGGAGTTATTTGAAAACATTCGCTCAAAGGATTATTTGAATTTTGTTGACTTGAAGCCTTATGCACAAAGGCTTACCGATACTTATGCAAAGACAGGCATACATGATTCTATGACAGTTGCACATGGGAGGGTGAATGGTTACGACCTTGTGGTAGCATGTATGGATTTTGAATTTATTGGGGGAAGTCTTGGAAGTGTTATGGGTGAAAAAATATCCAGGGCTTGCGATTATTGTATTGAACACAGGGTGCCATTTATGATTATAAATAAAAGCGGCGGAGCAAGAATGATGGAGAGTGCTTTTTCATTAATGCAATTGGCCAAAACCTCGGGTAAGCTTATGCAACTCAGCGAAGCGAAGATTCCATATATTTCTCTTTGTACCGATCCTACTTTTGGTGGCACTACTGCTTCTTTCGCAATGCTTGGCGATATTATCTGCGGCGAGCCGGGAGCATTGATCGGTTTTGCAGGACCAAGGGTGATAAAAGAAACGATTAAAAAAGAATTGCCCGAAGGATTTCAACGAAGCGAATTTGTGTTGGAACACGGCTTTCTTGATTTTATTATTCACCGTAAAGAACTGAAAGAAAAGATCGGTAATATCCTTGCATTATTCAGACATTAATTCCTAAGGCACCAGAACGCAGTTTATGGAACTCAGTAATCGTAAAGCATACCATGAGTACTTTTTTGAAGATACTTATAATGCAGGACTCGTGCTTTCGGGTACTGAAATTAAATCGCTGCGTGCCGGTAAGGCAAGCTTTAATGATAGCTATTGCATCTTTCACCAGGGAGAATTATTTGTAAAAAGCCTGCACATTTCTGTGTATTCATTTGGCACCTATACCAATCATGAACCGATGCAGGAAAGAAAGCTGTTGCTAAATAAAAGAGAATTGAAAAAGCTGGAGGCAAAGACAAAAGAAAAAGGCTATAGCATTATTCCCCTCAAAATATTTATCAATGAAAAT
>JBDSEE010000063.1:0-31105 GCA_039920245.1 Ferruginibacter sp.
GCATAAATTCGATTATTGTTCAAGGCAATATAGTCCCATCCACCCGGGCTTTTAATAGAATAGGTTTTCAATATTTTATAACCAGGTTGTTGTGCGTGTGAAAAAGAAGTAATACATAAACAGGCAATGAAAATTTTAAATCTCATGATTGATTTTTTGGAAGTTAAATGTTAAGCCAGCAAATAAGGCACTAAAATACTGATTTCATTTACAAGTTTGGAATAAAGGAATGCTTGCAGATCATTTAACTTTACCCCAAGGTTATTTTTCAGAAACTGAAATACTTCAAGCGGCCTAACCAGAAACATATTAAAGTTTCCGGGTATGGTTTTTGGAACTTAGCCAACATAACTTTAGAGCATAGCTTTTCAAACAGCTGATATTATATGGCATTAAGGGGTTTTAGTAATACCGGGATGAGGGTAAAAAATATTATGGTTATTTCGTTCCTGTTAACAGGTTCTTTTTGCTTTGGGCAAAATCATGATCTTAGCTTTTTTATTCAACAGGCGCATGGTAACAGCCCCATAATTAAATCTTATCAAAACCAGGTATTGTCAAATCAACTTGATAGCCAGATATTGGCTGCATCTCTTAAAACGCAATTGAATTTTATCAGTAATGATTATTATGCGCCAGTAGTAAAAGGATGGGGTTATGATGAAGCAATAACCAATATCGCCAGCCTTCAGGGGCTGGTTCAGGCAAGTAGGAATTTTTTATCCAAGGGACATTTGGCGGCACAGTATCTTGGCATCAGTTTACAAAGCCGCTCTCTCCGGGATTCATTATTGCTTTCAGCAAAGGACCTTCAGAAAACGATCACCGATCAATATATAACTGCATACGGAGATATGCTTACGATGAATTACACTAAAGAATTGTTTGACATCTTACAACAGGAAGATGTGATATTAAAAAAACTTGCCCAGTCCAGCGTGATCAAACAAACTGAATACCTTGCTTTTGATATTACTATGCAGCAGCAGGAATTAAATTATTTGCAGGCCCAGATTCAATATAATGCGGATTACCTGGCGCTTAATTACCTGGCCGGAATTAATGATACAACTATCACAACGCTTGATCAGCCAGTGATATCAGGTAATGTTCCTAATGATTTTTACCACTCTGTTTTTTACCAGCGGTATACAACTGACAGCCTACGCATTGCAAATGAGCGAAGGCTAATAGATTACAGCTACCGGCCTAGTATCGGTGCTTATTCTGATGCAGGCTATAATTCATCTTTACAATATTTGCCTTATAAGAATTTTGGTTTTTCGGTTGGGGTGAGCATTAAGGTTCCTTTATACGATGCAAACCAGAAAAGATTTAAATATCAAAAACTGGATATTGAAGAAAGGACCCGGCAATCAAATCGGAATTTTTTCTTGCAACAATACAACCAGCAACTGGCGCAACTGAATAACCAATTGCATTCAACAGAACTACTCTTTCAGAAAATAAATAAGCAGGTAACTTATACTAAAACGCTGATGACGGCTTATGAAAAATTGCTGCAAACGGGGGATGTGAAGGTGACAGAATTTGTGACTGCCGTTACTAATTATGTAAATGCCCAGAATGCTTACCGGCAGAATTCTATTAGCCGTCTAAAGATCATGAGCCAGGTAAATTACTGGAATCAATAGTTTATGAAAAAACGAAACATATATATTGTCTTATTTTATTTTGCTGCATTAAGTTCCTGCAAGCATAAAGAAACCAGCATTACAACTGAAGCAGAAACTACTGAAACCGAGGTGCAAACTCCTGTGACAGTTACCACTATTTCAAATGCCCCGTTGGAGGAATACGTTGAGCTAAATGCTACCTCAACTTTTCTTCAGGATAATATTGTGAAATCGAATATCAATGGTTATATAAAAGCGGTGAACATAAAACTAGGACAGTATGCTTCGGCGGGGAGAAATTTATTCATCTTAAAAACAAAGGAAGCAGAAAGCCTTGGCAATACTATTAATAGCCTGGATAAATCCCTGCATTTCTCAGGAATAGTGAATATTGCTGCTTCGCAATCTGGCTTTATAACTCAACTGGATCACCAGCCAGGAGATTATGTACAGGATGGTGAGCAATTGGCTGTGATCTCCAATTCTAAAAGCTTTGGCTTTGTTCTTAATATTCCATATGAATACAGGCAATATATTTCTATTGGTAAAGCCGTAAAAGTAGACCTGCCGGATGGCACTCATTTAACGGGCAGCATTGCCTCCTTTATGCCAGCACTTGACTCTGCATCACAAACACAGGGAGCAATGATAAAAGTGAACAACGCAACAGCGATCCCTGAAAATCTTATTGCCAGGGTAAAGATCTTAAAGGCGTTTAAACCATCGGCAATATCACTGCCTAAATCTACTGTACTAACAGACGAAGCACAAACAAGTTTCTGGATCATGAAAATGATTGATTCCGTTACCGCCGTAAAAACGCTTATCACAAAAGGCATGGAAACCGCCGACATGGTTGAGATCATATATCCTGTTTTATCCCCTGCTGATAAAATTCTTAATGCAGGAAATTATGGGCTACCCGATACCGCGAGGGTTAAAATTGTGAAATCACTTGAATGAAGCATTTCTTTATCACATATAAGAACCCGCTGACTGTAATTATAATCCTGGTAATTGCCGGAGGAGTTTTTACTTATAGAAATCTGCAGACTTCCCTTTTTCCTGAAATAACTTTTCCCAAAATAAAGATCATTGCTGATGCTGGCCTGCAGCCGGTAAACAAGATGATGGTAACAGTGACCAATCCACTTGAAAATGCTATCAAACAAGTTCCTGACCTGGCGGATATAAGGAGCGTAACAAGCAGGGGCAGTTGTGAAATCTCTGCCTTCATGAACTGGGATGCAAATGTAGATCTGAGCCAGCAAAGAATTGAATCCAGGATAGCACAAATAAGGAATGACCTGCCAGCAGATGTGCAGATAACGGTGGAGAAAATGAATCCTTCTATTTTACCTGTTATTGGTTATACCCTGGAAACAACCAGCGCAAGCCGTACGGCTATTGATATGAAGCAGATAGCAACATTTACTATAAAACCGTTCCTATCGCAGGTGAAGGGCGTAGCAGAGGTGAGGATCATTGGTGGAAAACAAAAGGAATACTGGCTCACCCTTAACCAGCAAAAAATGAGCGCATTGGGTATAACGCCTGATATCTTGACCAATGCACTTGCACAAACAAATTTTATACAATCAAATGGATACCTTTCTGATTATCGTTTATTGTATCTCACCGTAACGGATGCAACCGTACATTCACTTGAAGAATTGAAAAATGTTATCATCAGCAATAACGGCAGGCGGATTGTTTCTCTAAAAGATATCGCTGAAGTTAAGATCAATGAAGGCGTTGAATACACAAAGATAAATGCCAACGGAAGAGCAGGTTTATTAATTGCAGTGATCAAACAACCTAATGCAAATCTTATAAGTTTATCAAAGGAGATGGATGAGAAAGTGGCGGGGCTGCAAAAGATACTTCCGCATGGCGTTACGATCCTTCCTTATTATAAGCAGGCAGATTTTGTAAATGAATCTGTAAAAAGTGTAACAGATAGTTTATGGATAGGTCTTGCTTTGGCAATTATTGTTGCCATTATTTTCCTGCGTTCCATAAAAGCAAGTGCAACGATTTTGATCACCATTCCTGTTACAATTTGTCTTACGCTTATTTGCATGTATGCGGTAGGCTACACACTTAACATAATGACCCTGGGTGCTATAGCTGCTGCAATAGGGCTGATTATAGATGATGCCATAGTAGTGGTGGAGCAAATACACCGGACGCATGAAGAACATCCAGGCGAAACATCTAAAAATGTTGTACAGAAGGCCATTCATTACCTGTTGCCTGCAATGATAGGATCTTCACTAAGCACCATTGTTATTTTTATTCCTTTCGAACTAATGAGCGGTGTGGCTGGTGCATATTTTAAAGTGATGACAAATACTATGATCATCACATTGGTTGCTTCATTTTTTGTAACCTGGATATGCCTGCCTGTAATTTACCTATTGTTAACCCGGAAAAAAAAGCCAGCCCAATTAAAAAAACAGGAACAGGTGCACGAAGTAAAAAAACAAGCCTGGGTTTCCTTCTTTATTCGCAGGCCATGGATCAGTTTTATTATCATTCTTGCACTTGGAATTTCTATCTGGTGGGTACTACCTCAATTGCAAACAGGGTTTCTGCCAGAAATGGATGAAGGCAGTATTGTACTGGATTATAAATCTCCACCGGGCACATCGCTGGAAGAAACTGACCGCATGTTGAGGCAGGTAGAAAAAATCATTACATCAGTACCGGAGGTGGAAGCATACTCCAGGCGAACGGGAACGCAGATGGGTTTTTTTATTACAGAACCCAATGATGGTGATTATCTTATCCAGTTAAAAAGAAAAAGGGATCGTAGTTCTGATGAAGTAATTGCAGATATACGCCAGAAGGTAGAAAGTACACAACCTGCTTTGCAAATAGATTTTGGACAGGTGATAGGAGACATGTTGGGCGACCTGATGGCATCTGTAGAACCCATAGAGATTAAAATCTTTGGTGATAATGCTGAAAAGCTTCATACACTTTCTAAACAGGTGGCAGAAGTAGTGGAAAAAACTGAAGGCGCTGCTGACGTATTTGATGGAATCGTTATTTCTGGTCCATCGGTAAGCATTGTACCCAATAATAATACCCTTGCGATGTATGGTATGACGGCTCAATCCCTGCAATCGCAAGTACAACTTGGTTTACAGGGCATCCCAGTTGGAAATATACTGGAGCGTGAACAACTTACTGGCATCAGGATCATGTACCCTGGCGTCGGCGTGCAGAGCGTAGAGGGAATTAAAAAACTGCAGTTGTTTTCTCCTTCCGGAAGGTTGATTCCTATAGAAAATATTGCATCGGTACAGGTAAATAAAGGTGATGCAGAAGTAGAAAGAGAAAATCTGCAGGCGATGGGCGTGGTAACGGGCAGGCTAGAGAACCGTGACCTGGGAAGCACAATGAAAGAAATACAGCAGCAAGTTTCTTCAGAAATTGTTTTACCCCTTGGATACCATATTGAGTATGGTGGTGCTTATGCAGAACAGCAAAAATCTTTTCACGAGTTATTAATGATATTAATTACTTCCAGCCTGTTAGTGTTTGGTGTGATCCTGTTTTTATTCCGTAATTTTTTGGTTGCATTGATCATCTTGTTTATTGCAATGTTGGGTATTGCAGGCAGCTACCTGGCGCTGTATATTACGGGCACAGCACTGAATGTAGGCAGTTATACAGGTTTGATCATGATCGTGGGGATTATTGGTGAAAATGCCATCTTCACATATTTACAATTTCGTGATTCCTTTCATACTACTGGCAATGCAAGTGAGTCTATCATTTACTCAATCTCAACCAGGTTAAGACCAAAATTGATGACTGCGTTGGGAGCCATCATTGCACTTATGCCACTGGCTTTGGGGATTGGGGTGGGAGCAGAGTTACACCAGCCACTCGCCATTGCTGTTATAGGTGGGTTTATAGTGGCGCTACCTTTACTACTGATCGTACTGCCGACCTTATTGTGGCTTGCAAGCAAACATTTGAAAACAGGCATGGCCCCGGCCGATCAAAATAAAAAGGTTATTGAGGATCCTGTTATTTAATTTAATTGTTTTGTCGTTAGCATAACTGTTTGTTTATCCTTTGCAAATAAATTTTTTCCTTTACAGCTTTAACCGGATTTCATGCTACAGCAAATCGCTCCCTACTTTGGTTACCTGGCTTCCATTTGCCTGGTCCTTGCAATTGTAATAAATAATGATCTTAAATTCCGATGGTTTAGTACTTTGGGAAACATATTCTTTATTGGATATGCCATACTACTTTCAACCATCCCTGTACTTATAACAAATGGTATTCTTTTGGGTATTAATGTTTATTACCTGGTAAAAATTTACAGAAAGCAAGAAAATTTTGACCTGCTTGAATTCATGGGAGATGAAAAACTTGCACAAAAATTCCTGGCATATTACCAACAGGATATCGCTCAATATTTTCCATCCTTTATACCTGGCGCATTGAAAGCAAACCTGAATTTTGTTGTTACAAGAGACCTGGTAATTGCCAATATGTTCAGTGCAAAGATTACCGCTAATGGTGATGCTTATGTGGAATTGAATTATACCTTGAAAAAATTCAGAGATTATAAAGTTGGACGTTTTATTTTTGAAAAGGAACGGGATTATCTTATTTCAAAAGGAATTAAAAGACTTGTTTATACAGGCATCCCCCACAAGAGCCATCTCAATTTTATTAAGGTAATGGGCTTTTGCAATAGCATTGAAAACGGCAAATCATTTTATGTAAAGAACATATCCTGATTTAATCATGCAAAAAAAGCTGCCCTATTGAGCAGCTTATTACCAGATCAAAATATTTTTATTTTTTTGGAAGCAGTACCTGGTCAATCACATGTATCACCCCATTACTTTGGTATACATCTTTGATGGTTATCCTTGCCATCCTTCCGGATTCATCCCAGATCATAATGTTGTTGCCTTTCATGGATGCATAGATATTACCGCCTGCCACTGTTTTTAGCGTTGCTTTGCCTTTACCTGCTTTGATCATTTTTTTAAGATCCTTTGCATTAATTCTTCCTGCCACTACATGGTAAGTAAGAACGCCGGTGAGATTTGCTTTCATTTCAGGTTTAAGCAAAGTTGTTACAGTTCCTGCAGGCAGTTTATCAAATGCTGCATTAGTAGGGGCGAATACAGTAAATGGCCCTGCGCTTGATAAGGTCTCCACCAGGCCTGCTGCTTTTACTGCGGCTACCAGTGTTGTGTGATCTTTACTGTTCACAGCATTTTCAACGATATTCTTTGAGGGATACATAGCAGCACCGCCTACCATTACTGTTTTTTCCATTTGTGCAAAAGCATTGCTCACTATAAACAGAGATGCTGCAAGGAAAATTGATTTAATACGTTTCATTTTGTACTTTTTTTAAAATTAAGAATTGTTTTATCTGCTTTCAGTTACGATAGCTTAACCCATGATGGATTTTATTTTTAGAAAAAAATATTATGAGAGATTAATAAATTCATAAAATGAATGCGGTTAAATTTTATATTAATTTCACTGCAAATTATTTTCAATAGATACGCTTACACATATTGCTCTTGGTGCCTGCATGGGTGAAGCCTTTGCTGGCCGAACTGTCGGTAGAAAAGCCGTGATATGGGGCATTTGTGCACAGAGCATTCCTGATATAGATTTTATTGCAACAAGTTGGTTGGATACCGCATCCAGTTTACTTGCACACCGGGGATTTACACATTCAATATTGTTTGCCGTCATCGTAAGTATAATCATGGCAATGCTGGCCAACCACTGGCACAGGCCACATAATATTTCATTTATACGCTGGCTTTGTTTTTTTACAGCGGCTATCGGGTTCCATATATTTTTTGATAGTTTTAATAACTATGGTGTTGGTTTGTTTGAACCATTTTCTCAGCAGCGCTTTTCATTCAATACGCTTTATGTGGTGGATCCTTTTTTTTCCATCGCACCTGGCATCGCACTTATTATGTTGTTGCTCTTAAAACAGCAAAATAAAAAAAGGCATGCCTGGTGGAAATTTGGATTAGGCATCAGCGCTCTATATCTATGCTATGCTGTTATCAATAAAGCCATAATCACACATGTTGTAAAAAAAAATCTTGCCTCGCAGCACATTTCATACACAAGATATTTTACCACGCCGGCGCCTATGCAAACATGGCTTTGGTTCGTGGTGGCCGGCAATGATAGCGGGTATTATGTTGGTTACCGCTCTGTATTTGATAAAGAAGATCAATTGCAACTTCAATATTTTCCACGCAATCAATCACTGCTTGAAGGCATTCCTGATAAAAAAGAATTGCAGCGACTTATTCGTTTCTCACAGCAATTTTATACGGTTGAAAAAAAAGCAGATACGTTGCTCTTTAATGATCTTCGCTTCGGACAAGTTATAGGATGGCAAAACCCGAAAGAGGAATTTGCCTTTCATTATTATTTACATCCTGCCATAGATAACAGGCTGGTGGTGCAAAGAGGAAGATTTGCAAAGTGGAACCGTAGTTCCTTCCATGCTTTTTTACTTCGCCTAAAAGGAGAGTGACCTATAAAGAAGGGGAGAGCAGGCGGGCAAGTTTTTCAGGCAGTTGTGTCCAGGCCGACCGCTTATACCATTCCTCTGCATTTAATTTTTCTGAAAAAGCCAGGTCTTCAAAAAAAACTTTACGCATCTTTTCTGCAAAAGCGATATCATAAATAATGGCATTCACTTCAAAGTTCAGTTCAAAACTGCGATGATCCATGTTTGCCGTTCCTATCATCGATAAGCTGCCATCTGTTACAAGTGTTTTTGCATGTACAAAACCTTTGTTGTACACATAAATATCTACACCTGCTACAAGGAGATCTTTGTAATGAGCCCTGGATGCAGCGTTCACAAGCTTTGAATCACATTTACCCGGTACCAATAATTTTACAGAAAGACCGCTTTGTGCGGCAATACGCAAGGCATAGACAATGGCTTCGCCAGGAATAAAATACGGGCTTGTTATAAGTATTTCTTTTTTTGCAAGGAAGATGGCCTGCAGTACAGAAAATAAAATAGACGGTTGCACAGAATCCGGGCCACTACTGGCGATCTGTACGAATGTATCATCTGTGATTGAGGCATCGTGATCGAAATAGGCGCTCTCAGGTTTTATGCTTTTGCCGCAACAAAAATTCCAGTCAGTGATAAAAATATATTGAAGATAATATACGCCAGGGCCGTCGATGCGAATAGAAGTATCTCTCCAATATAGCTGGCCTTTTTTATTGTTGATGTATTTATCACTTACATTGATACCACCAGTAAATCCTGTAATGCCATCGATGACTACAATTTTTCTATGGTTCCTGTAGTTGATCCTGTTTGCCAGTAAATAAAAATGCACTTTTGAAAACGGAAAGATCTCAATGCCACATGCATGCATTCGTTTTTCCAGTTTCTTTTTAATAGAAGGGCTTCCGAAGTCATCATAAATAAACCTGACCTTCACACCTTCCTGGGATTTCTTTATTAAAAGTTCAATGATGGCAGTGCCAATTTCATCCTGCTCATAAATATAATATTCCATGTGGATATGATGCTTTGCTTTCGCCAGGCATTGCATCAATTCAGGAAATTTTTCTTCACCATTCAGTAGTAATTTAATTTTATTGTTTCTTGTAAGCGGACTCTGCAAGTCTTTTACCAGCATGGAAGCGAGCTCAGTATTTTCGTCGTTCTCAATGTCATCAAGGTTTACAACTGCTTCGTTGTATTGATGTATTTCCTTTTTTAAAGTATCCAGCATTTTATCGTCTTCCTGACTCTTTTTAGTATATAATTTTTTTTGCCAGTAATTTATTCCAAAGGATATGTAAAAAACTATACCGATCACCGGTACAAAAATGCAAAAGAAGAGATAGGCCCAGGCCTTTGTACTACTGAATGTTTCAAAGATGATACGGAGGCAGACTAAAACAAGGATAATAATGTAGGCAATTAATAAAATATAATACCAGTTCATATAGTCATGAATTTTTTGGTCAGCAAATATTTTTGAACCTTAATTTATAAACTAAATATAGGATTAAAAAATTCTGTGCAATTCTTTAAGGGATAATCTTTTAGACAGCGCTTCGATTAATTGCTATATAGCAAATCTATCATCTGGCATACCTTTCTGTCAAAAAATAAAGCCTGCTTTCCATATTTATATTTTATATTTATGATTCTTATTTCAACGATTGCCTCGATCACAATAAACCAATAACCAGGCATGAATAAAATTTTTACATTTTCATTCCCAGTCTGTCTTTTTTGGTTTTGTTTTGCACCGGGATAATCCTTCCAAACATTTTTTCTCATAACCTATATTTTAAGACACTTTTTAAATTAAAAATTAAAACATGAAAAAAGGTTTACTATTAACAGCCCTGTTAGCAATGATCACAATGTTGGGCTTTTCTCAAACAGATCAGGCCTGGTCAGCTAACACAAAAAGCCGGGCTGATATTGCAACTGACAAAGCTGTTGCCAGGGCCAGTTATCCAAAGGAATTTAAATTATTCAATTTAAATGTATCTCCACTTCGGCAGGAGTTATTTTCTGTGTTGAATAATAGTCGTAAACATTCGGCCATCATTACTTTGCCAAATGCTGATGGAAACCTGGAGCAATTTGCAGTCGTGGAAGCAACTAACTTTGAACCAGACCTGCAGGCTCAATTCCCCGATATCCGGGCTTATTCTGGCAAGGGGATTACAGATAAATATGCAACACTCAAACTAAGTATCTCCCCTCAGGGTATTCAGACAATGGTGTTCAGGACGGAAAAAGATAATGAATTCATTGAGCCATATTCCAATGACCATACAATATATGCCGTCTACCGGTCTCATCGTGAAATTGGCAAATTGCCATGGACTTGTTCAACGCAGGAGCAGCAGGAGCAGGCAAATTTAAAGTCTGAAATAGTTCCAAATGCAATTGGCAATTCAACAGGCCAATTGAAAACTATGAGGCTTGCACAAAGTTGCAATGGTGAATACGCCAATTATTTTGGTGCTACAAGTTCGGCGCAAGTAAGCCTTGTATTAGCAGCTTTTAATGCAACGCTTACCAGGTGTAATGGTGTTTTTGAAAAAGATCTTGCCTTGCACCTTAACCTCATTGCAAATACAACAGCGGTTATTTATTATAATCCTTCCACCGACCCTTATTCAACAACACTAAGCCAGTGGAACCTGCAACTGCAACAAACACTTACTTCTGTAATCGGAAGCGCTAATTACGACATTGGCCACATGTTTGGTAAAACAGGTGGAGGTGGAAATGCTGGTTGTATTGGTTGTGTTTGTGTAAATCCTGCCAGCAGTAATTCATTGGGAAAAGGTTCGGGCATTACATCGCCTGCAGACGGAATACCACAGGGTGATAATTTTGATATCGACTACGTGGTGCATGAAATGGGTCACCAACTTGGTGCCAACCATACTTTTTCTATGTCTCTCGAATCAGGCACTAATTCAAATAAAGAAGTTGGCTCCGGCATCACTATCATGGGCTATGCAGGTATTACCGCCCAGGACGTAGCTCCCCATTCCATTGACATATTTCATGAAAATTCTATTGCCCAGATCCAGGCAAATCTGACGGCTAAATCCTGCCCTGTAACAACTGACATCACGGCAAATAATGTAGCACCTGTTATTGGAGCGGTAAATAATTATACTATTCCAGTCAGCACGCCATTTGCTCTTAAAGGCACAGCAACAGATGCTAACGGTGATCTATTGACCTATTGCTGGGAACAAAATGATAATGCAACCACGTCAGGAACCAATAGCGTAGCTTCGCCAACCAAAGCAACGGGTCCTAACTGGCTATCCTTCAGTCCAACCGTTTCAGGTACAAGACTTTTCCCTAAACTATCTACAATACTGGCAGGTGGATTAGTGACAGGCCCATTGCCTGGTGGTGATGCAGGCACAAACATTGAAGCACTAAGTTCAGTTTCAAGAACATTGAATTTCAGGCTAACCGTAAGAGATAACCATGCTTATAGTTCATCTGCTCCACTGGCTATAGGCCAGACAGCATTTACAGATGTAGTAGTTACCGTTACAAATACGGCTGGTCCTTTTGCGATTACCTCTCCTAATACCAATATTACCTGGAATGCAGGAAGTCCAGCAACTGTTACCTGGAATGTGAATGGTACCAATGCAGGATCTGTAAACTGTGCTAACGTAAATATTTTATTGTCTACGGATGGAGGACAAACATTTCCTACAACACTTGCATCTTCTACTACTAATGACGGATCAGAAGTTGTTACTGTTCCATCAACACCAGGCACAAACAATCGCATAAAAGTTGAATCTGTTGGTAATATCTTCTTTGATATTTCTAATACAAATTTCACCATCGCAGGGGCAGTGGCTTGTAACCCACCTACAGGCTTAGCCGCTTCAAATATTGCTGAGACAAGTGCTACCCTTAACTGGACAGCAGTAAGCGGAGCTACTAGTTATGATGTGGATTATAGAGATGCTTCAACAGCAACATGGATCAATGCTGCATCTGCTACTGCATCTACTACTGTGAATTTATCGGGCTTAGCAGCCAGTACTGTATATGACTGGCAGGTAAGGGCAAATTGCTCAGCAGGGCCAACAGCATATACCGCCGCACAATTCACTACGACTGCAGCAGCAGCATGTGGAACTCCAACAGGATTAACAGCGTCAGCTACTCAAACTACAGCTACTGTTGGCTGGAGTGCTGTTAGTGGCGCAATAAGTTATAATGTTGATTATAGAGCAGCTTCATCGGGAACCTGGATCAATGCAGCTACAGGTACAAATGTCACTTCTGTAAATTTATCAGGTCTTACAGCCAACACTGTATATGACTGGAGAGTTGCTGCTACATGTACATCTGGAACAGGAGCCTTTGCCCAGTCGCAATTTACTACGTTACCAGTACCAGGGGTTTGCCCCGGGGCTTATGATGTAAGCATAAACGGTACTATTTCCGGAGCCGCTACCATTCCTTTAAACACAGATGTATTTGGTTTGATAGAAGTACGAGGCGATAATGATTATTACAAATTTGTAATTACAACAGGCGGTACGATTACTATATCATTGACAAATCTTCCTGCTGATTACCAGCTAGCATTACTTAATACTACAGGAACAACGCTTCAAACTTCTGCAACCAATGGCAATGAGACGATCAATGCTACTGTTACAGCAGGTACTTATTATGCAAGGGTATATCCAAAGAACAATGGTTCGTTCAATGCAACCAATTGTTATACTTTAAGAGTACAAACAGTTTCAGCTGGTAAAGTTGAACCTGGTTTCAGCAATAAGTTTGGTGTAGCTCCAAATCCGGCAGGCTATAGCGTAAACCTTGGCTTCAACGCAGATATGTCAGGAACAGCTATGGTTACCATTATTGACCAAAGAGGTGCGATTGTATTAAAGAAGACCTTAGCAGTGAATGCCGGTGCAAACACAAGGAAACTTGATATTGCAAACCTGGCGAACGGAATGTATTTTGTAAGAATTCAAACAGGTGATGTTATCCAAATGGCGAAACTTGTGGTAGGAAAATAGAATCATGGTTAATTTTTATAAAATAGGCTGCAAATTCTGCAGCCTATTTTTTATGTCAAAGAGTTCTACTAATGCAAGGTCTTTACCAGCGTTCAAAAAGATGTTGCCCAAAAGTTAATTACTTTTATTCTGGATAAATTTATATTATCATCTTTAGATTATATGGACTTAGAAACTTTTGAAACAGAAAGATTATTCTTAAAGAAATTGACACCCGCTGAACTGGGATATATATATGAAAATTATTCAAGGGATGATATCATTAAAATACTGGGTATACATTCAGATGATGAATTTATAGAAGAGGAAAATAAATACAAAGGCGGATATGCTACTTACAACAGGAGCTTTGTTTATTTCCAGTTGATAGAAAAAGCCAGTCATGAAATTATTGGTGGTGGTGGTTTACATAACTGGTTTCCAGCACACAGCAGGGCAGAACTTGGATATGCACTCGACGACGACAAACATAAAGACAAAGGATTTATGACAGAGGCAATCAGTTTTTTTATTGGGTATGGTTTTGAAATAATGAAGCTGCATCGAATTGAAGCCTTTATCGGGCCTTCTAATATTGCATCGCTGAAGCTTGTGGCTAAGCATAATTTTGTGAAGGAAGGACAATTGAGGCAACACTATTTTAAAGAAGGTAGCTTTGAAGATTCGGTTGTTTTCTCTTTACTTAGAGAAGATTATTTGCGGGCTGGTAGTTAAAAATTTTATTTAAAAGAAACAGGTCAACGGGAACTTACATGGAACACAATCATTCGCATCATCAACACAACGTTGTACTTACAAATGTGAACCGGGCTTTTATCGTAGGGATATCCCTCAATTTTATTTTTGTAGTTATTGAAGTTATCGTGGGCCTTTCCATTCATTCGCTCTCACTGCTTTCAGATGCCGGGCATAACCTTGCGGATGTGGCGGCCCTGGCGCTTTCGTTACTTGCTTTCCGTTTGCTGAAAGTCAGGTCAAATGAAAAATATACTTATGGATACCGGAAAACATCAATCCTCTTTGCATTGTTCAATGCGGTGGTTTTGCTGGTTTCTATTGGTGCCATTATGTACGAGGCGATTCATCGATTTTTAAACCCGGAGCCAATCCCCGGAATTACGATTTCAATTGTTGCAGGCATTGGGATTGTTATCAATGCAACGACTGCGCTTATGTTCCTGCGGGATAAGGACAAGGATATAAATATCAAAAGTGCTTACCTGCATTTAATGAGTGATGCAATCGTGTCGCTAGGACTTGTTATCGGCGGCATTATCATTTATTATACTGAATGGTATTGGGTTGACAGTGTGTTGAGCTCCATCATTGCAATTGTAATATTATTAAGTACCTGGAGATTGCTTAAAGATAGTCTTAGGTTATCTCTTGATGGCGTGCCATCGCAAATTCATTTAGATGAGTTAAAAAAGGTCGCCATAGCAATAGAAGGCGTAAAAGATTTTCATCATATACACGTATGGGCCATCAGTACAACAGAAAATGCATTAACGGGCCATCTTGTTCTGCAGCATAGCATTTCAGTAGAAAGAGAGCAGCAAATAAAACATGACCTAAAACATAAATTGCTGCATAATGGCATACATCATATAACACTTGAAACAGAAAGGGAAGGGGAGCATTGTGAGAAAGAGGAATGCTAGAATAATTTTTTAAAACAAAAACTCATGATTGTTGTTGTAATTCAAAACGAATATCATGTGGGTATTAAAAATAATTCCTTTATTTTCAGGCTTGATGGTAAGTGCACTGTTACTTTTGGCGCAAAAGCCAATGACCGTTACTACTATGGATATGAAAACAATAACCGGCTGTTGGCAGGGCACTCTTACCTATCTTGATTATACAACCAACAAGCCTTTCAGCATGGCCGCAGACCTGGAGATTAGCCAGCTAAGAGAGGAAGGCAAATTTATTTTTGCTAATATTTATCCTAAGGAACCAAAGGCCAATTCATTTAACACAGTCGTAATTGCTAGCGATGGAAAAATGATAGACGGCGAATATGTGAAGTCTAAGAAAAGAAATGCAGATGGAAGTTTAGAAATTATAACCGAATTGACCGGCAAAGATGGAAATGATAACCGAGCTGCGATCCTGCGATATACCTACAATATTGGAAAAAATATTTATGTGCATCGGAAAGATGTACAATTTATTGGTCAAAAGGAGTGGATAAAGCGGCATGAATACATGTATCATCGGAAAGCCTGTAAGTAAAGAATCATTTTAATTAATCCATTTATTTTTTCATGTCGTCATCATGCTCCATGCATATTTTGTAGATCACAGAGGCGTCACTTAAGATATAATTGAACTGGTCGGTAACAGACTTAGTCTCCACCAACGCCGTTTTTGTGGGCGTTTCCAGCTCACCATTCATGATCTCTGTTTTTCTTTTTTCAATTAGCTGTTTAAGTTTCTCCTGAAGTGGTTTTGTATCCTGTTCTGGTAGTGTGGCGGGAATAGCATTCAAAGAAAGGAGCTTGCCTGCATGGCTGAAATATTGCTCTGTATTTTGGATCAATGGTAGCAAATCGACAGACCTGAATTTTACTTTATTGGTTTGCAATAGCCAGGAGAGTGTAGCCAGGTGAGATATCAGTGTGTGATTAATAACCACGAAGCGATGTACATTTTTTATTCCCTGTCTTTGACGCCGGGGCTCAGAAAGCATGCGGGTAAAAGCGTCTGAAAGATTGGCCAGTACAATCAGCACAGACCTTCGTGCCATTTTAATTCCCTCTGCCGCAATCGTTTCATTGTTTGTAAACTGCATTGCAACCATATGATAATATTTTTCATTTGCCTGCAGCATCTCTATCATATAAGCCCTTATACTGTGCCGTTCCCATGCCGGCACCAGGAAGAGACTTGCCATGAAGGCAATGGCAGAACCTATGGCTGTATCAATGATCCTGTCCTGCATCAGCTCACGCACATTACCAGGATAGAGAAAATGAAAAAATATTATCAGGTAAGGTGTCATGAGCAGCACATTCATAAAATAATTGGTGCGGATGAACATATAGCTTGCTGCCATTAAACCGACCATCATAACAAGTAAAATGGTATTATTCTTAAAGACGAATAAGATGAATATACCAATGATGATTCCTAACAGGGTACCGATAAGCCTATCTCTATTCCTTTTCTTTGTGAGTGCATAAGCGGGCTTTAATATCACTACGATCGTAAGTAATATCCAATATCCATGATCAATTTTAAAAAATGCTGCTACGATATAACCAAGCAACAATGCCAACGATACCCGGAGCGCATGCCTGAAAATGTTGGACTTGTAATTCAGGTTATCAAAAAATAATGAAGGCCGTATATCATTTGAAGCACGCAGGTGGCTTTCAAGCGCTGACTCAATATTATTTGTCTTTAGGCTTACTTCATAGCCGGTATAATTATGCAACCGGTTTATTTTTGAGGTAAGGTCCTCAAGGTTCTTCATGATGCGCCCCAGGCTCACAAAATCTTCCACATTTTTTTCAGTCATATGATTAAGCCGTAACTCATCAAATATTCTTCTTGTTTGCGCTAACTGATTATTAGTATCGTCATTTGCTACGGATAATATACCTGATTTTATAGCGATACTTATTTCGTCCATTTCTTTTGCTAGTGCATTGATCAGCGAATAAAATTGCTGTAAGATACCGGTGCTATCAAACTGCTCATGAATGACAGAATATTGCTGATAGGTTGTCATAACGGACTCATAGAGTTCCGCAACATCAAGATATATTTTTACCAGTACACGTCCTGTGTGCGTGGACTCTTTCACAATGGTTCGTGTATTGAAAAGCAAATCACCAAGCATCTGTTGTTGTGCCTCAATATGTACCTGCAATTGAAATAACTGCATATTTATCTTTTCATAATCTGGTTGGCGTGCATAAAGAGAGCCTCTTAATTTCAGGTAAGTTCCTACACCGGAAATATAGTCTGCCAGCACCTGTTGTATGAACTTATAAGGACGCAGCCTGTAAAGTAGCAGGCTATACATCATGTACCATATTCCTCCTGCAAGGGTGTAGCCGGCATTTATCCAGATATATTTTCCATGTAGTGCTGTCTGTAGACTGAGTATCATAATAAGCATGGCAGCGATACCAATCGATGAACTTCGGTTGCCGTATACTGTAAGCATGGAAAAAATGAATCCGGAGACCAACAGCAGCAATCCTAATAAAACGATATTGGCAGAAGTATAGTAAACGACCACTGAAATAACGGCAACCAGCAAGCTACAGGCAAGCATTCCGATCAACCGGTGCCTTACAGCGCCCGGGGCATCTGCTACGCTAACACAAAGAGCGCCCACGGACAAGACAATGCCCACGGGCAGCATACCAAAATAATGCATAACCAGTGAAGGCAGTAAGATACCCGCTGTAATACGCAGCCCTTCTGATGCATAGCGTCCGTTTATGAAATTGATGTATTTTTTCTGGTAGTTCACAATGATGAAGTTACCAACAAACCGACCGATGAAAAACCATGTTATCTCCGATTTATCAAATAAGTCCCCCACAGATGGGTTGGGAAAAAAGGATGATAACGCAAAGATTTACAAACTCAATTGTTTTTTAAAGCCTCCAGTACAACTTCTCTTTTTCTCCTTGAAATTGTAAGAGGCTTGCCATCAGTCATCCATAGCATTCCTTCCCGGTCAATTTTAGTAATGTATTTCCGGTTTACCAGGTATGATTTATGGATGCGTGTGAACCCAAAATCTTCCAACAAATCTTCATACTCACGCAATGTTTTTGATATGAGGATGGGCTTATGCTTTACAAATATGAAACGGGTGTAATTGCTAACTGCTTCACAATACATAATTTCTGCCGGCTCAAAAAATGATATCCCCTCACTAGTAGATAAAGCAAGTTTAAAATTTTCTGGTTCCTTCATTTCGAGATTATTGAGCAGGTTTGTTACAAGTAATTTCTGCCCCGATTCAGGTGCTTGTTTTTTTATAATATGCCTGTTTATGGCATTTTGAAGTTCTACATTATCAATTGGCTTCAGCAAGTAATCCAATGCGCTGAAGCGAATCGCTTTAATGGCATACTGGTCAAAAGCAGTGGTGAAGATCACATCAAAATCTGCACCCATGGCTTTATTCAGGAAATCAAAACCATTCATACCAGGCATTTCAATATCCAGCATTACCAGGGAGGGCTTGAAAGTTTGAAGAAGCATCAGTGCTTCCTCAGGCTTATTGGAATAACAAATTTCTTTTGGTGAGCTAATAAATTTCTCAATCAGCAATTTTAAAATGTTACCGGATGAAACTTCATCATCCACAATTAAAATACGTAGCATATTATAAATTTTGGGTGTCAATATTTATAGGTAACGAAATGATTACTGTTGTGCCCTGGGGTTTATTCTCTCCACTGATCTTGTCTTTTATTTCAATGGAAAATAACGATTGATATTTTAAGGACAAGATCCTGATTCTTTCTGCTGACATAATAGTGGCTTTAGAATCAAAGGTAGAAGACCCTAATTTTTGTGCCTTAATCCTGCCGGCATTTTCCCGTCCTATGCCATTATCATCAATTGTGATGATAAGTTTTCCAATTACTTCTTCACAGCTTATGCATAATATCTTGTCACCTTCTTTGTTTCGCAATCCATGCCATATAGCATTTTCCACGTAGGGTTGAAGCAGCATGGAAGGCAACATAATCTCATCGGTGTCTTCTGTTTTGTCAGTATTTATTGTATAGCTAAAGGACTGGCTAAAGCGAAGTGATTCCAGCGAAAGATAAAGTTTCAGCATTTCCAGCTCACTTTGCAGCGAAATAAATTCTTTGGCTGAATTGTTCAGCACCATTCGTTGCAAGCGGGAAAACTGCGACAGGTAATGGTAGGCGGCATTTACCTGGTTGGTAAGAATGCATTCCTGTATGGCATTCAGACTGTTGAAAATAAAATGAGGGTTCATTTGGCTGCGCAGGGCTTCCAGCTTGGCTTCTGAAAGCTTTTCGTTAATACCAAGCATTTCAATTTTAGCTTCCTGCAATGATTGTACAGCCTGAAGAGCGTGTAACTTATTGGCCATTAAAGTTGCGATCGTAGTAAGTACATGTGCATGCTGTTGCGTGAAAAAATTTCTTTCCTGGTGCTCACTGTCTATTACACCAATCAATTCATTATTGTATTTTACGGGTATTGTTATTTCACTAAGCCGTTTTAAATCATCCACCCGGTAACGATTATCTTTTGATGTATCTGCAATTAATACAGCTTCTTTTGTTTGTATCACGTATCCAACTACGCCCTGGCCTGGTAACACATCAAAATGCGTGTTTTTAATTTCCTCCGCAGAGCCTTTCAATCCATAGCCTGCCCTTTGCTCCATTTTTGTTTTATCCTTATTCCAGACATATATCATGCAGTCTTCAAAGCCAAGACGACCAATTAAATTTTTAGCAACATCCCATAGCACTTCATCCTCAGTTGTTTTATCTATAAGAGAAGAAGAAAAATAATTTACGATCTGTTCAAGTTCTAATTGTCCTTTAAAATGTGCGGCATTCAGTTGTTGCACTTTTAATTTTTCTGCTTCTATGACTTTGATATTATTTTTCCGCCATTTCCCCAACATATATATAAGCCATCCTGTTAGCAAAGTTGCAAAAAGAATAAATAATTTTGTTTTCCAAAAAGGCGGGCGAATTCTGAATGGAATATTTAATTGTCTATTTATTAATGCGCCATCTGCATCTATCGCTTTGAGGTGAAAAGTATAATCTCCGGGCTGTATAGCATTATAGACAGCATCTGCTTTATTGCCGGCATCTATCCAGGTTTTTTCTAATCCTTCAATAAAATAAAAATATTTAACCCTGCTTTGCCTGGTAAAATCCATCAGGCCATACTTAAATTCCAGGCGGTTTTGCGTATAGGAAAGAATAGGCTTTTCAGAGCTGTAATCGCCGGCAAAAGGAACACCATTTATATTAAGTTCATTTAATTGCAACAGCGATTGGCTGGTAGCGTGGTTGTTCAAAGATGCAGGGTTTATTTTATAAAGCGTATTACCCGATAAGAAATAAATTAAACTGTCTTCTCCATAGATACTGCTACCAAAAGCATCCATGTATGTCGTGGACTGAAAGAAAATGATATTTTTAAATTCATTTTTTTTAGCATCATAGAGATCAATTCCGCCCAGGCTTGCAACCCACACCATACCATTTTTATCTTTTGCAAGTGCATAAGTAAAATTGTGTGATAAATGATTCATGGTATTGTAAGCGGATAATTTCTTTTTTAAGCTGTTGTATTTTAGTAAGCCATTCTGCGAAGTGATCCAGGTATTATTTTGTCCATCATCCAGCAAATCCCTGGCCTGGCTGAAAGCAAAACCAATTTTTTTACAAGCTTCCCCGATAGCCACTGTGTCGGCATGCCTGTTTCTTAAATTGTAAAAAACTAATTCATCATGGGCAGTTAAATACAAAAACTTTTCCTTGTCGGCAGAAAGAGTTGCTTCTTTCATAAATCCGTCGCCACTTAATTCATCCACAATACTGTCATTTTGCAGTATATAAATTTTAGAATTGGAGAACTTATATATTTCTTTACCTACAGACGACAGCGCCCAGGTAACTTTTGTTTTATTTTTTCTTAATAGTTCCTGAAGTAACCCGGGCTTAAAATTTGTAATGAAAGACCGCTTTGCAAAGCGTATGGGAGTCCAGTTATTTTGCCAGGAGGCAAATTCATTTCCTTTTGAATCTGTACCAACATAATTAATGGAACCGTATTGCTTAGCATCAATAGGCATATAGTTAATGCTGTTTTCTGTAGTTTGGTAATTTATTAAACTTTTGTTGTGGAAGGGAATATGTATCATTCCGTTGTAATAAGACATAATACCCGTGCCATATTTTAAATCGATAAAATCATTCTGGTAGCTAAGTGTAATGGCTTGCAGGCCTTCATTGTAATAGTCAATAATGTCTAACCCATGACTGGTGCTCACCCACATTTTTTTCCGGTAGTCCAGGCACATTGAATACACATAGTTGCTACTTAGCAGGTGATGGGTACTGTCATTTAATATTGGTGTGAATTGATGGGTTGTATTATTAAATACCAGGATCCCGCCATGTCGATACCCGATCCAAACATTATTATGATCGTCAAGCACTACGGAGTAACAGCATTTCCAGGCACCCTGCGGAAAGGGTATGGTAAACGAATCCAGCCTGGCTGTTTGATAATTATATTTTACAAGGGTTTTATGCTTTACAACAAAGTATAAATTATTTTCTTGATCTGCACATATATCTGAGACATACCAAATATGACTCAGACCATAAAGATCGAAAATGGCTTTATGCAAAGGGTTGTGATATTGATTATAAAAAAGATGGTCACTGTAATCATAAAAAATTATACCGATGTCAGTCTGGAACCATATACCTTTTTCGGTAGTAATACCCGGCCGATAACCTGTATTGCAAACAGGTAGGCCCGTACCATCTTTTTCGGTTATTTTTATTTTTACCGAATGCCCGGTTGTTGGATGCATACGAAAAAAACCGACACTGGTACTTACCCAAATGGAATCATATTTATCCTGGGTTATGGAGAGGATGTAGCCAATGGAAGGTGAATTTTTGTCGCCAGAGCTTAAGGGATAATGTACGATACCCCCCGTAACCGGGTTTAGTTTATCCAGGCCCCCGGTGCTGCCCACCCAAATAAATCCCTGCCTGTCTTCAAACAGGGTATGCATTTCGGTACTACTTAACGAAGCAGAATCTTTTCCAATTTTATTATAAACTTTTATTCTTGATCCTTCATGTTTGTTTAGACCGTTTGTACTACCTATCCACATAAAATTATTATGGTCTTTGATAGTAACGGTCAGATCATTGGTACTTAAGCCCTGTGTGGTTGTGATATGTGTTACAGTTTGTGCAGAAATTGAAAACACTGAAACAATAACAGTTATCAGAACCAGGAAAAATATTTTGTGTACAAGACCCAAGCAGTATTGTAAAAAATTGAAGGTGCGTGTAGATGCCATGAGTTACTCAAAGATAGTTTAATAAGAAGGCTGGTTGATTTCGCTTGCTCATTGATTTATGCCGTTGCCTAATTATTAAAGCTTTCATTTGAGGCTTTTTAAACGTTCCATAATTCAAAGAGCGCCTTACCTCATTATATAACTCTACACTTTAAAATGCATAATATTTTTACGCAAGAATTTGTTTCATGAATGAATACAACAACATAATAGCTGATAAAATAAAAGAACTGCGTGATGAGATGGAGCTAACAGGTTTGTGGCAAAAAGAATCTCCTGGCTGGGTCACTCATTTTGAAGAAAAAATATTTGCGGATGGAAAAGATTTTGCGCAATGGCTGCAGTATGTTTTTATACCTAACCATATACAAACCGATAAACAATTATCAACAATAAAAGATAAAAAAATGATTGTGCCACAGGCTATAAATTTTTTCGGTGATGATGTACGCAAAGGAAAACTGTTGCAAATATTAATTGAAATAGATTCTTTATTATAAACTATAAATGAAACAAAAATGAAAAAGCAAATTGCAGTAATAATAATGTTGTGCATTCACACTTTATTATATGCACAAAATGTTGGCATTGGCACAGTCATTCCTCATGCCAGCGCTAAGTTAGATATTACTGCAGCCAATGCAGGATTGCTTATACCCAGGATAGCACTTACTGATATAAATGATGTAGTTACCATTGCTTCGCCTGCAAATTCTTTGTTGGTTTACAATACCGCAACTGCTGGTAGTGGCCGCTTTATGGTAACCCCTGGATTTTATTACTGGAACAGTTTATCATTAGCATGGACACCCATTGTTCCTGGGGATAATAGCACTAAAGGCGCCTGGTTACTGGGAGGCAATGTTGCCACATCGCTTATTACAAATTTTTTAGGTACTACTGATAATCAGTCTTTATTGTTTAAAATAAATAATACCAATGCCGGCTATCTTGGTACCGCCGGAAATAGTTTCTGGGGATTAAACAGCGGTAATATAAACAGCAGCGGTAAAAACAATACTGCCATAGGTACTGGTTCGTTGTTAAATAATATAACAGGGTACAGCAATGTAGCTGTTGGTATAAATGCTTTACGGCTTTCAAATGGTAAATCAAACCTGGTTGCTATTGGCGATTCGGCATTGTTTAATAATGGTGTGGGTGCAATTAATGACCAGGCTTTTTACAATACAGCGGTTGGTTCAAAAGCATTGTTTGCAAATACTACCGGGCTTGCGAATAGTGCTGTTGGTGATCAGGCTTTATATAGCAACACTACCGGACAACTAAACAATGCATTTGGATATCAAGCATTAGTGAACAATACTACCGGAAGTTTAAATTCGGGAATTGGCTATTTAGCATTAGGGGGTAATACAACAGGCAATAATAATATAGCCCATGGGTATGTGGCATTATCAAACAGTAAAACTGGTAATGGAAATATCGCCATTGGTTCGCTGGCATTAACTAATAGCGTGAACGGCAGCAATATGGTAGCCATTGGCGATTCAGTATTGGCAAATTATGATAATAACATAACCACTTTAACTTCATTGTACGGCAACAATACAGCAGTAGGTTCAAAAGTTATGTACACTGCTACAACAGGAACCAGCAATACTGCTATTGGCAGCCAGGCCATGTATGCGAATACCATTGGTAATTTTAATGTAGCTGTGGGCAATGTTAGTTTACACGATAATACTATAGGTGCTTCCAATACTGCCATAGGAATGCAGAGCATGGCGAAAATTATTGGAGGTAACAATAATACGGCTGTGGGCAAGGCTGCATTGTATGGTAATAATTCTTCGGGCAACGATAATGTTGCTATTGGCACAAACGCTATGTTTTCTGAATTAAGTGGAAGTAGAAACATTGCGATAGGCAAAAACGCCCTGGGGAAAAACACTACCGGTGATGAGTCAGTTGCCATTGGCGACTCTGCATTATATAATAATACATCCGTTGACGAAAATACGGCTATTGGTGCGAGGGCTTTGTATGCCAACAGCTTTGGTCATTATAATACTGCTACCGGGTATAAAACCCTTTTTTCAAATACCGATGGGATAGGAAATACGGCTAATGGGTATAAATCACTTTATTCAAATATTAGCAGTGATGGAAATACAGCTATGGGAACTTTTTCACTTGTTAACCATGTAACCGGGGGCTATAACACTGCATTGGGAGATGGAACCTTAACTAAGGATTCTTCTGGGCAAAGCAATACTGCAGTAGGGAGTGATGCACAATATTATAACAAAACAGGTAGCACAAATACAAGCACCGGAGCATCAACACTCTATTCTAATATTTCCGGGATCAGTAATACTGCAATGGGTTACTATGCCTTGAATGGTATAACAAAAGGTGATAACAATACAGCCATCGGTGAATCTGCACTTTCATCTGCAACCTGGGTAAATAAAAACACAGCTATAGGCTATTCAGCAGATGCACCCAATACACTTTCTACTAACGCTACGGCAATAGGAGCCAATGCCATAGCCAATTGCAGTAATTGTATGGTGCTTGGCAGTATACCCGGTTTAAACGGAGGAACCGCAAATATTAATGTAGGTATTGGTACAAATGCGCCATCAACTGATCTACATATTAATCCGAATGGTTTTGGTAGTATTTTAATTGGTACAAATAAAACTGCTGGTGGTTATACCAATTTAGAAATGGGTATTAACACCCAAAGTGGAGGTTACAGTTTTATACAATCTACTAAAGCATCAGGCAGCATTTATGGCGATTTAATATTAAACCAAAGTGGAGGTAATGTGGGTATTCGTACAACAACGCCACTTGCACCATTGCATATAAAACAAACCAGCGAAGCTTATCCTGTAAATGGCGGTGGGCTTAGGTTAGAAAGAGTAAATAATACAAACCATTGGGATATGGGAACAGATTTGGGAAATGACCTGAATGTTACTTTTAACGGTGTTGCCAAAGGATATTTTGATGATGTAAGTGGTAATTATATACCTACTTCGGATTTTCGTTATAAAAAAGATATTCAGCTTATTGGTACCGTTATACCTGCCATCATGAAGTTGCAGGCAAAAACATATCACTACAAAGACAATAATGCAGATGCTCCACTTTCTTATGGCTTTATTGCACAGGAAGTAGAAAAACTATTTCCTGATTTTGTAAGCACAAAAGGCGCAGATGGCATGAAGAGCCTTTCCTATCAGAATTTTAGTGTGGTTGCTATCAAAGCCATACAAGAGCAACAAACAATTATTGATGCACAAAACAAACGCATAGAAAAATTAGAACAGCAAATGGAATTGTTATTGAGAAAATAAAAAAAATAGCTATGAAAAAAATTCCCTTTATTATCGTTTTGATTTTTCTGGATTAGGTAACACATGCACTTTAAAAAATGACTTAAAACTTGCAATGAATTTGTAGATTTTGATAGCAACTATGCACTTCCCTACCAGCCATCCGTCAAAATCGTCGTGTTATACAATTCGTATTTGACGAATAGAAGAAATATCATTTCTTTAAAGATCATCAATTCCATAACACGACACCTAGTATGAAATTTAAATCTTTAGAACCTTTTGTTCCATCTGGTAACAACTTTGGAGCATCCAAACAACTTTTCCAGGAACTGGGCTTTACAATAACCTGGGAGGGCGACGGCTATGCAGGCTTTGAAAATGACGGATGTAAATTTATTTTGCAGGAATTCGATAACAAGGAGTTTGCAGAAAACTTTATGATCAGTGTAAAGGTTGAAAACGCAGAAGCATTTTGGGAATATGTTACGGAAAAAAAATTAGTGGAACGATTCGGCATCAGGATATCAGCACCTAAAATGCAGCCTTATGGTAAAGAAGTAAACCTCATTGACATAGCTGGCGTTTGCTGGCATTTTGTAGAATAAGGGTTGCTCAAATAAAACCAGACCGCTTTCCTTAACTTTTGTTTGTGCTGCCATAAAGTTCATTTGCAACATAGTTGCCTTATTTATATTAGCTTTGTTCCTCTTATTTAAAATTGTTTAGAAACAAGTACATATTAGCATTCATCTCAGCGTTCCTGCTCATCGTATTTGCATTAAGCATTACGCCTAAAAGATACCTGCATGATATTTTTGCCGGGCATACAGATAACCGTTGTGCAAAAAAGAATGGATCTCCATACCAACTAGGCATCTCTGGATATAACTGTGATAATGATAACCTGGTAGCTACCTCCAGTTACCTGAAGGATGCAGAAGTTTTTACTGTTCCGATACTGATATCTTTCAGTTCCTTTAATACAACGGAGATTAGGCTCCACACTGCACCGGCAATCTATACTTCCCTTCGTGGGCCACCGGCTACTATTTAGTTATGTATGAGCTACACCGTTAGCTCCATTTTTCATACACTAAATTTCATGTAATTCATGTCAGCCAATACCAACAAACTGATTTCATGTCTATCACTGTTTGTCGCAATATTTTTCTCGGGAAATAGCTTTGCGCAGACTGATAGTACAGCAACAGATTCTGTGTTGCTTAAACAAATAGAACAACAAATGCAGTCACCTGCAGAACCAGCGCCACAACAAACCCGTTCCGGGATTTCAACCAATCCCGATATCGGTGTGGTTGCAGATTTTAGGGCATCTTATATGAGCCTGGGCAAAAGAAATGTAGATGCTTACCTGAACGAAACTGAGTTATCGTTCCAGTCTGTGGTAGATCCATACCTGCGGGCTGATTTCTTTGTTTCATTTGGAAGAGATCCCGAAACCCGTAAGTATGGTGCATCCATTGAAGAAGGTTATTTGACCACTACTGCACTGCCCGGCCGATTGCAATTGAAAGCCGGTAAGTTCAGGGAGGCAGTGGGTAAAATAAATCCATTGCACCCACATGCATTGCCTTTTATTGATCTGCCCAATGCCTACGTTAATTACTTTGGCGAAGAAGGGTTGAATGATGAAGGTGCTTCCATCAGTTGGCTATTGCCAACCAAAAAAGTTTACCAGGAATTTATCTTCCAGGCTACATCCGGCCAGGAGGAATCGCCAACATTTTACAGGGGAGATAACAACCGCTTTATCTACCTGGGCCACCTGAAAAACTTTTTTACACTCAATGATAATGCAACACTTGAATTTGGACTGACCGGCATAACGGGTCCCAATGACTCCTCCCGCAATACTAATATCGGCGCTGCAGATATTACCTATAAGTGGAAGCCACTGCAATTGAATACTTATAAATCCTTGACCTGGCAATCGGAATTCTTTTATAGCAATGCGAATTACATGAGTAATGAAAAATCAAACTCGCTGGGTGCGTATTCATTTTTAGAATACCAGATTGCAAAGCGCTGGTTTCTTACAGGTCGTTATGATTATGCTCAAAAGCCTTATGATAAAAGCATTGTAGAGCAGGCTGGGTCTTTAAGTGCGGGCTGGCTGGCAACAGAGTTTCAGAAAATAGAGTTCCAGGGAAAATTTACTCACGTAAATGTGGAGCCTGATTATGGACAGTTCTGGTTGAGATGGATTTTTGTGATAGGAGCACATGGGGCGCATCAGTATTAGGAATAAGCGTAAGGGATAAGTTCTGAGATCTGGATACAGAAAAAATTAATTAAAATCAAAAACAAAAAACAAAAGAATTATGAAAAAGATATTATCAATATTTATTGTAGCAATAGGATTGACAGTTAATGCTACAGCAGGTAACATAAAAGTAGTTACCACCACGATGGACATGAAAAGCATTGCCGAATTAATTGGCGGAAATAAAGTTTCTGTTTCATCCATTGCAACGGGTTACCAGAACCCACATTTTGTAGATCCAAAGCCAAGCTACATCATCAGCCTATCTAATGCAGACTTGTTTGTCACTGTTGGCCTTGACCTGGAAACGGGTTGGTCGCCGCAGTTACTTTCCAGTTCCCGGAATGCAAAGATCCAGAGGGGTTCTGCAGGTTATGTAGATGCATCGCAGGGTGTAGGATTGCTGCAGGTTCCTGCATCGGTCAATAGGGGAGAAGGGGATATACATATTTATGGAAATCCGCATTACTGGCTGGATCCATTGAATGGAAAAGTTATTGCCAGGAATATTGCCAACGGCCTGGAAAGAATTGATCCTTCTAATAAAACATTTTATGAAGCCAACCTGCAAAGTTTTTATGGTAAGATAGATCAGAAATTAAATGAATGGAATACTAAAATGGCTCCTTACAAAGGATCTAAAATAATAGCCTACCACAATGAGTGGGTTTACCTGGAGAGAAGATTTGGTTTACAGATAGTAGATTTTATGGAACCTAAACCAGGCATACCTCCATCACCATCACAACTTGTGAAAGTGATCAAAGAAGTACAGGCAAATAAGATCAAAGTGATCATTTCATCCCCGTATTTTACTACCTCTTCTTCGGATGTGGTGGCAAAGCAAACAGGCGTGAAGGAATTGACACTGGCAACATCTGTAGGTGCATTCAAAACCATCAATAATTATTTTGATTTGTTTGATTATGATATTGCCCAAATAGTGGCGGCGCTTAAATAGTAGTTGCTTTAGCTTGTTTAGATTTAATTATTAAAACTGTTATCATGTTTGAAATGTTTCATTTGCCCTTTATGGTGCAAGCCTTTGCTGCAGCGGTTATCACCGGTGTGTTATTATCATATATGGGCGTACATGTAGTGGGAAGAGGGATTGTATTTGTTGATCTTGCCCTCGGCCAGGTGTCTTCGTTGGGTGTTGCCTTCGCAGCATTTATCGGCACAGGTCTCACATCCATTCCGCTGATCTTTACTTTGTCAGGTGCACTGCTCATGTCCTTTATTAATATTACAGATAAGCGGCTGAAGCAGGAGGCGATCATCGGGATACTTTATGCATTTACATCCGCACTCACGGTATTGCTGATCAGCAAAACAGCACACGGCGATTCGGATATCCAGGAAGTATTGTTTGGAAATATATTATCTGTGAGTTGGGAGCAGATACGTGCCATTGCAATTGTATTTGGTGCAATACTGGCGGTACAGTTAATCTTCTTCCGCAAATTTTTTGACCTTACCGAATCCTTTGAGAATGGCGTAAACCATCTCGTGGGTATTTTCAATGTATGGAATTTTCTTTTTTATATTTCCATCGGCCTGGCTATTGTTTTTGCAGTAAAGATCAATGGTGTGATACCAGTATTTTCATACCTGATCATTCCGGCTGTTTCTGCAATCATGATCGCAAAGAATAAAGCTGCGGTACTTACCATTGCCATCATAATCAGTATTCTCGGAGGCTTCTTTGGACTGAACTTTTCTTTTCATTATGATTTCCCTGCAGGCTCATCCATCGTTGTGGTATTGGGGGCTATATTTATCCTTGCGTCTATATATAGAATAATAAGGGGGCTTACTGCTAAAAAGCATACAGCTTTTGCAGAGTAAGCAGCGGGTGTATCTACCGCAGAGAAATGAGAAAAAGGAGTAATCGCAGAGAGATGTAAATATTAAATCTCAGCGTAAACTTTAGGAACTCTTATTCTCTGCGGTTTTTTAGTTTTGGAAAGAATATTTTTAATTGTTAAACTGTTTGAAATCCTTAGATATTTTTTGCTACCTTATGAAGATCTTATAGAAGCTTTCTTACTCACTTAAATTATTATTATGCAACAGATACCCACTGCAACAATTATTATTGTAGCCATAGTTGTTTTTATTTTAGTCAATTCAATAAAAATTCTCCGGGAATATGAACGGGGAGTTGTGTTCCGCCTTGGACGGTTAATAAGTGCCCGTGGTCCGGGTATAATCCTGCTTATTCCGTTGATAGATAAAATGCTTAGGGTGAGCCTGCGCACCGTGGTGCTGGATGTTCCGCCACAGGATGTAATTACAAAGGATAATGTATCCATAAAGGTAAATGCTGTGGTATATTTTAGGGTAGTAGATCCACAAAAGGCAATTGTACAGGTAGAGAATTTTCTTGCCGCTACTTCACAGATATCTCAAACAACTTTAAGAAGCGTGCTGGGACAATCTGAATTGGATGACCTGCTTTCACAAAGAGATAAGATCAACCTTCGCCTGAAGGAGATAATAGATGCAAGCACAGAACCATGGGGCGTGCAAGTGAGTAATGTGGAAGTAAAGCAAATAGACCTTCCGCAGGAAATGCAAAGGGCCATGGCCAAACAAGCCGAAGCAGAAAGAGAACGGCGGTCAAAAGTAATAGCTGCCGAAGGGGAGTACCAGGCTTCACAGCGTTTATCCGATGCCGCAAAAATCCTGGACGAGAATTCCAGTTCACTTACGCTGCGTTACCTGCAAACATTAAGAGAGATCGCTACAGAAAAAAATTCTACTACCATCTTTCCTGTGCCTATAGACTTGCTGGCACCATTCCTGAAAAAAAATAGCAATAACAGTAAAGACGAAAAAACAGAAGGATAGTATACAAATTTTTTTACAAAAAGCTTATGGTTTTGGTGGTGATGGATTGGCATCATCGCCGGTTGGTACTATTGCCATCGTCTTAGGCTCCAGCAAATGTGCTTCCATTGAGAGAAATATTTTATAGCTAACATGGTTATTATAATATTGCGGGGCAAAGATGACATAACTATACCCATTATCAGTTATCAGCTTCTGTATCTTGTTCACATCATTCAGTACCAGGTTGCCGAAATATTTTCCCGGGCCATAAGTAAGGGTAGCATCTTTATGTCCTTTCTGTAGTATAACATCTGGCGTAGGATTATAAGGATCTAGTCCGCCT
>JBDSEE010000064.1:0-8283 GCA_039920245.1 Ferruginibacter sp.
CAATAGGGTTTATTTCCTTAAAAAAGGATAACGAAGATAGGAGTAATATTCTAATAGTTAATAGAAAAATATAATCTTTTGAACTTGCATGCCAATAAACAGAAATAAAAAAAACCTTTCAGTATTGCTGCTGAAAGGTTGAATTTTTTTATAACGAAAGTATTAATAATCCCTGTTATAACCACCGCCGCCACCGCTGCTGCGACCACCGCCGCCGCCGCTGCTACGACCACCGCCACCACCGTATCCGCCGCCACTGCTACGACCGCCGCCGCCGCCATAACCGCCGCCGCTGCTACGACCACCGCCGCCGCCGTAACCGCCACCACCGCTAGGGCGTTTTTTGTAGCCACCTTCGCCTTCCTGACGTGGTTGTGATTCGTTTACGATCAATTTACGACCCTGCACTTCTGTTTCATTAAGATTTGAAATAGCTGTTCTAGCTGCTTCATCATCTTCCATTTCTACGAAACCAAAGCCTTTGCTGCGGCCGTTCATTTTGTCTTTAAGGATCTTAGCACTTGTTACGCTGCCGTACTGTGTAAAGAGACTGCTTAAATCTTCATCAGTCATAGACCAACTAAGATTTCCTACATAAATGTTCATTGTAAAAAACTTTTAAAAATTAAATAAAAACGCTAATGCCTTAGTTGCTACAATGAACTGAAAACGATAGTAAATACAAAATCAAATCAGCAAACAGTGAAAACTAAAACCATTAAAGCACTACAAATGTAATCTTTTATTTGAAAATCTATTCTTTTTATAAGAAGCCTTTTTTAGTTAACAATCATCTCTAAAAGCCTGTCATCACGGCCATAAATGTCTTTACGGAAGTTCAGTACCCCCCGCCTGTCAACCCAACTCGTAAAATAGGCAATAAAAACCGGGAAAGGTTTTTTGAGGGTTACATAACGCTCTATGCCTGCATGCATCGCATCCGAAATCCCGCTTTCTGTCCAGTAAGAATTATCCTGTAAAAGGTAGGTTGCCAGTCTTTTAGGCTCTGCAAGCCTAATGCATCCATGGCTAAAAGCCCTGTTAGTTTCATCAAAAAGCGATTTTGCCGGACTATCATGTAAATAAATAGAATGGCTGTTAGGAAATAAAAACTTAACAAGCCCCAGCGCATTGTTTGGCCCTGGCTTTTGGCGAATAGTGTTACCGTTCCATTCCATATTGTGTGTATTTAGGTAATTAGGATCAAGACGAAGGGCAGGAAGTGTTTCATTTTTCATTATGCTTGCTGGAATATTCCAATAGGGACTGAAGACAATGTATTTGATCTGTCCATTGAAAACAACTGTCTTATGCTGATCTTGTCCCACTACTACATTCATACTCCAAAGCAGGCTATCATTTTCTATAACATGCAGTTTATATTCCGGTATATTAATAATTAGGTAATTCTTGCTTACATCCTGTGGGACCCAACGGCTTCTTTCCATATTTACCAATATTTTTTCTAACCTGCTGTGCAACGGAATATTTAGTTCTGATATATCATTTTTTTTAAGGCTGCCGCTTTCTGTTATTCCCACCCTTTGCTGAAAATGTTTTAATGCGGTTATAAGTTCAATGTCAAACACAGCACTTTCTGAATTTGTTGAAATATCTCCCAGCAAAAATAATTTATACCTTGCCTGCCGGATTACTTGTGATGAATCGCCTTTCCTATAAATATTTTTTTCGGCAGAAATTATGACTGTATCAGCACTTTCAACCTGCTTATACTTTTGCAGGTATTCTTTTAATAGATAATATTGCCGGTAAACAGGGGGATTTTCCAACAGGTCTTTACCTGACAATAAGGAATCCAAAGTGGCTGTATATGAAATGGTTTTTCTTGGAAGCAGCCATTCCAACTCAAGGCTTTTTTCTTCGCTGATGCCACTCCAGACATTTTTGGCATAATTGATATATTGAGCGGTAAGCATTAACTCCGTAAAAATGATCGAGCTATCATGCATGTTCCCCGAAGGATTTTCCAGCAAATCATTAAAGTGTTCCGGGTATAATATCTTACTGCTATCTAATCCTTCTTTATTTATATTTTTTACCCTGTTATATAGGTTACCTGCCTGCTCTATCATACCACTGTCATCAAACCACGCATAAGCATAATTCCTTTTTTTATAAAATGAGCTAAAATCGTTCTGTATACCATTAAACTTTGGGAAGCTGTCAATAAACTTAGATAATATGGTACTGTCAAAAATCAATTTTGTTTGCGGGCTAAAATTCCCCTGGATACTCGCTGTTTCTATCGTGGGCTTTGCAGGTATACTTTTTTTTGATTTGCATGCATACAAAAAAATTATCAGAAACAAAACCAGGCCAACATATTTATTAACTCCCATTTTTGTAAGATAGTTATTCCTGCTTCTTTAAATAGCTACCAAAATCTTTAAAGAAAGTATAATTAACTAATTCAGTTTTTTATTAATTCATTTTATTATCTTAGAATTTATATAAAGCAATGTTTACATCAAATAACCACATAACAATATTACCAGTACTAGGATATACCTGTTTAAAAATTTAAATCCTTTGTTCACAACGTCCGGTTTTATCCTTAAGGTTTGTATCATCATTAAAAAACCGGCATTAACTGCTTCAAAGGAGGCAAATTAAATTTACCATTCAACAAAATATTTATGCAGGTTTTAAAATTCGGCGGTAGCTCTGTAGAAAATGCCGAGAATATTAATAAGGTAGTGGGTATTATTTTAAAAGCAGCTGCGAAAGACACCTCCATTATTGTAGTATCTGCCCTGGGAGGAATAACAGATGCATTACTTAAGACAGCTACTGCTGCGGCAGCAGGAAATGAAGATTACCTTGAAACACTTACCGAAATAGAAAAAAGGCATATCAATGTTATAAAAGAGATCATACCGGTTACTCACCAATCCTCTTTGCTAAGCCTGGTTAAAAAAATATGTAATGACATAGCTGATATCTGCAGAGGCATTTTTCTCCTGGGTGAATTATCAGACCGTATAAAAGACCGTGTAATCAGCTTTGGCGAAATTTTATCTTCCCACATTTTATCTGCCAAACTTAATATGATTGGACTGGAAAACGAATGGAAAGATTCAAGAGAATTGATAACCACAGATTCTGGTTTTGGAAAGGCATCAGTAGATTTCCAGGTATCAAATAAAAAAATTGCTTCCTATTTTTCGGAAACAAAAAGCAGGTTATTTGTTTTGCCTGGTTTTATTGCTTCTGATAAAAATGCTGACACAACAACATTAGGAAGGGGCGGTTCTGATTATACAAGTGCAATAATAGCAGCAGCAACTGATGCAGAGTTATTTGAAATATGGACAGATGTATCTGGTATGATGACGGCTGACCCAAGGCTTGTTACTAATAAAAAACTGATCCCGAGAATTTCTTACCAGGAAGCGATGGAACTATCGCATTTTGGTGCTAAAGTAATTTACCCACCAACCATACAACCGGTGATGAATAAAAATATTCCCGTATGGATAAAAAATACTTTTGCCCCGGATGATGAAGGCACACTCATTCACAACGAAGAAGAAAAAACAGGCAATACCGTTTGTGGGATTTCCAGCGTAAATAAAATTGTATTACTTAGCCTGGAAGGCAGTGGCATGGTGGGTATCCCTGGCTTTTCAAAAAGATTATTCGAAGCTCTCGCAAATGCACAGATCAACGTAATCCTTATCACTCAAAGTTCTTCTGAACATTCAATATGTGTGGGCATAGAAGAAGAAAATGCAACAAAAGCAAAAACCGTTGTGGATGAAGTTTTTATTTATGAAATAGAAACAGGCAAATTGCTTCCGCTTATCGTGGAAAAAGATTTATCCATTGTAGCTATTGTTGGAGATAATATGAAAAATCATTCAGGCATTAGTGGAAAAATGTTTAGCGCCCTGGGCAGAAATGGTGTGAATATTCGTGCCATATCCCAGGGTTCATCAGAAAGAAATATATCAGTGGTTATTGGCAGCGCAGATGTGAAAAAAGCCATTAACGTTTTGCATGAAGAATTTTTTGAAACCACATATAAACAAGTTAATCTCTTTATTGCCGGCGCAGGAAATGTAGGCAAAAGATTACTTGCACAAATTGCCCAGCAGCAATCATATTTGCAAAAAAATCTCTCAATCAATATAAGATTAGTAGGCTTGGCTAACAGTAAAAAAATGCTATTTGATGATAAAGGAATTGATCTTCATCAATGGAAAGAAAAACTGGAAGAAGCTGAGCCGGCTGACATGCAAAAATTCGTACAAACCATACAAGAGAAAAATTTACGCAACAGTGTTTTTGCAGATGTTACAGCAAGTGAATACGTAGCCGGGCTTTATGAAGGCCTCTTGCAAAAAAGCATTTCAATAGTTGCCTGCAATAAAGTAGCAGCCTCATCCGACTTCAATAATTATAAACGATTAAAGGAGTTAGCGAATGAGTTTAGTGCAGATTTTCTTTTTGAAACCAATGTAGGCGCCGGCTTGCCTGTGATTGGAACGCTGAATGATTTAATCAGAAGCGGCGATGAAATTACAAGAATAGAGGCCGTACTTAGCGGAACACTAAATTTTGTTTTTAATAATTATGATGGTAAAACTGCTTTTGCCACTGTAGTAAAACAAGCGCAGGACGAAGGTTACACAGAACCCGATCCCCGCCTTGACCTTGGTGGAAAAGACGTCATGCGCAAAATAATGATATTGGCAAGAGAGGCAGGCATCCAGATTCAAATGGATGATATCAGCAATAATTCTTTCATGCCTGAAGTTTGTATGCAAGGAAGCGTGGATGATTTTTATTCATCTATGATAAAAGAAGAAGAACATTTTAAAAACATTTACCAGTCTGCCGTTGCGGAAGGAAAGAAATTGAAGTTCGTGGCGAAATACGACCAGGGAAAAGCATCCGTAGGATTACAGCATATTGATCCTGCACATGATTTTTATCATTTGTATGGTAAAGACAATATCGTTTTATTTTATACAAAACGCTACGTAGATCAACCGATTGTAGTAAAAGGTGCAGGCGCAGGTGCCGAAGTAACAGCATCTGGTGTATTTGCAGATATTATCCGTGCAGCAAGACATTAAATCATGGAACAAACAAAGATTAAACTCCAGGTTCCCGCTACTGCCGCAAACATGGTTTGTGGCTTTGATATTCTTGGTATGGCCATTAACGAACCCTTTGATGAAATGGAAGTCAGCCTTAGTGATGAACCAGGGATAAGAATAAAACATCTTGATGAATTTGATTTACCTACAGAACCGGAAAAAAATGTATCAGGGGTTTCTTTACTGGCCTTGATGCAGGAATATAAAAAACCAATCGGCTTTGATTTAATAATTAATAAACACATAAAACCCGGAAGTGGCCTTGGTTCCAGCGCAGCTGCAGCAGCAGGAGCTGTAGTTGCAGCAAATCATTTACTGGGAAATACTTTTTCAAAAGAAGATCTTGTTCGATTTGCTATGAATGGTGAAAAACTTGCCAGCGGCGTAAAGCATGCTGATAATATTGCACCATGCATTTATGGCGGCATTTCACTCATTCGCTCCATTTTTCCACTGGATATTATTTGCATTCCTGCTCCTGATTTATTTGTGACCGTTGTGCACCCACAGATAGAAGTAAAAACATCTGATGCACGACAAATCCTTCGCAAAGAAATTTTGCTTAAAGATGCTATTTATCAATGGGGCAATATTGGCGGACTGATAGCTGGCCTTATGAAAAACGACATAGCCCTCATTGGCAGGTCGCTGGAAGATGTAATCATTGAACCCGTAAGAAGCATGCTGATACCGGGCTTTGATGAAGTAAAGAAAAATAGTAAAATAGCTGGAGCACTTGGCGGTGGAATTTCAGGTTCGGGTCCTTCTATTTTTATGTTGAGTGAAAATATTTGTATTGCTAAGGAAGTAGAAATGTTGATGATTGAGATTTATAACAAAATTGGAATTGATTACAAAACTTATGTTACTAAAATAAACAATGAAGGAATAAAATTCCTTCCATAATAAAATATGATGCATGAAGTTTTACAGCACCAATAAAAACTCTACCCCTGTTGATTTTAAAGAAGCAACTATTAAAGGTCTGGCGCCGGATAAAGGTTTATTTTTCCCTGAATTTATTCCACAAATCGATAAAAACTTTATTCAGAATATAGATAATTACAGCAATGCCGAAATTGCTTATCGTGTGATAGCTTCTTATGTTACAGATTCAATTCCACCAAACGAATTGCAACGCATCGTTGAAGAAACTATCAACTTTGAAATTCCATTAGTTAAAGTCTATGATAATATTTTTTCACTGGAATTATTTCATGGACCTACACTTGCTTTTAAAGATGTGGGCGCAAGATTCATGAGCCGCTGCCTTGGATATTTTGCAAAAGAAAAAAAAGAGAAAGTCATTGTGCTTGTGGCAACTTCCGGAGATACAGGCGGCGCTGTAGCTAATGGATTTTATAATGTGGAGGGAATTGATGTTGTTATTCTTTACCCATCCGGCAAAGTAAGCAGTGTGCAGGAAAAACAATTGACTTCTCTTGGTGGAAATATTCATGCACTGGAAGTGGAAGGCAATTTTGACGACTGCCAGCGTATGGTAAAAGATACTTTTTCTGATGAACCACTGAACAAAAAAATATTTTTGACTTCTGCCAACTCAATCAATGTTGCCCGCTGGCTTCCGCAACAATTTTATTATTTTTTTGCATGGAAACAATGGACAGATAAAAATAATCCCCCGGTTATCTCAGTACCCAGTGGGAATTTTGGAAATATATGTGCAGGGTTATTGGCGCATAAATCAGGACTGCCAGTAAAACATTTTATTGCAGCCTGCAATGCAAATGATACAGTTCCTGCTTTCTTTGACACAGGTATATACAAACCCAAAAGAGCTGTTGCTACCATTTCAAATGCAATGGATGTAAGCGATCCAAGTAATTTTGTTCGCATACAGGAAATGTTCAGCCTTGAAGATCTGAAAAAAATTATGAGCAGTGTGAGCATTTCCGACGAAGAAACTAAGGCGACACTTAAAGATGTTTTTGAAAAAGAAAATTATCTTCTTGATCCACATGGTGCTGTTGCTTATACCGCATTAAAAAATTATTTGCTTGAACATAAAAATAGCAGCGGCATATTTTTAGAAACTGCACACCCGGTAAAATTTTATGATATGGTTGAACCTGTTATCAAGCAAAAAGTTCCTATCCCTGAATCTGTGCATGATCAATTAAAAAAAGAAAAGAAAAGCATTAAAATAATGGCTGAACCTAAACTCCTGAAAGAATTCTTATTAACCCTTTAAACAAAAAAAATCCCGCATCAGCGGGATTAAATATTATTTTATAGACGATCTTATTCTGCTACTACTTCAAATTCAACTTCAGTTTCGTTGCCGTTACCAAAATCAATTTTTGCTTTGTAAGTTCCCAGTTCTTTCACTTCATCAATAATGTGAATGCGGCGACGATCAATTTCATAACCCTTTTGTTCTTTAATAGCACGAGCTATCTGAACAGAAGTTACGCTACCGAAAATCTTACCACTGGTACCTGTTTTAGCACCAATCTTTAAAGCACCATTTGTCAGAACAGTAATTACACTATTCAGTTCAGCAAGAAGTTTTGCTTCTTTTTTCCCCTGGTGTTTTATTTTTTCCTGGAGTTGTTTCAGGTTGCTCGGGCTGGCTTCAATAGCCAGTTTTGAAGGTATAAGAAAATTACGGCCATAACCGTTTTTCACTGTTACCAGTTCATTGGCTCCACCTAAGTTGTTTACGTCCTGTATTAATATTACCTGCATTGTTTTGCATTTTTACCCAATCACGCTAAGAGCGCAACTTTCTCTATTTAAAGGTTAGGGTGGTTGAAAAAAAATTATTTTAATAAATCCGTCACATACGGCAGAATTGCCATCTGGCGTGATTTCTTTACTGCTTCGCTCACTTTACGCTGAAACTTCAATGAGTTTCCTGTAAGGCGGCGTGGCAATAATTTACCCTGTTCGTTAAGGAATTTTTTTAGAAAATCTCCGTCTTTGTAGTCAATGTAGCGGATGCCCATTTTCTTAAAGCGGCAGTATTTCTTCGGACGCTTCTCAGCCTTAATGGCTGTGAGGTATTTTATCTCGTTTGCTTTTGCCATGATTAAGCCTCCTGTTTTTGTGGTGATGGTTCAAAATGTTTTACACCACTTCTCTTCCTGCCATTGTACTCCACGGCGTATTTATCGAGTACAGTAAACATGTGACG
>JBDSEE010000065.1:0-7035 GCA_039920245.1 Ferruginibacter sp.
TGCAAAGCATACAAACAAGCCTGCCCAGCAGGAAATTTATTGTGGTGAAACCAACCAAGCAGAAGGCTTGCCGGCCAGCAGGTTTGGTTGCACGATAACGCTTGCAGATAAACGCAAAATAATTTTAGACAGCAGCAGTTCCACCGGTGAAATTGCAAGACAGGGAAGCATTGTCATTCTACAACCGGAACGGGGTGTTATAGCATATAAAGGCACTGACACCATTAGCCCGGGGGATACTACTAGCCTGTATAATATCATTCAAACGACTGCCGGTCAGCAATATCAAATTAAACTAATGGACGGCTCAACAGTGAGGTTGAATGCTTCCTCTGCCATTAAAATACCTGTTAGGTTTAAAAAAAGCCTTTCCCTTTTGCTAACTGGAGAAGCGCTTTTTGACATAGTGCCTGATAGTGGCAAGCTATTTTATGTGAGAACTCAGCATGCGGAACTGTTCATGGCCGATGCAAATGTGAATGTGAAGTCGTACCCCGGAAGCAATACTGTTGCTACTGTTATAAGCGGAAAAATTATTATTAAAAGTAATACGGATTCAGCCAAGCTTAGCGAAGGAGAGCAGGCTATTGTTTATACTTTAAACAATAGAAAGGATTATACTTTAAGTGTACGCAAGGCAAGAACGGCAGACGTTGTTTCCTGGAAAAGTCAAATCCGGGTTTATAGTGATGCCTATATGCGGGAATTTGTTTCTGATATGGGCAGATGGTATCACCTGAAGATTGTTAGTTTGGCTTGCGTGCCAGCCAATGCCAGGATATCCATTTCAATTTGCTACAATGCGTCGTTGGAAACTGTATTTCAGATTTTTAGGGATAAAGGGCTTGTGTTTAAAAGGGAAGGAAATAATATTAGATTTTGTGCTCCGCCAGTAAAAGTGGGACGAAGCTAAACTGGGTAGAGCAGGTTTTGGCAGGGTTTCGATTAGTGAGTAAAAATACACTTCGTACTCGTCTTCCTAAAGTTTACAGCCAGGACTTGTTAAACAATATTTTTAAACATCCTTATACTAAAATCGAGTTTTTAGAAAAAGACTTAACTGTTAAACGCAAAATAGCGGCAAAATATTTAAATCGGTTGGTTGACATTCAATTGCTTCAGAAAGTTAAAATAGGGACTACTAATTTTTATATTAATCAACAGCTTTATAAGTTCTTTATGGAAGGTGTTCCCATTGCTCAGCCTTCTGAGCCTATAAAAACGGTTATTACTGAAGTATAATCAGGTTACGAAATACTCGAAATGGGTACAAATCAATACGTATATGTACCCAAAACAGGCAAAACGGGTACATATGAATAATTGAATGTACCCGAATATTTAATATGGATACAGAATTCTCAATAATCAAGAGTTGGCATACTCCGGGAACTATTTCCCAGCAAAGTCTCTCCAAAGGTATGTGATTGTGCCGGGGACGTTGCGTACTACAGAGTACATAATCTTTCGGTGACTTTTTGATTAATCCTATTCTACAGTTGTAAGTTTTGATTTTAACCAACCTGGCAACCCGGGTTGTAACCCGAAAGCGCCTATTTCTATAGACAAATTATTTAATAAAGTATATTGTAGCTTTGTCTACGTTGTTTCTCCTTGTCATATAGATAAACTAATGAGACCAAAGTTCTGTTTCTGCCTTTCACTTATCCTTTTTTCTTTTGGTTCCTATGCTCAGTTAAACCATAACTGGTATTTGAGTAAAATACTGAACGATAATAATGGGTTGCCCCAAAACTCTGCAGGCAGTATGTATTTTGACAAAGCAACCAGCTTTCTTTGGATAACAACCCAGGCCGGGATGGTGCGATATGATGGAGCAAATACCAAAGTGTTTGATTTAAGGGATTTACCCTCCCTAAAAACTATCAGGATATGGCAATTTTTTCCAACCGTAGCGGGAGAGGTTTTAGTGAGTAACACTTCCCACGAAATATTTTCAATAAAAAATAATTTGCCAGTTATTAAGGCTGGCTATTTAGCCCATTCCAACTACTACAATACGAATGCAAGGAGCCTGGCTGATTTAAACCTTGAGGCAAAAATTGCTAATCGCTACGCTGACAAATTTAGTTCTCTTGATTATTCTGCCTGGGTAAATAATAGCACCTGGATAGGTTTATCCAAAACCCATATCGGTGTTTTTAATAATGAGCAATTATTAAATCACTGGCCCACAAAAAAAAATGTTACTGCTTTAATTGTAAGGAAGGATTTTATCTACGCTCTATATAAAGATTGCAGCGGATATTGCATCAACCTTAGTAACAAAACGCTTCTTAATACAACCCTAACGGACAGCGTTTTAAAAAGGGGTAAGCCGTTTTTTTTTTATGATAAATTAAATGACCAACCCCTGCTTTTGAATAACGATAGCCTTTATGAAATTGGCTTCAAACAAAATATCATTTCCGCAAAATTCGTTGCCGCATTAAGTAACCGTCCTGCAGAAATCACTTCCGTTATCATGCACCCCAATAAAAAATTTGTGTTTGTTGCTACAAATACATCAGGTGTTCATATTTATCGCCTTTCGCCCTTCCGGGTCTATAAGTCTCTGGTTAATGATGGCAACAATATTTCCAGTGATCTGAATAATACTTACGCCACAGTCCTCACTGACAGTAATCATATTTTTACTTCCCACGCACTACTTTTCGATCTTACTACAGGCAGCAGCAAAAAGGTAATACCAACAAATTCTTACTTCCTAAACTTAGGACTTGATTCATCAAAAAATATATGGCTGCCTACAGGAGGCGTAGCCGGTAGATTCTCTATTGAAGAGCCTGTTAAAATAGAGCGCTACCCGGTTAAGGATGGCAATTTGCCGATTACATTTTATTTAGCAAAGCGTGGAAAATTTTGGGTATCAACCAGCAAATTTTTAGGTTATGATGATCATAAAAACGTTAGGGAATTAATTTCTTACGGAACTGACGGCGACTCTTCTTCTTTTTTTTATTTAGCTGAAAAGGGGGATGGCCGGTTAGTGGGAGCAAACAAGCGGGGAATATTCCTTATTAATACGCTATCAAAAAAGCTCACTCGTGTCTTAACAGTTGACCAGGTTTCAGAGGTGCGTAATATACATGTGGACAGTGCTGATGTAATGTGGATCACTACTTATGGGAAAGGCATTTTTCTTTACAAGCTGAAAGAAAACAAATTATTTAAGTTGCCGGTTGACGATAAAGGATACTTATTGTACAGTCATGCCTTTATAGAGGACGGGTACAATAATTTTCTTGTCCCTACTAATAAAGGGCTCTTCAGGCTTAGCAGGAATAATATTTTGCAGATCTGCGCAACGCCATCAATGCCCCTGTTGTACCAGTATTTTGATGTAAATGACGGATTACTTACCAATGAATTTAATGGTGGCTGTCAGCCCGCTTTCACCCGGTTGCCAAACAACGATATTATCCTGCCCTCCTTACAGGGATTGGTGAGAGTTAAGGTGAATGAATTACCTAACCCTTCACCTTATCCGCTTTTTATTGACGCCGTTGAAACAAAAAGGAAAAAGTACAGGCCTGAAGCTAATACTCATTTTCAAAAAGATGAAAGAACGCAAACCTGGTATGTGAGCGGCGCTTTATGGGCTGAACCAAACAGCCAGAATATATTTTATCGGACAGATAATGACAGTTCCTGGCAACGCCTTGCTGCCGGCGAACGGAAAATTCAATTGAATGAATTAACAGGTGGTAATCATGTGCTGGAAATAAAGAACCAATACGGTCTTTTGCACAACCAATTTTCTTCACTTCAGTTTAAATTTTATATCGCAAAAAGATATTACGAAACAGTTTGGTTTTGGTTATCGGTTATTGTGTTACTGGGGATTATTATTTATTCAGTCATTCGTTTTAGAATCATCCGGTTACAGCGAAACAATAAACGGTTGCAAGGAATAATAAAGGATAATACAAAAGAATTGTCAGATAAAAATATTGAGCTGGAAGAAACATTACTGGATTTGAACGGGGCGCTGAGCGTATTGAAAGAGAACAGTATTTTCAAAAACAGGCTGATTGGGTTATTGGGGCACGATATGCTTGTTCCGCTACGGTTTATTGCTAACATTTCCGAGCACCTTTATAACGATACAGATAAATTTAATTTGGAAACAGCAAGAGAAAGCAGTGGCGAAATAAAAACTACGGCAGCTCAATTATTATACCTGGGCGAAAGCCTTATACAATGGATAAAACTGGATGAGGGCACATTCAGGCTCCTTGTAAGAAATATAAATATCAGGGAACTGGCCAATGAAATTGTTATGGTTCATAAACCTATGGCTGCTGTAAAAAACAATGATATCGTTTGTAACATCCCCACCGGTTTATCATTTACACATGATCCAACTTTCATAAAAGTAATACTCCATAATCTTTTACTCAATGCAAACAAATTCACTACCCGTGGTACGATAACAATACAGGCGGTTGTTTCAGAAAGTTTTATTACGGTACAAGTTGAAGATACCGGTGTAGGAATGGAAGCTTCAGTAGTTACCTCACTAAACAATCTCAACCCCGTGGCTTCACAAGATGGCACAGACAAAGAAACAGGCTGGGGAATGGGTTATATGCTTATTATAGACTTACTCCGTTTTGCTAATGGTAAGCTAAACGTGGAAAGCAAGGCAGGCGTTGGAACAAAAGTTAGTTTTTCGTTGCCCTGCCCCTAAATCCCCTAAAGGGGACTTTAAATGTTTTTTACATAGCGCTAATCTTTATTCAACAATGGTGACGAATATGCATTATGGAGCGTCGAAAATAATTTTTCAATATGCTGAGACATTGAGAAAAAACATGACGCCAACTGAAAAAATTATTTGGGAAAGAGTTTGCAGGAATCAACTTGGTTTAAGGATAAGAAGACAACATCCTGTATGGAAATATATAGCAGATTATTATTGTCATGAAGTAAAACTTATCATTGAAGTTGATGGTGATATACATTCAACAAAAGAAAACAAGGCTTATGATGTTAAAAGAGATGTTACGTTGAATGAGTTGGGAATAGAGACAATAAGATTTTCAAACGAACAGGTAATGAATCAAATTAATTATGTAATAGACGAAATAAAAAAGAAGATAGAAGAGTTAAAGCTGAAACAATCGCAAGCGCCTGATAAAATTACATGAGCTTTTAAGTCCCCTTCAGGGGATTTAGGGGCCTATATGATAAAGATTAGCAAGCTTCTCCAAATCAACCACGTTGTTTACGCCCAGTTTAGTGAAGATCTTAATCTTATAAGTAGTGACGGTGCTTGGCTGAATGTTTAGCTCCGAGCATATTTCCGAACTGCGTTTTCCTTGCAGCAATAACAATGCTGTTTCCATCTCCCGCTGCGACAGTAAGTCAAAAGGGTTTTTTATAGCATAAGTGCTTTCATTTTTTCCGAGGAGTATTTCTTTATAATTCTCACTGAAATAAGTTTTTCCTGCAAGCACAGTTTGCACCGCATAAATAATTTCCTTCTCTTCGGAATTTTTATTCAGGTAGCCTTTCACGCCATAATTAAATAAACGTGGAGCGTACATTTCTTCGGCATACCCGGTAAACATGAGTATAGGCAGCGAAGGATATAATTTTAGGATATCTGGAATAATGGTAAGCGATACCCCGTCCTGTAACTGCATATCCAGTATGGCAAGGTTGTATTCGTTATTTTTTAAGGCCTTCATCATTTCTGCCATACTGCTTACAACCTGCGAGACATAGCCTGTAAATTCTTTTTCAACAATTAGTTTCAGCCCGTTAATTACAATGGAATGGTCTTCTGCTATCAATATTTTTTTCATCAAAACATTTTTTGAATAGGCCTAAGGCTCCCATTAATTTTTTTCCTTGAGGCTTGGGAACAAAGCTATACGCATAAAACTATTTCCGGCATAGTAAAATTTTGATGCCCGTATCAAAATCCGCTTAACAATGCTTGTATGAAAATGGTAGTGTTTTGCATAAGGTTGTTCAAGTATTGACCACATTGTTGTATCTAATTCTTTTACTTAATAAAGTTATTCATTATGTTTATCTCTACTCAAAGCGCTGCCCCGGCTTCCTATTTCACAACTTCAGGCAGCGCACGATGGCTGCTCATTTTATTGCTACTATCCTTTTTGGGTATCAGCAAAACCAGGGCGCAAGCGTATTGCCCGGCCCTTTACGCCACAAATAGTCCCACCGCAGCGCAAGGTATTGTGGAAGCAGACTTTAACGGGGATGGCAAACCTGACCTGGTTACGGCACATTACAACGAGACAAATGGAAGCCCTAACGCGGTATCGATGCTGCTGAATAATGGAAGCGGCGGCTTTGCCACCGGTATATTATATGCCGTTGGGGGCAGGCCTGTTTCAATGGCGGTCGGCGATTTTAACGGAGACGGCAAACCCGACCTCGTTACAGCAAACGGCCGTGCCAACAGCACGATATCGGTGCTGATGAACAATGGCATTGGGGGATTTTTACCCAAAACGGACTATGCCCCCATGATTTATAACACCCGGGTGGCAGTGGGCGATTTTAATAATGATGGTAAGCCTGATATAGTGGTAATGGGTTCAGGCGGCACCGGGATAATGGTGCTGCTGAACAATGGCAGCGGAGGCTTCAATACTGGAATCTATAAGCAACTGGGAGCTGCTAACGCAAACTTAGATTTAACTGTGGGCGACTTTGACAAGGATGGCAGACTTGATGTAGTTGCGGGAGTATCATACACCAACAACCAGGGAGTAGCTGTTAACCAGGTACAAGTGCTGAAGGGCAATGGCGGGGGAGACTTCTCCATTTTTTCAGCTTTGGCTTATGCCGTTGGAGGTCCTGCTGTTTCCCTGGCGGTGGGCGATGTAAACGGGGATGGCAACCTTGACCTGGCTACCGTAAATGCCGGCGTGGTATCGGTACAGCTGGGCAGTACCAATAATTATTTTGGACCCAAAACCGACTTTACGGTGGGAGATAATCCCAGTACCGTGTTGGTTAAAGATTTTAATAAGG
>JBDSEE010000066.1:0-5523 GCA_039920245.1 Ferruginibacter sp.
ATATAACCAAATACGCCAAATGCTCCCATTTGAATACTTACAATAGCCGGCAATGCAAAAATGCCAGCACCTATCGTAAAATTTATAATGGTAAGCGCAAGCCCCCGCACACCAATTACACGTTTTAAACCTTCATCCGTTTTTGAATGGGACATATAACTTGTGTTTGAATTGCTTACAAACGATCGCTATTTTGCTTCATTAGCTTTTAAAACCCTTAAAAAATTCCCGCCGAGGATTTTAAAAATATCTTTCTTATTATAACCTTTTTCAACCAACGCTTTTGTAATTAAAGGATAAGAAGTCACATCATCTAACCCTTGGGGAGTTACAGTAATCCCATCAAAGTCAGAACCCAGGCCTACATAATCAACACCAACTAATTGAATAATGTATTCTATATGCTGAATTAGCATTGATAGAGCTGGACGAATAGTCTCTAATTCACCCGGATACTTTCTAACCAGGTAATCCTGCATGTAAAAATCATCCACACCAGCTTTCAAAAGGGAATCCTTTTCTTGTGCGTGTGTTTTAAAAAAAGCCCTTTCTTTTTTTGAAAAACTACTATCAATAAACCCTGGATTAAAATTGACCTGTATCACGCCACCGTTTTTCGCAATCGCTTTTATTTGGTCGTCTTTCAAATTACGCCGGTGCGGCACAAGGCGGTAAACTGAACTGTGAGAGGCAATAATTGGCTTCGTACTCAAACCAATCACGTCCCAGAAAGTTTGGTCGCCGGCATGGCTAACATCAATCAACATCCCAAGCAGATTCATCCGCAGTATTACCTGTTTGCCAAAATCTGTAAGTCCTTTGTGTAGAAGGTTTGGATTAGTGGTTTCATCAGCAGCGCTTGTTGCCCATGAAGGTGCGATGTTATGGGTCAGGGTTAAATATCTTGCACCACGTTTAAAAAGTGCTTCTAATTTAGCGAGGTCATCTTCTATCATATGGCCACCTTCCACACCAAACATAGCAGCAATTTTGTGATGTTTCACTGCTCTTATCAGTTCATCGTAATTGGCAACTTTTATAATTTTATCCCGATTGCGTGCTACTTCAGCATCCAGGCTATCCATTTGCCTGTTGGCATAAGCATATGAATTTTTAAGGTCGCCATCACAATACACAGAAAACAATTGTACATCCAGTCCACCTTTTTTCCAGCGGACCAGGTCAGTATGTGTTTTACCAGTAAGGTCCCGGTCAAAAACGATCCCCTTATCTGCAGCTTTCATCAGGATGTCATTGTGAGTGTCCACAACGATGGCTTTGCGATGTATCTTTTGATAGGATTGCGATTGTACCTGCTGCATGAAAGCCAGCCCGATCAATAAAAAATTTAGTTTCATTTTTTACTTTTAAATTTCAGCAAAAACATTTGCCATTAATATTATGATGTCATTTCAATATCAGCAGACCATAGGCATGCCTATCAAATTGGTGTTATGACGAAGTGTAAAAAGCCGGTAGGTTGTAGCAGTTTAGTTTACGGGGGGACGGCAAATGAAAGATAACAAACTATTTCGTAAAATGATTTTCCAATTAAAGTGAATGTTTCATTTACGTGAGAGAAAATAATAGCCAGGAGTGATTTGAAGAATGATAGCCGTGTAAAAGATTTTTAGAAAATTAGTTTACTGGAAGGAAGGTAGCCAATTGAGGTTATACAAAAACAAAAAGGCTTCAGTGTAAACCGAAGCCTCTGGTTCTTACTAATTCCCTTCGCCGGCATTACCCGTATCAGGTGATTTGGGTATAATCTCAGAATCTTTAAAAACACCCCGTCGTAAGACCATTTCAAAATAAGAAAATATTAGGCCACTTTTTTTAAATTAGTTTTGATACCGCAGAAACCTCGCATACAATGTATTATGACCAACTTCTTTTTTAATGCAGATTTCAGTGTGGCTTTTGGGCCAAAAACGTTGAAAATATTTTCCCATTTTGTGATTTTTATTGCAGATCGATATAATAAAAAACACTATTTCCTGAACGGCTTTTTGATTTCATTGCAAAAAAAAAGGGAAGTGCAATGCATTCCCTCTTTTTGAATGATTAAAAAAAATTACTTGGCCAGCAAACCAACTGTTCCTGCGGGCAAGACACCAGCCTCCGCTATATAATTCAAACTACCATCAGTGTTTACTGCATAACCACCGATGTTGTGACTACTTGAATTCAGCACATAGAGATATTTAGAATTATTGCTCATGTATGCATCTATGGGTGTTGCCCCCGTCATTGCCGCTACAGCAGATAATATAGTTAGACCGTCTGAATTTACTGTTGCAAATGAGCTTACTGTATTACTGGCTGTATTAGTAGAATAAACATATTTACCATTGTTATTAGTAACAACCCAACAGGCAGCTGATTGATTGGCCATGACAGGGCCAGCAGTGAGGGTAACCATACCATTACTACTTACACGATATGCTGATACGGCACTTTGCCCTGCCGCACCACCGGCAGCTTCTGACACATAGATGATCCCATTTTTACCTTCAGCAAATCCAAATGGAGTGGGATGTGCAGATGTTGTAACTGTCATTGTTCCTGTTAAACCAGCACCATTTACAGTATAAGTAGTAATATGATTGGTCGCTTTTTCGGTGACCACTAAAACTTGCCCATCGTTTACAAATGAAACTTGCGCAGGTCCAGCACTACTGGAACTGAGCGAACGGGTAGAACTGGCTATGGCTGTTAAATGGCCATCGGCCGACATTCTGAAACCCGATATGTTACCTGTTCCGCCTCCGTTCAATACATAAACAAGATCGTTGTAAGTAGTTACACTTATGGGACTCGTGCCGCCGGAAGATACCGTGGAGATTTGCTGTAATCCGGTACCGCTCATTGAACTTACAGAATTACTCCCTGGATTAACAGCCAACAAAAGATTGTATGTTTCAGACCAGGCGAGTGCTCCCTGGCTACCAGTTCCCATAGCAGTACCTGCACCACCAGTAGGATATGCTGCTACATATTCCAGGCGCCCTGATGCATCCCTTGAAAATGCCATTACCTTGTTTATGGCCTGGTTGTTTAATGTATAAACATAACCGGCACTACTCTTTTCTGCAGCCTGTACATTATTGTTGTCCGCTCTTAATGCAACGGCATCGCTGCTTTCCTGCATAGTTTTTTCGCAGGAAATTAATACGAGTGCTAAAGAACCCGCTGAGATTAAATACTTTACTTTTTTCATGTTCGTAATTTTAAATGTTGAATAAAAAATTTATGTTGTTAATGCCTGGGCATATGATTATCCTTCAGCACGCTGTTATTTTTTTAATTTTTATTAAATCTAGTTTTGGTGAAATAGGATCAGCCGCAATCCTGCATTTTTAAAAGGAAGTTCTCCCACACCCATGCCTTTAAGCGGCAATTGTATAAAAGGCTCCACACTTATTCCTATTGATGTTGATATTTTTTTCTGTAAACCCACAGCCACATTTAATGTTGCTGCCGGGTAAAATTTATTTTCATGATAACTGCCTTCCATGCTGCCTTCCACGCCGTTCAGCATTGTTTTGTATTGATTATTTTCACTGCGAATGATGTAACTGCTCGCCCCTGATTTTATGTACAAATTTTTACGGCTATCCAATTTAACATGATATGATACCTGGAGGGGGATTTCCAAAAAGGTATTATTGCCTGTTAAACTCATGATGTTCATTCCCACAGGCATTGAGGCCTGCATATTCTTCATATTGAAATATTCTCCGGCAGACTTATAATTTCTCTTTGATAATATTAAACTGGTTTCCACAGAAACTTTTTTATTAATCCTGTATCCAACTATTGCACCTGCCTGCAATGCGGGCTTACTGAAGCCACCTGATTTTACTTCACTGGTATTAAAACCACCAGATATGCCATAAAATAATCCGCTGTTTTTTTGTTGCCGGGCTGGCTTTTGTGGTTTAGGCGCTGTAATATTATTTGCTTGATCGGGTGTAATTTTTCCTGTTTCAACAATTCCTTCATGCTTCTCTAACAATTTTTCCGTTTCTGAAATATTATTCTCACTACCAGTTGTTAATGTATCATGTGATGTTTTATCAAGTGATGGTTTTCCAGACGGATGTTGAACAACGGATAAAATATTTTCCTTGTCAACAGGCAAATTATTCACCATTGATATTTTACCATTTTTATAATTGGCTATAATTACAGGAATATCCGTTCTGTTATTTTGCTGCCCCATTTTTACATCCACATTAATGTTTGAATGATCACCTACTATTTCATTTTTATTAGTCAATGGTTTTGTTTGAGAAACAGTACTCAAGGCTTTAAAACTCTTTTTAATCCGTCCATCATTTACAGCAAGAAAAGCAACGGTCAATAACAATACAATTGCCGCCTGTTTCCATAACAAATTCCTACCTGGCCCGGTGTCAGCATTGTTATCAAGCTTCCTGGAAATTTCTTCCCAGCGATCCTCCCCATCTTTCAATGGATATGCATCACTTGCCCGACGAAAAATATCTTCAATATCGTTATTTAAATCCTGCATAATTTTCCTTCTTCCATTTCTTTTATTTTTTCCTGTAACATGCTCCTGGCCCTGCTAAGCGAAGAACGTGAAGTGCTAATAGAAATCCCAAGCATCTCTGCTATTTGCGTATGGGTATAATTGTCCAGCACATATAAATTAAAAATGCTGTTGTAATTCCCGGGCAGTTGTTTTACTATAGAAATTAAATCCTTGTATAAAATCTGTTGGTCAGCTTCATCAGCTTTTTCTGCTATCGCCCATACATCTTCATTTATTCCACCAATTACAGGCAACACGTGATTTTGACGCAAGTCATCAATGGCCGTGTTGATCATTATTTTTTTTAACCATGCCATCAATACTTTTTCACACTCATTATCTTTTGGCATGTTGAATTTTGAAAAACCCCGGAAAACTTTTACAAAGCCATCTGTTACGATATCGTTTGTTTTGTCATAACGATATATGTACCTGAACACAATTTTACATGCAAATGCCCTGTACCTGTTGTATAATATCCGCTGGCAAGTTGGATCCTGCCGCATACAACCCTTTATCATGTCTCCTACATTTTCCAAATTGATTATTTATCCTGCCTTGCTTTAATAAATATTAAGTTTTTGCAATCATTAAAATTCCAATTTCTTTCTGATATTCATGATATACGGGGATAATTAATAAATGCTGCAAGATTTGAAAAAAAATATGAAAAAGTAAGATAAGCTGTGATATTTTCTTAAGGACTAAGTTTTCTAAAGTTGTTGAACCGATATGATATACGGGCGTAGCTCCTGGATAATCTGCAAGTGACATTGTCATTGTACCTTTACAAAAAAGCATATAATTGATATACTGATGAAGAGTGCGACGCCTCCGCAGTTGATCAATGTACCGTAGCTTGTAACCAAAATATAAAATGTCAGATACATCCACCATATTTTCAGAAAAATCTGCTGCCAAAGCTGCAGACCTTGAGCACAGGAGAAAAATAAATTTTAATATCG
>JBDSEE010000067.1:0-11368 GCA_039920245.1 Ferruginibacter sp.
TTAAAGTGGCCATTCCACTACCAGCCTTTACTAAAAAGGAATCAGCATGTCCATGGTAATTGCCTTCAAATTTTAGTATTTTATTTTTACCAGTATAACCTCTTGCCAGCCTTATTGCGCTCATGCAAGCTTCTGTTCCACTACTTACCATGCGAATCAGATCCACATTGGGCACCATGCTCACAATAAGTTCTGCCATGTCTATTTCCAGTTCGGTGGGCGCACCATACGAAGTAGAATAGCTTGCATATTCCTGGATCGCTTTTACAACGGGCTCGTAGGCGTGGCCCAGTATCATTGGTCCCCATGACGCTATATAATCGATGTATTTATTTCCATCCACATCAAACAGGTAGGCACCTTTTGCATGCTTTATAAAGATAGGTGTACCGCCCACGCTTTTAAAAGCACGAACGGGAGAATTGACCCCGCCCGGTATAGAGCGTTGAGCTCTTTCGAATAATGCTTTGCTTTTTTCTATATTCATGATTTTTGTACTTGTCATTAGGTCAATGAGTCATTATGTTTAAAGCGGTTCTTCATCATTTTAATGACAAATGACAATTGATTTAATAACTTATTAGTAGTAACCAGTATAACGAAAGCAACTTCGCAGCATCCTTTGCGAAATACGTTGCTATCAAATCGCCACCTGCTCTTTTTATAGATGTCAAAGTTTCGATAATGGCTTTATTTTCATCTATCCATCCACGCTGTGCAGCAGCTTTTATCATGGCATATTCACCGCTGATATTGTAAACACTTACGGGGACGTCTACAGCATTTTTTACTTCACGCACAATGTCAAGATAGGGCAAGCCTGGTTTTACCATAACGATATCTGCTCCCTCTTCAATATCCATAAGCGCTTCTTTTATAGCTTCAATACGATTAGCATAATCCATCTGGTAGGTTTTTTTGTCGCCAAATCCCGGGGCGCTGTCCAATGCATCCCTGAAGGGACCATAAAAACAAGAAGCATATTTTGCACTATAAGCCATGATGCCTGTTCGGGTAAAATTATTTTTTTCCAGGCCCTCACGAATGGCACCAATGCGGCCATCCATCATGTCGCTCGGAGCGACCATATCTGCGCCAGCTTCTGCATGACTGATACTCATTTTTACAAGTGCTTCTACAGTTTCATCATTTACAATTTCGCCATCTTTTACAATGCCGTCATGGCCATATGATGAATAAGGGTCGAGTGCTACATCTGTCATTACATACATACCGGGAACAGCATTCTTTATGGCTTTGATGCTTCGCTGCATCAGTCCGTCTTTGTTCCATGCTTCTTTGCCGCTGTTGTCTTTCAGTTCATCTTTACTTTTCACAAACAACAGAACGCTCTTTATTCCAAGGCTCCAGAGCTCCTGCACTTCCTTTACCGTAAGGTCTAAACTGCGCCTATAATAATTGGGCATGGAAGTTATTTCATGTTCAATATTTTCACCTTCATCAATAAACAATGGTGCAATAAAATCATTCGGTGTAAGAATAGTTTCTGCAACAAGGCTACGGATGGCAGGCGTTGTTCTTAAAATTCTGTTTCTTCTTTGTAAATACATAATGATTTATGATTTTTTGTCTTGAGGGTTATAATTTGCTTTTGCCGTTTTATTAGTGGCGGTAAATACGGCTGTAAGCTCATTTGCTTCTTCAATAATGATTTGGATTTTATTAATAAAATCGGGTTTAGATTTTGCTCTTGCTGAAGCCCGGTAATTTGCTCCTACTGAACCGGCAGATCTAATTATTTGTTTGGCTGTTTCAAATCCGGCTGCATTTTTTGGAAAATCGCTACAAAACTTTATAACATCAACATGAAATTGTTTTGTTCGAATTTGGAGAGTCTTCTTATCCATAAAATTTTTATTTCAAATAAATATACTTCTCAATCTTAATAGATCGTAAATCATACATCATAAATCCTACATGAGAAATCAGACATCCTAGATCCTATGTCAAATCCAATCTTTAGGGACCAAATAAATCTCCAACAACTTCTCTTCTTCACTTCCAATCTCCGGTTTGTAATCATATTCCCACCTCACCGTTGCCGGAAGGCTCATTAAAATACTTTCTGTTCTGCCATTGGTTTTTAAACCAAATATAGTTCCCTTGTCATGTAAAAGATTAAACTCTACATACCGTCCTCTTCTTATTTCCTGCCAAAGTTTTTGTGCTTGCGTGAAAGAAATATTTTTTCTTTTTTCAACAATAGGAATATAAGATGTTGTGAAAGCTTCCCCGCATGCTTTACCAAAATTCATCCACGATTCAACCGACATCTTCTCACCCGGTTTTTGGTGGTCATAAAATATTCCGCCTATGCCTCGTCGCTCATAGTTACGGTGCGTATTTACAAAGTAGTTATCACAATTCTTTTTGAATAAAGGATAAAATCCCTGGTTAAAACCATCGCAAACAAATTTATAAGTTTGATGAAAATGCCTGGCATCCTCTTCAAATAAATAATAGGGAGTAAGATCTGTGCCGCCGCCAAACCAATTGTCCAGTGTGTTTCCATCCTTATCATAGATTTCAAACATCCTGTAGTTGCAATGAATTGTTGGTACAAAGGGGTTGAAAGGATGAATGACAATACTGATACCAGCTGCAAACCAGGAATTATCAGCAGCATTGTAGGCCAAATTTAATTGTGAACGCATGGGCTCAGTGAGCGCCCCATACACTACGGAAGTATTTACACCGCCTTTTTCAAAAACATTTCCATTACTGATAACCCTCGTTTTTCCACCGCCGCCGCCTTCACGTTCCCACTTGTCTTCTATAAATATTGCTTTACCATCAGTTGTTTCCAATGCTGCACAAATATCATCCTGCAATTGATGGATGATCCTGATCCATTTATTTTTTATTGCTTCAGTGTTAGTCATTTTGCACAAAAAATTGTCATCCTGCAATCTAAGGTTTGTATTCTTTTACAGCATCTACAAATGCTCTTGCATGATCTACAGGAACATTTGGCGTAATGCCATGCCCCAGGTTTGCGATATATCGTTGCGTTCCAAAACCATCTATCATTTCCTTCACTGCTTTTTTTATTTCGGGAATGGGAGCCAGCAATTTTGCTGGGTCAAAATTTCCCTGCAGCGTAATGGAATTGTGAGTTAATTTTCTCGCCATCTCCGGTGATACACACCAATCGATGCCAAGCCCGGAAGCACTGCTCTTGCTTAGATCTTCCAATGCATACCAGCTTCCTTTTGGAAATAATATTACCGGGGCATCGTCTTTCAAAGCATCGGATATCTGCAATAAATAAGGTTGTGCAAAGGTTTTAAAATCTGCAGGAGATAAAGCGCCTGCCCAGCTATCAAATACCTGCACCACATCTGCCCCAGCTTTTACCTGCGCCTTTAGGTAACTGATAGTGATAGCCGTTATTTTCTGAAGTAACTGGTGAGCAAGTAAAGGTTGTGTGTATGCAAATTGCTTTGCCTTCTCCCATGTCTTGCTTCCTTTTCCTTCAACCATATAACAAAGTATTGTCCACGGTGCTCCTGCAAACCCAATCAAAGGCACACGCCCCATTAATTCACTTTTAGTAAGGGACAATGCATTCATTACATACCTAAGTGATTCTTCTACACCTTCGGTTTGCAGGTTATCAATCCCCTGCTGGTTACTTATTACAACGGGCAATGATGGGCCTTTTCCTTCTTCCATCAATACTTCAAGTCCCATGGCCTGGGGTATTACAAGTATATCAGAAAATATTATAGCAGCATCTACACCTACCTGGTTTATGGGCTGCAATGTTATTTCAGTAGCCAGTTCCGGAGTTTGTACTCGGGTAAAGAAATCATATTTGACTTTTAGTTTCAGGTAATCTGGTAAGTACCTTCCTGCCTGCCGCATCATCCACACCGGCGGCCGCTCCACTACTTCCTGTCTCAGGGCTCTTAATAATAAATCGTTTTTCAATTTTCTTTTTCTTTTATTATGTAAAATATTCTATCATTTTCTCAGCAAGGTTTTCTTTTCCCGGCTCATCAGCAATGATGATCTTATTGGTCGTGTATTTCTTTATTTCGTTTTCTGTAGTGCTACCAATGGCAAATAGTACAGTGCTGTCATTTATTTTGTTCACACCAAAAAAACTTTTTACAGCACTGGGACTAAAAAATAAAATACCATTGTAAGATCCTTTAAGTTTTTGTGGTATTTCAATTGTTTCATACACAACAATTTCATCCACCTCAATACCATTGCTGCGTAAAACATTTGGCAGTTCATCCCTGCGTTGGTTCCCACAAAAAAATACAACTTCTAAAGGTTCATCCGCAACTATTAAAGTTGCAAGCGTTGCTGCATTGTCTGCAAAACCGGCAATCGCATCTTTGCCAAAATATTTTTCTACCAGTTGTTTGGTGGTATTACCTATGCAATAGATTTTCCAGCCCGGCTGTTCTTCTAATATAAATAATGCAACTGCTTCCACTGCATTCATGCTGGTAAATACAACGGAAGTGATCAGCGTAAATGCATGTGCTATTTCCTGCTGCACTTCTATGTTTTCAATTAGCTCGGTCTTGATGAATGATTTAATTTCCAGGTCAATTCCCTTAGATATAGCTGCTTCTAATATATCCTCTTCGAGTGGCCTCGTGCTCAATACTTTTATATTAGCCATTTTTTTGCATTTTATCAGCTATCTCCTTACCGCCATTAGCGAGTATTTCATTTGCCAGCGTTGCTCCAGCGCCTTCAATTTTTTCTTTTTTTAGGAAACGTTCTATTTCAATTTTCTCTTTTCCATCAGGCGAAAGAATATTTCCTTTAAAATAAAATTCATTTTTATCCATAACAGCCAATGCACCTATTGGTGTTGAACAACCGCCCATCAACGTTCTTAAAAAATCACGTTCAATGCGGGTGCATTGTTCAGTAACAGGGTCATGGAGTTTTTCACATGCATGTTTACAAAAAACGTTACTGGCACCTGTGACGATTGTAATAGCTCCTTGCGCAGGGGAAGGCAACATCCAGTTTAAATCTATCGCAGATTTCGGGCGTAATTGAATTCTCTCGAGACCCGCAGCAGCAAATATGGCTGCGTTCCAGGTACTGTCTTTTACTTTTTGCAATCTTGTATTTACGTTTCCTCTCAGGTTTTCAATTCGATGATGTGGATACCTGTGCAGCCATTGTGCCTTGCGGCGTATGCTGCTGCTTGCAATTGTAAGTGTGCTTTTATCAGTGTGAAATAATATATCCTCGGTGCTTATATCATTGTCTTTGATCAATTGATCATTATCGGGTCCTGCATCTTTATTCCATTCATTAAATACAAGAAGGTCTTTATGATTTCCTCTTTTTAAAATAGCAGCTGTGGTAAGTCCTTCAGGTAATTGTGTAGGCACATCCTTCATGGAATGAACAGCAATATCAATTCGCTGGTTTAGTAAAGCTATATCCAGGCTCCTGGTAAATATTCCTTGTACACCCATTTCATACAGCGGTGTTTGCAGGTCTATATCGCCTTCACTTTTTATAAAAACTAATTCTGAAGGATAGCCATGTTCTTTCAAAAGGTTTTGCACCAGGGTTGCCTGCCACACGGCAAGTTCACTTTCCCTTGTTCCTATTTTAATGATGGATTGCATTATTTAATTTACCGGGGCACCTATAAAATCGTTCAGTGCATTTATATATTGGCACCCGAAATTATTATTGGTGCGCAATTTTATGGCCATACCATTTACAAGTCTCTGAATTTGTTGTTCAGATAATGTGTTTGTAATTGGAAACGGCATAGGGAAGGTATCCTTTTCTGTGCTGTTACTTTCAAATAACTGCTCTAATTTATATTTTACTGCCTTAAGCAATGGGGCATGTTTACGCATTTGTTGCCATGCATTCAGTGCAACCAAATGTTCTGCAATGATCCTTCTTGCTTTTGGAACTTCTTCTTTTCTTTTTGCGAGGGTCTCATCTTTTATTTTGCTCAGTTCATCTACATTCACTAGCGTCATGCCTTCCAGCCTGCGAACACCATTTGCAATATTGCAGGGCACGGATAGATCGATCAATAATTTAGTTGAACCCGGATGCAGGTTTTTATTTGTTATGATTGGTTCATCAGCATTGGTTGCAACAACAATCACATCAGCACTATCTATGCATGCCTGCAGGTTTTCCATTTCATCATATTGTAAATGGAATTGTTTTGCAAGCAACATAGCTTTTTCATTGCTGCGATTCATAAGGGTGATTTTATTGCCAGGCAGGTAATCAACGATATTCTTGCAGGTATTGCTGCCTATTTTACCGGTTCCCAGTATCAGGATATTTTTATTAATACAGCCTGGGAACATATGCCTGATATACTGAACAGCTGCAAAAGAAACAGAAACCGTTCCTGAACTTAACCCGGTATTGGTTTTTATTTCTTTAGATGCCTGCATGGTTTCATTCAATATTCTTTCCAGGCCCGAACCGAGACAGTTATGTTGTTTTGAAAATTTTACCGATTGTTTCAGCTGCCCCATGATCTCGTAATCACCTAGTATTTGCGAATCCAATCCAGAAGCCACATGAAACAAATGTGTGATAGCTTCCCAACCATTTTTTATATATGAGATAGAATCAAATCCCTGGTAGTCGCCTTCTGTAACACTGCAAACTAACTTTGATAGATCATTAGCTTTTTCCGCAAATCCATATATTTCCATCCTGTTACAAGTGGAGAGTACAAAAAAATCTGTGATGCCAGTCTGGCTTCCATTGGAAATTAATTGCAGGTATTGTTCCTGGTTCACTGAAAACTTACCACGAATAGCTGCCTCCGTTTTTTTATAATTAATACCGGCAACATAAAAATGAGAGAAACTTTTGCTGTTATCAGGTTGCATCTGTGAATGGATTTGTTGTTTGTTGCAAAAATACCTGCATGCATTTCAGCATGCTAATTTCTCTGTCATTGCACTGTCATTTCTATTAATGAGTTTAGTTAGTGGTAACGATGACCAAAATCAGTTGATTCATTATTGGCGCTCATTACTCAGTAGCAGTACATTTGCAACTTATAATAAAAACATGCCCGATAATAAGAAAGCAATATTGCTGATGAACCTTGGCTCGCCGGATAGTACATCGGTGAAAGATGTAAGAAAATATCTTAATGAATTTTTAATGGATAGCAGGGTGATAGATATTCCTTATCTGGCAAGGGTTCTCTTGGTGCAGGGTATCATAGTCCCCTTTCGTGCACCCAAGTCTGCAGAGGCATATAAGACCATCTGGACAAGTAAAGGTTCTCCATTAGTACAGCATACGAGACAATTACAATCCGCTTTGCAGCAATTAGTACATGAGCCGGTAGAGATTGCAATGCGATATGGTAATCCTACTCTCCAGGTTGCCTTTGAAAAAATATTAAAGCGTTTGCCCGAAGTAGAAGAGGTTATTGCTGTACCATTATATCCGCATTATGCAATGTCATCCTATGAAACTGCGGTGGAACATGCAAAAGCTGTTTACAAAAAGAATAAATATGGTTTTGCGTTAAAATTTATTCCTGCCTTTTATAACAATGAAATGTATATAAATGCATTGGCCGAAAAAATAAGACCTTCTCTTGAACAACCTTTTGATAAAATATTATTCAGCTATCATGGTATACCTGCAAGGCATCTGAAGAAAACAGACCCAACGGGTTGTCACTGTATGGTAAAGGAAAACTGTTGCGATGTTGCTTCACCTGCACATGCAACATGTTATCGCCACCAGGTTTTTGAAACAACAAGATTGGTAACTGAGAAATTAAATATCCCCAAAGACAAATTTATTATCTCCTTTCAATCAAGATTGGGAAAAGGCTGGTTGGAACCTTTTACAGATATTCGTTTGCAGCAGTTACCGTCTGAAGGCATTAAAAAATTATTAATCCTCTGCCCGGCATTCATCAGCGATTGCTTGGAAACATTGGAAGAAATTGAAGAAAGAGGAAAAGAAATTTTTATGAAGGCTGGTGGGGAAACGTACCATATGATTTCTTGTTTGAATGAAGAGCCAAAATGGGTAGATGCACTAAAAAGTCTTGTAGAGGTCTGAAATTTGAGATAATTTTTCTATAAAGGATGTTCATTATATTTTTATGCCTACATTAAAATTGGTCATACATGGTAAGGTTCAGGGCGTTTTTTTTCGGGCTTCTGCCAGTAAAATAGCGGAACTTAATCATATCACTGGATGGATAAAAAATACAGCCGATGGAAAAGTGGAGGCACTGGTAACTGGCAATTCTGGGGATATAAAACAGTTTACAAATTGGTGCAGCCAGGGTCCTCCAAAGGCAAATGTAAATAAAGTTGAGACTGTTGAAATTGAAGAAATAGACTTCCCGGATTTCAAGATTTTATAACCCTATTCTCATTTTAGACCTGCAAAATTACGTCGCTTACCAAAAATCTTACCAATTTGGTAAAAAATTCTATTTTACTACAATCGATTCCCCGATTTCCCTTAACTTTGCCCTCCTTTAATTTCGGGTTAGTGGCATGAATCGCATATAACCCGGTTAGGGCCTTCACTTAAACGTTTTAATTACAATATGTCTGCAACTAAATCAACCGCTGCTAAACGTCACAATTTCGGAAAAGTTGAACTTTTAGCAGAACAACCCGATTTGCTCGGAATCCAGATTCAATCGTTTAAAGATTTTTTCCAGTTAGAAACAACACCCGACAAACGTAATGTTGAAGGACTGTTTCGTGTGTTTAAGGAAAATTTTCCTATTACAGATACACGTAACATTTTCGTACTGGAATTCCTGGATTACTTTGTAGATCCTCCACGCTATACCATCGAAGAATGTATAGAGCGTGGTCTTACTTATGCTGTTCCATTAAAAGCCAAGCTTCGCCTTAGCTGTAATGATGAAGAGCACGTAGATTTTCAAACAATCGTTCAGGATGTGTTTCTTGGAAACATTCCTTACATGACACCTCGTGGTACTTTTGTGATCAATGGTGCCGAAAGGGTAGTGGTTAGCCAGTTGCACCGCTCACCTGGTGTGTTCTTTGGCCAGTCAGTTCACCCCAATGGAACTAAAATTTATTCTGCAAGGGTTATTCCTTTCAAAGGTGCCTGGATGGAATTTGCAACAGACATTAATAATGTAATGTTTGCTTACATTGACCGTAAGAAAAAGTTCCCGGTTACTACATTATTACGTTCTATAGGATTTGAAACAGATAAAGACATTCTGCAGTTATTTGGAATGGCTGATGAGATTAAGGCAGATCGTAAAAGCCTTGAAAAGCAATTGGGCAAGCGTCTTGCAGCTCGTGTATTACGCACTTGGGTTGAAGATTTTGTGGATGAAGATACCGGTGAAGTAGTTTCTATTGAAAGAAATGAGATTATACTTGAAAGGGATAGTATTCTTGATGACAGCAACATTGCCATGATTCTTGAGAATGACACTAAAAGTGTTTTCGTTCAGAAAGAAGAAGTGAGTGGTGATTATGCTATAATATATAATACACTTAATAAGGATACCAGTAATAGTGAACTGGAAGCTGTTCAGCATATCTACAAGCAATTGCGTGGTGCAGATGCTCCCGATGATGAAACAGCACGTGGTATAATTGATAAATTATTCTTCAGTGATAAGCGTTACGATCTTGGAGAAGTAGGCCGTTATAAAATTAACCGTCGTCTGGGATTGAATTATCCATTGGATAAAAAAGTATTGACAAAGGAAGATATCATTGCAATCATTAAATACCTGGTTTTATTAACCAACGGTAAAAGTGAAGTAGATGATATTGATCACCTGAGCAATCGTCGTGTACGCACAGTGGGCGAACAATTGTATGCCCAGTTCGGAGTTGGTCTTGCACGTATGGCACGTACAATTCGTGAGCGTATGAATGTGAGAGACAATGAAGTATTTACACCCGTGGATCTGATCAATGCAAGAACACTTTCTTCTGTTATCAATTCATTCTTTGGTACATCGCAGTTATCACAATTCTTAGATCAAACTAACCCGTTGAGTGAGATAACGCACAAGCGTCGTATTTCCGCACTCGGACCCGGTGGTTTAAGTCGTGAAAGAGCAGGCTTTGAGGTTCGTGACGTTCACTACTCTCACTACGGTCGTCTTTGTACAATTGAAACTCCGGAAGGACCAAACATTGGTTTGATATCCACACTTTGCGTTCATGCAAAGATTAATGATATGGGTTTCATTGAAACGCCTTATCGTAAAGTAGATAATGGTAGAGTGGACATGAAGAAGATCACTTTCCTAAGTGCAGAAGAAGAAGATACAGCAAAAATTGCCCAGGCAAATATTGATATTGACGAGAAAGGAAATTTCGTGGAAGACATGATTAAATCACGCCAAACAGGTGACTTCCCGATCCTTGCAAAAAATGAAGTTCAATACATGGACGTTGCGCCAAACCAGATTGTTGGTTTGTCCGCTTCATTGATTCCGTTCCTGGAGCATGATGATGCTAACAGGGCCTTGATGGGATCTAACATGCAACGTCAGGCGGTTCCATTGATCAAACCACAGGCACCTATCGTTGGTACCGGTCTTGAAGGAAAAGCTGCACGTGATGCACGTATCCAGGTACATGCTGATGGTGATGGTTTGGTGGAATTTGTAGATGCCAATGAAATTCATGTTCGTTATAAAAGAAGCGAGATACAGCAACTGGTAAGTTTCGAAGATGATTTAACTATTTACAAACTGACCAAGTTCGTTCGTACCAACCAGGAGACTTGCATTAACCTGCGCCCTGCCGTGGTAAAAGGCCAGAAAGTGTCTGAAGGAGATTTTCTTACAGAAGGCTATGCTACCAAAGATGGTGAGCTTGCTCTTGGCCGTAACCTGAAAGTGGCTTTCATGCCATGGAAAGGATACAACTTCGAGGATGCGATTGTAATCAGTGAGAAAGTAGTAAAAGAGGATTTGTTCACTTCTATACATATCAGCGAATTTGAAACTGAAGTAAGGGATACAAAACTTGGTGAAGAAGAATTGACTCCAGATATTCCAAACGTAAGTGAAGAAGCAACAAAGGATCTTGACCAGAATGGTATCATCCGCATTGGAGCCACCATTAAAGAAGGTGATATCATCATAGGAAAAATTACTCCAAAAGGAGAAAGCGATCCTACGCCGGAAGAGAAATTGCTTCGTGCAATCTTTGGTGATAAAGCAGGAGATGCAAAAGATGCGTCACTGAAAGCACCAAGTGGTACAGAAGGTGTGGTAATAGATAAGAAATTATTCCAAAGGGCTAAGAAAGATAAGAATGCGAAAGTGCGTGAAAAAGCACAACTCGATAAGATTGAAAAAACGCATGAGAAGAATGAA
>JBDSEE010000068.1:0-10232 GCA_039920245.1 Ferruginibacter sp.
TCAGTTGGATAGAGCGGCAGCCTTCTAAGCTGTAGGCCATTGGTTCGAATCCAATCGGGATCACCAGGCGGATTATCATATCCGCTTTTTTTCATTTATATAACCTCTATTTATTTACTACTTTCATTCAAAAATATATGGAGGTTCAAATTCATCCATCCTGGAAAAATGTGCTTAAAGATGAATTTAATAAGCTGTATTTTCAACAGATCATTGTTTTCCTTAAAACAGAAAGAGCTCTTAACAAGACTTTTTATCCCCCTGGATCTTTAATATTTAATGCCTTTAATCAGACCCCTTTTGAAAATGTAAAAGTTGTGATCCTTGGCCAGGATCCCTATCATGGGCCCGGACAAGCACATGGACTTAGTTTTTCGGTGCCAGCAGGGGTTAAGTTGCCCCCGTCCTTACAAAATATATTTAAAGAAATAAGATCAGATACTGGTATTGAAATGCCATATGGCTATGGAGATCTTAGCGGTTGGGCGCAACAGGGCGTACTTCTTTTAAATTCAAGCCTTACAGTTAGAGCAGGAGATGCAAACAGTCACTCAAAATATGGTTGGATGGATTTTACTGACGCAGTGATAAAAAAAATCTCTGACGGAAAAAAAGGAGTTATTTTTTTACTATGGGGTCGCTTTGCACAGGAAAAACAAGCATTAATAGATGAGACCAATCATCACGTTTTAAGAGCTGCCCACCCCTCACCTTTTTCTGTTGATAAGGGGTTCTTCGGATGCAAGCATTTTTCTAAGACCAATGAAATATTGATGAAAAATGGACTTGATCCAATCAATTGGAAAATTGCAATACCACAAACTACTTCATGAAGACATTGAAAAATATATTTGCCCGCATATGGGCAATCTGGGGTATCCTAAGTTTTATAGTTACATTCCTTTTGATATTCATTCCATCCATGTTTGTACATTTTTTTAAGGACCCCAAAAAAGGACAAATTTACTTCCTGTATATTTCCAGGGTATGGATGAAAATTTGGTTAAAGCTGATCTCCTGCCCTTTAAAAATATCAGGCTTAGAGCACTTCAAAAAAAATGAAAATTATGTGGTGCTGTTTAATCATAATGCCTTATTGGATGTGCCACTGTCTGCACCGTTTGTACCCGGAGCAAATAAGACAATAGCAAAAGCATCCTTTGCCAAAATTCCTGTGTTCGGCTTGTTTTACAAACAAGGCAGCGTGCTTGTAGATAGGAAAAATGAACAAAGCAGGGTGAGAAGTTTTGAAGCTATGAAGAAAGTGCTCGCCTTAGGAATGCATATGTGTATATACCCCGAGGGAACCCGTAACCGAACTATGCAACCCTTAAAATCGTTTTATGATGGGGCTTTTAAACTGGCTGTTGATACAAAAAAAAATGTAATCCCGTGTATTATTAAAGGAACTAAAAAGGCTATGCCAATAGATCTGCCATTCTATCTTTTGCCAACAAGATTGTCAATGAAATTTCTTCCCCAGGTTTCATCATTGGGAAAAACAGCAAAACAGTTAAAAGTTGAAGTATTTAATATAATGCTGGATGCTTATACTGCTAAAGATCAAAAATCATAAAAGTACCTGGTTCTGTTAACTTTCAGGTCACGAAGTATCGCCGATTTTGGACTGATAGTTAAATTAAAGAACCTGAAACGCCCCACAGGTGAGATATTGATTGCCATCTGCCAGCAATGCAAGTCCCTGGATAAAAACATGCTAATCGTTCCCAACTCCTTCGAAGTAATATTATAAAAACCGTTCAAACCAATCTTCCATTTTGGAGTAAGGTTTACGGTGCTGCTCCAGTTTACATCCTGCGATAATTCGTTTTTGTATCCACTGTAGTCAGCCCTGCGCACTCGGGTCACTCTTAAAGAATAGCCTACATCCAATGTCCATGGAATAGAGAAATCTACAAACTCACCCGGGTGGCTTTGTACATATGCAGCTTCACGTTGGTAGTCATCGAGCGGAAACCCACTGGCATCTACGTTTTGAGGCGTGTTCACAGTAGCATTAGGATCGCCCGTTTTTCCACCTTTGAAATTACTTTGCAAAGAAACACCGCCACTGGTGAGTGTACCAAGTGATAATGGACGCTTACTCCATACAAGTTTATCAACTCGCTCTCCTCTGCTATCTGTTTGGTATGGGCTAAAATTTGCAAAGGCCGTAATATTTACTTTTTCAAAAAGATTGCTTCTTGCCGCAACACTCAGGTCTGAAAGTTTAAAGGAATCAGAAAGAAAATTATAACTACCGTTCAGGCTTAGCCCATCCAGTAAAGAAACTTTTTTTACAGCAGTTGCACTGGTATCTTTTTTACTATGCACCTTCATAGAGATATTATTGTCAATACCAAAATTCAAACCTGCAAATCTTCCATTTCCAAAAGCGCCGAATATACTACCGTCAAACTGTGAAAACGAGCCTTTATTGCCAAATGTATCAACTTGAGTGGTGTAATAAAACTGTTTATTCATATCCGGCTTGTAGCTCACGCCCAGGTTTGGCCTTATCTCATGCCGGATGGCTTGCAACCTTTTATTTTTGAATGTGTACAAGCCAAAAATACGTGTGCTTGCTCCCAGCCCAAAGGCCATATCCCGGGCAGAATAAAACCCTTTATTGATGGTAGTATCTATTTGCTTTGTAAGAGGATTCCACCTGCGGATAAATTTTTGTTGATACCATCTCTCTGCATAAGATATTGATGGCGAAATTTGTAACGGCCCTAATTGAGGTAATGATAAAGTGATCGGTATAGTATGATTCGCTCCCCACTGCAGTCTGTCAATTAATTGCTTGCCAATATTCCCGGCGGTATCGTAAAATGAGGAAAGGCTCCTTGCCTGCGTGTTTAAAGCCACCCCTACGTTTTCATACCATTTGTATTCACCTATAACCTCCTTTCTTCTAAATGGATATTGTGTATTTACATTAAATGCTACATCGGGAAGATTAAGATTAATGAGCCGCTGCGTTGTATTCTGGTTATGATTGGCACTTACGGAAATATTATAAGGCTTATCCTTCCATACTTTTGCATAAGTAATGGAAGAATTCAATTGGTTAGTAAAATTTCTTATAGGACTGTTAGGTACTTGCTGATTAAATTTACTGCTTCCCGCATTTACATTGGCGCTGAAATTCACACCAGGTCTTGCTTTTGTATCAGCATTGTGAGACCACCTGATATTCATAGTGCGGGAAACAGAAAAATCAGGATCACCTTTAAAATTTGTTTTAAACCGCTGCAGATCCAAAGAAAAATTTCCCTGGTAACGATATTTTCTAAAATATCTCGGATTGACATTAGCTGTCCAGCCTCCGTAAGAGTATATGGTTCCCCTGGTTATTACATCCCAATATGGGCTTATTATTTTATAATAACCTATTCCTTCAAGTGCAAGTCCTAATTGTTCATTAGCAGTAAAACTCGGCGCAATCAGGCCGGAATGCCGTCCTTGCTGCAAGGGAAAAATACCAAAGGGTAAGTAAATAGGAAGGGGAACTCCTTCAAATTCTGGATGTACCGGACCAGAAAAAGCCCATTTTTTATTTACAAATTTTATCTTACTGCTAATGAATGCAAAATGTGGTGTATCAAGGTTACAGGTTGTGAATCTTCCCCTCAGCGCATAAAAGACATCAGGTTCCGTTTTCTTTATTTTTTCTCCATATACGAACATCTCACCCTGTTGTGTATAGGTACCCTTTGTTAAACCCTTCCCTGTTTTCATGTTGAATTCCAATTCATCACTTATCGTCTTGAAATCACCCTGATTAAAAGTGGGAAAGGCAATCACATTTCCAATACTGTCTTTTACAAAAATTGCTTTTACAAGATTGGTTCTTTGATCATACACGATATGAGGAGCCGTAAGTTCATTATCATTATATTTTACTGATGAAACCTTTCCATATAACAAAATACGTTTACCTGGTACATCCAATATCATGGAATCATCGGCATGATAAACAACTGGTGCATCCAATGCACCCTTTGATGTTTTAAAACTAAAAGTATCAGCGGAAGTTATTACCGGAAGGGTATCTTTTATTGCTGTAGAAACGTTTACAGTCCTGTTAGACAGGTTTGGATTGAAAATGTTTTTTTTGATGGGGATAGTGTCGTTAGTTAATCTAATGTGAAAATGATTTGACGAAATAGTAGTGGCTTTTACAGGATACGTTAATATTAAAAACATGATCGTACAGATACATGCTAAAAAATATTTTACATTAACTTTGAATCGAATGTTCATAAACCGGTGCAGCAAAAATAGTTATTAAACATAAACGTGATTATGAAACATTATGACAAACCCATAAAACTCTAAGATTCTATGCAAATAAAAAAGCTGCTTCATAATTCGTTATTTATATGTTTATCTTTTGCTGTTCCAGTTTTTGCACAGGTTCCCAAAAAAATTAAAACAATAGTTGTAGATGCCGGGCATGGTGGCCATGATAATGGGGCAACAGGAACTTATGAAAATTCTTTAAGGTCAAAAGAAAAAGATATCACGCTCTCAATCTCTAAAAAATTAGTAACTGAATTAAAAAAGCAATTGCCCGATGTGAACATTCTCCCAACTCGTACTACTGATATTTACCAGAATCCCAGGGAAAAAGCACAAATTGCAAATGATGCAAAAGGAGATTTATTTCTGTGCATACATGCGGACGCAGTAGATTTAAAAACGGGTCGCAGGCAAATTGGCACTAAGATGGTAACCCGCTATAAGGTAACCTATACCGGCAAAGGCAGAAAGAAAAAAAAGCATTCAAACCCATACCAGGTGGAAGAACCCATTTATGAATATTTTAAAATTCCCACAAAAAGAAAAGGTACCAGTGTTTGGATATTTGCCCCACATAAAACCAGTGCAAAACTTAAAGCTATTATGGAAGGTGAAGGAGAATTTAATATTGAAACTGGTGGTGCTGATTCTTCCATAAATAATTTCGATTTCAATACACCCGAAGGCCGTGCCATAGCCCAGGTGTATGCCAAACGCTACCAGGAAAAAAGTGACCGCATGGCTACCTTAGTTAATGAAGAAGTGGAAAATACTGGGAGGGCCAGCCTTGGTGTCAATCAACGGCAGGTTGGAATCTGGGTATTACAAGCTACAAATATGCCGGCTATACTTATTGAAACAGGATTCATTTCCAACCCCGATGACGAACGATATCTTAACAGCGATTCAGGTCAGCAGGAACTTGCAGAAGCAATAACCAAGGCGGTTTTACGCTACAGGGAACAAATGGAAAATCCTAAACTAAGCAGTCGTTGACGGCAACCATTTCTTAAAAAATTTTTTTGGCTGATTAATTGGTTAATATCTTGCATCCCAATTGGATATATTAGCTTTGATAATATATACCCCAAAAGCAAACTTAGATAACCAAACATTTACTAGTGAAAATTTCGAATGAAACAAAAGTTGGAGCCATTGCAATCGTTTCAATCACGTTACTCATTATCGGTTTTAACTTCCTAAAAGGCAAAAGACTTTTTAGCAAAAACACGATTTTGTATGGTATATATGGAAATGTGCAGGGCCTGCAGAACTCAAACCCGATCATCATAAACGGATTACAGGTAGGTACCGTGTACAAAATAAGTACGGATAAAGATATGCGCCGGATAAAGGTGGAGCTTAATATCACCAAGGTAATAAACATTCCAAAAAATTCTATAGCCTTGATAAAACCAAATCCCATTGGTACAACAAGTATAGAAATAAAATTAGGCGATGCTGTCGCCAATTTACAAAATAAAGACACCATTTTCACAGAAGCCAATGCAGGAATTTTTGATGATGTATTGAAAAAAGTAGATCCTGTTTTATACGAGGTTAAACGTGCTGTTGGGTCATTGGATTCTTTAATAGGTAACGTAAATAATGTTATTGATCCGAGAGCAAAAAATAATATCGGCCAAACCCTGGAAAATCTTACAAGGATAACAACTTCGATGATTTATACCTCTGCATCATTGCAACAATTATTGAATTCCCAAACCGGTGCATTGGCAAAATCATTGAACAATATGAGTTCAATTACAGGTAACCTGGCCACTAACAATGATAGAATAAACAGTGTAATATCTAACCTGGATAAAACAACTACCAAGTTATCCCAACTGGAAATTCAAAAGACCCTGAATACTTTAGACGCAACGGTCAATGACATGAAGAAAATAGTTTCCAGGATAGGAAGCGATTCTGGTTCAATTGGTAAATTTCTGAACGATACAAAGTTCTATGAAAACCTTGCCAGCACAGGAAATAAGTTGAACCTACTGCTTGATGATATCAGGATCAATCCAAAGAGATATGTGTCTATCTCTGTCTTTGGAAAAAAACAAACCAATCCACCATTAATGGTTCCATTACCGGATACACTTCATTCACCATATTACATTCGTAAAGTAAAAGATTGATAAATAATCTTTGTGATTCTGTTAAAGATAAAATCAGCAATTTGCAGCAACGCTGTATTATGAAGCTGTACATTTTTTCATATCAATTTCTATTAATAATCATCCTGATTATTTTTTCAGGAAATTATCTGTATGCACAACAGCCTGTAGATTCTACCCGGGAAATCACTATCCTTTCCGGTAACAGCCTTAGCCAAAAAGTTGTTGATGCTTTTACAACACTGCAGATTCTTGCTGGCGGAAATGCGAAAGTGAAGCAAGGCAATACAACCCTTTCAGGGGATAGTATTATTTTGAATCCACTTACCAGGGTAGCCGAAGTATTTGGCAACGTTCACATCAATGATGCGGATAGTGTGCACACTTATGGCCAATACCTGAAGTATCTTGGCAACGAAAGAATTGCTTACATAAAAAAGAATGTAAAGCTTACGGATGGTAAAGGAACTTTATACACCGATGATCTTGAATATAATCTTACAACAGGGATAGCAAGTTATAAGAATGGCGGTCGTGTGGTGAATGGTACTACAGTGTTGACGAGTGCCAATGCTGTTTATTATTCAGATACAAAGGATGTGTATTTTAAACAGTATGTTCATTTGACCGACCCAAAATATGATATCGTTGCTGATAGCTTATTATATAATACTTTCTTTAAAACAGCGACATTCATTTCACCTACAAGAATTAAAACAAAAGAAGGGGGCACAATTAATACTAAATCGGGTACATATAATTTAGAAACCGGCGAAGCTATAACCGATGACTATACAGCTTATACTGATAGTACCCGTTCTCTTTCAGGAAAAAAAATGGCTTATGAAGAAAAGTCTGGAATCCTACAGGTGCAGGAAAATGGAAAACTTGTAGATAGTGTAAACAAAGTAACAGTTCTTGGTAATATTATTTTACTTGATAAATTTAAAAATTCATTTCTGGCTGCAGGAAAGCCGGTCATGATATTATACCGGGGAACAGACAGCACTTATATTGCCGGAGACACGCTTTTTTCAGGAATAAGAAAATATGATACAGTCACACATAATACTATTATAAAGCAGGATACACTACAAAAGATTACACTTAGTAATGCATCTAATCAGGATAGTATACGGTATTTCCTGGCCTTTCATCATGTACGTATTTTTAATGATTCATTACAATCGGTTGCCGACAGCCTTTACTATTCTACAGAAGACTCAGTGTTCAGGTTATTTAAGGACCCTGTCGTCTGGAACGGAAAAACACAGTTAACTGGTGATACGATTTATATGTTCACAGAAAAACAACAGCCAAAAAGATTGTATGTTTTTAATAACGGCATGGTAATAAATAAAACGGACGAAAATCTTTATAACCAGGTTGCAGGGCGTAATATAAATGCATATTTCATCAAAGGCATAATCGATTATGTAAGGGTAAAAGGATCGCCTGCCGAAAGTATTTTTTATCCGGAGGATGAAGACAGTGCTTATGTCGGGATGAATCGCAGCAGCGGGGACGTTATAGATCTATACTTCGAAAAACAAGAACTGAACAAAGTGAAATTTCAGAATAATGTAGAAGGTATATTGTACCCCTTGAACCAGGTACCTGCTGGAACCAATCGGCTAAAGAATTTTAAATGGCTTGATGGCCGCCGTCCAAAAAATAAATTAGAATTATTCGAATAACATTTTTTCGGCCCCTCTCCTTTTACAAGATGCGCAAGCATTTTCTTACTTTTATATCATGAAAATTTTTGATGCCAGCCAGTTGAAGGAGTGGGATGCATTTACAATGCAGGAGCAGGAAGTCACACAAGTTGACCTTGTATATCGGGCTGCCAAAGCTTGCTTCAATTGGCTTGAAAAAGAACAATTGCTTTCCCTCCCATTTCATATTTTTTGCGGCAAAGGAAATAATGGTGCCGATGGTCTGGCACTGGCATTGATGCTGGTAAAAAATAAAACGGATGTAGATATTTCTATTTTAGAGACTGGAAAACCCGGGAGCGATGCCTTTCAATTTTACCTACACGAGTTGCATCTCGTAACCAGCAAGATCCACTTCATACAAGCGTTAACACCATTCCAAGAGATCGGTTCCCATTCGATCATTATTGATGCGTTATTTGGTACCGGCTTAAATAAACCATTAATAGAACGCTCTAAAGAAGTTGTAGAATATATAAATAGCCTTTCTAATATTCGCATTGCGATTGATGTCCCTTCAGGATTATTTAGTGACAAAAGCTCCACCGCTTATGCTATCATAAATGCTAAGATTACATTGAGTTTTCAACAACCGAAGCTGGCTTTTTTATTAGCAGAAAATGAAAATTATATTGGTGAGTTGCACATGCTTGATATTGGCCTAAGCAAAAATTATGATCCTGAAACTGAGTTGGAATTACTGGATGTTGAACTTGTGAAAGGAATTTTACTGCCAAGAAATAAATTTTCCCATAAAGGAAATTATGGTCATGCCGCAATTGCGGCTGGCAGCTATGGGATGATGGGTGCAGCGTTATTAGCTGCAAAAGCATGCCTGGCATGCGGAGCAGGAAAACTCACTTGTTTTATTCCCGCAAAAGGTTTTGATATTATGCAAACCACTGTGCCTGAAGCCATGTGCGTAGCCGGAGGAGAAGATTTCATTGAGCAGGTTAACGCTTCTGACCTATTTACTGTGCTTGGTGCCGGGCCTGGTATTGGTATTCATGAACACCATGCCAGATGGTTAAAAGATTCTTTCTTAAAACACCCGGCGCTCGTATTGGATGCAGACGCATTAAATATAATGGCTTCTGATAAAACCCTTCTTGAAAAGCTCCCACCGCAAACGGTACTCACTCCACATCCGAAAGAATTTGAAAAATTATTTGGAAAACCAACCAATGATTTTGAAAGGATTAGGATGGCCATAGATGCTGCGAAGAAATATAAAATATACATTGTTCTAAAAGGCCATTATAGTTTTATTTGCACTCCTTTTGGGAAAGGATATTTTAATAGCACTGGTAATGCAGGAATGGCAAAAGGGGGAATGGGTGACGTATTAACGGGAGTTATAACCGGGCTTATCAGCAGCGGCTATCCACTGCCGGAAGCAGCAATCCTCGGAGTTTATATTCATGGGCTTGCAGGAGATTTAGCTGCGGAGAAATATTCCCAGCAGGCTATGCAGGCAACGCACTTGATAGAATGCGTTGCCGATGCCTGGAAGAAATTAATGAATTAGATTTTAAGATTTTTTATTCGCTTTGTAGCGCATGTCTTTTGTACCATCTGCTTTCAATGGCCCTGTTGTTTTCACCTTAGCCTTGTTTACTTTATAGCGCATGTCAGCGGTACCATCTGCCTTTTTTGGCGCAGACGCAACAGCTTTCACAACTGTTCCATGATTTTTTGTTGTGACAACTTTTGGAGCAGTTGCTACCGCCTTTACAGCAGTGCCGTGATTTGATATGGTGACTACTTTGGTTTTGGTTGCAGATGGAGTTGCAGGTGTTTGTTTTTGTTGTGCAAAAATGCTAAGATTCATTGCTGTAATGCACAGAATAAGCATGGATATTTTTTTCATACAAATAATTTTTTAGACACTGAATGTACAACTCGCTTTAATTTTGGTATGAAATCTTTTGTCAATTAACGAGGTGTTAGTGAAACTTTTTTTGCAAACAATTTCACAAGTACCAGACCTGCTGCAAAGCCACCGATATGGGCTGCATAAGCCACACCACCGGATCCATTACCCCCAAGCATACCCCAGCCGCTGAATAATTGAGTAGCT
>JBDSEE010000069.1:0-4661 GCA_039920245.1 Ferruginibacter sp.
GCCTGGCTCACTTATTACAATAATGTGTGATGTAGTTGCTGAAGCGCTGGATTTGATAAAAACGCTGAAAGAAAAAGAAGATGAGGAATAAGTGCTGCAATTGTTTTATGTAACAACTTTGTTTGTAACAACTTTGTTTGTAACAACTTTGTTATATTTGTAAAAAGCATTTTGTATGGTAAGGCCTTTTAACTATGGTAAACTTGCGGAAGAAAATTATTTTACCAACCGTAACAAAGAAGCCAAATGGCTGGAAGCACAGGTTAATGCCGGCATTAACTGTATGCTGATATCACCACGCCGATGGGGAAAGTCATCATTAATACAACATGTAGCAGGACAAATGAAACGAAAAAACAAAAAAATATTTTTTTGTTTTGTGGATCTATATAATGTAAGAAATGAGAAAGAGTTTTTAGAATTATATGCTTCAACCATTATCAAAGCTACATCCGGTACTATTGAGGATGCTGTGAGGAATATAAAAAACATTTTTAAACACTTAATACCTTCCATATCTATATCACCTGATGCCGCAAATGAATTTGAGTTATCCTTTAACTGGAAAGAATTAAAAAAAAACATAGGCGAAGTTCTTAATCTTCCGGAAAAGATAGCCAAACAAAAAAATATCCAGGTAATCGTTTGTGTAGATGAATTTCAAAATATAAGTTTCATGGAAGATGGAGTGGCATTTCAGAAAAAACTTAGAGCACACTGGCAAATACATCAAAAAGCAAATTACGTGTTATATGGCAGCCGTCGCCATCTTATTATGGATTTTTTCACTAAAAGCAGCATGCCTTTTTACCGCTTTGGAGAAATTCTATTTCTTGAAAAAATAGAAGAGAGCCATTGGGTAAAATATATCACCGGACGCTTTAATGCTACAGGTAAAAAAATCTCCATGCCATATGCTGCCGCCATAGCACAAATGATGGAAAACCACCCTTACTATGTGCAGCAACTGAGCCAGGCCGTATGGCAGCATACTGCTAAAACTGTGCAGGCAACAAACATTGAAGGCGCTGTGGAGGATCTGCTTGACCAGTACACTATCCTATATCAGAAAGAAGTAGATATGCTTACTAATTTTCAATTAAATTTTTTGAAAGCCATGTGCAACAAAGAAACTTCTTTCAGCAGCAGCAGGGTTTTAAAAGGTTACGATCTTGGCACTTCAGCCAATATTACCCGGATAAAATCTACCCTGCAAAACCATGAAATAATTGATGTCATTGGTAAAAAAAATAATTTCAATGACCCTTTGTTTGAAATATGGTTGAAAAAAAGATATTTTAAAAGGAGCGAATTAATTAATAATCAATATTGACCTTCGCTCATAAACCATTGACTTCTTTAAAATACATTTGGAACATTTTTTAGCAAACCCTATTTTTGCACTCCCAAAGTAAAAAACGTATTAAGATTGGGTTATGGTGTAAAGGTAGCACAACAGATTTTGATTCTGTTTGTCAAGGTTCGAATCCTTGTAACCCAACAAAAAACCGGAAGCAAATGTTTCCGGTTTTTTTATTACTTACCAAAGCCTGTTATCAGGCAGGATTATTTTTTTTATAATCATAATTTACCATCCACTGTATTCCAAATTTATCAGTGAGCATTCCAAAATATGCTCCCCAAAAAGCTTTAGCCAGCGGCACAGTAACCTGTCCTCCTTCAGATAAACCATTGAAAAGTTTGTCGGCTTCGGCCTCACTGTCTGCATCAATAGAAAGAGAAAAATTAGAACCTGCAGTTATTTTATGTCCCATAGATTCCAAGGCGTCAGTTGCCATCAGAACATTGTTTCCAACAGGTAATGCAATATGCATAAGCATTTCCTTTTCACTATCAGGAACACGGCTTGCTTCAGGTGTATCTTTAAAGCGCTGTACCATTAAAAATTCACCGCCAAAAACTGATTTGTAAAAATTAAAAGCTTCTTCAGTATTACCTGGAAAATTTAAATAAGGATTTATAGTTGCCATGATTTTAGTTTTTTGCCTTGCGGCATTGGTTAAAAATATTTTTATTAAAGACCTGAACCCATGAATTCATTTTTATTTACAATAGCATAAATATTTTTTAATTGCCTGCAATGCCTTGTGGTATGGCATGCTGCAAAACAAATCCATTCGTAACCGCTTAGCTCTCCCATACCTGGAAATTTGAAACCTGTAAATAACAATGAGAGATCAGTATTTGTTGACACATTTGTTAGCTCCCCCTTTACGGCACTCAATTTATCTGACAATAGCTTTATATCCAAAGGATCATTTGATGGTAATATAAATTCCGGTGATTGCATTTTATTAGTATAATCAAGGAAAATAGATTTGATAGTGCTGACATGTAGAAACACGTCCCTGTCCGAAATAATTGACTCGCCCGAAAGCACCCGTGGAATATTTTCAAGAGATTTTAAAACATGATCGGCAACCTGAGCTGCTGTCCATCTATCATCAAAATAAACCTGGTTTATTTGACTGGCATCAAAAAATGAGAGTGTTTTGAGAAAATCATCAATGGCCATTTCCATATCCGAAACAAATTGATTTTGCATATTGTAAAATTAAATCAGGTGAATTGCTGCAGTAAAATTAACGGCTTCCATATTAAGGGAAGGTTATGAAAACGGCAATCTAAGGGGTTGATTACGACAAGGATTTTTTATATTTTTGATGCTCCTAAAAAAAATTCATGAAACATATTTCAATCCTGGTACCCCAGGGCCATACAAGCTTACCCAATATTGATGGCACGTTACAAATACTTTCTGAAGTAAATAATTTCAGCAATAAGCTCAGGCAACCTTCTATTTTTAAAGTACAATTAGTAGGGTTAAACAAAAAAATAAGCCAGCGTGATGGCAAGTATACCATCGTTCCTGATTGCCTTATTACTGACATAAAAAAAACGGATCTCATCATCATACCAGCCATGCATGGAGACATGGCTACAGCTATGGAAGAAAATAAAGCTTTCATTCCCTGGATGATTGAACAATATAAAAATGGGACCGAGCTGGCAAGTTTTTGTGTAGGTTCATTTTTTCTCGCAGCCACTGGATTATTAAAAGGAAAGCAATGTGCTACACATTGGGTAGCAGCAAATGAATTCAGGCAAATGTATCCTGATGTAATAATGGTGAATGATAAAATAATAACGGCGGAAGATGGTATTTATACAAGTGGTGGCGCTTACTCTTTTTTAAACCTGCTGGTATACCTTATAGAAAAATATGCCGGAAGAGAAACAGCCATTTTTATTTCAAAGGCTTTCATGATCGACATTGACCGTTATAGCCAATCACCCTTTATCATTTTTGAAGGACAAAAGGCGCATGATGATGAGCCTGTAAAAAAAGCCCAGCAATTTATTGAATCAAATTTCGCAGAAAGAATATCAGTAGATAAGCTTGCCAATTTAGTGGCCGTAGGGCGGCGTAACCTGGAAAGGCGATTTAAAAAAGCAACCTGCAATACACTTGCAGAATATATGCAAAGAGTGAAAGTGGAAGCAGCCAAAAAAAGTTTTGAGAGCAGTCGCAAAAATATAAATGAAGTGATGTACGAGGTGGGGTATAATGACAGCAAAGCTTTCAGGAATGTTTTTAAAAAAATTACTGGTATGTCTCCCATCGACTACAGAAATAAATATAATAAAGAAGCTCTGCTATATTAACAATTAAACTTTTAGTGAATACTCAAAATCACTGGCACAATTCCTGTCCTTTATTCTCCATATTTATCCCTCATTATTTCATATTTCTGCCTTCACATTATATTAATCCGGATATAAGAATAAGAACTCTTTCCCTGATTAATATGAGTTACCTTGTAAGATTCCAATTCATTAAAATACTACGATATCAATATCATCATATCTGTAGCTTGCAAATTGCATAATTATCTATTAAAAGAAATGAAACAACCCATTACTATTTTGCTTGCAGAAGATGATGATGATGATTGCATGCTTTTTAAACAAGCCGTGTCAGAATTGAATGCACAAATTTTAGTGAATGTGGTGAATGATGGGGAAAAATTAATGACCCTGCTAAATGAAACTGACCAATTGCCAGCCATTCTTTTCCTGGATATGAATATGCCCCGCAAAGATGGTATGACATGCCTGAAGGAAATAAAACAAAGTGAATTATTAAAGTCAATCCGGGTAATTATACTATCCACGTCTGCTACGGACTCTATTGTAAATAACTTATATGAATTTGGCGCACAATATTATATCCGCAAACCCAATGACTTTGACCAACTCAAAAATTTAATAATGAATGCTATTGACCTTACAGCTCAAAATAATACCCAGCCGTCTATACAGAACTTTGTTTTATCACAGTAAGCCTACAACATGAAATCAAATAATAGCGATCCCAAAATACTCTCCAGCAACTTGTTTCCTGTAGTCGGCATAGGTGCCTCTGCAGGTGGCCTTGATGCATTCAAAAAATTACTAAAGGCCATACCAGAAGATTCCGGGATGGCTTATGTACTGGTGCAGCATTTGCATCCCACACATGAAAGCATGTTGCCTGAGCTGCTTCAAAAAGTTACTGCTATACCTGTTAAGGAAATATTGGATGATATGAAAGTAGAACCTGACCATATCTACATTATACCAAGCAATAAAATGTTAGT
>JBDSEE010000070.1:0-16695 GCA_039920245.1 Ferruginibacter sp.
TGTACGTAAGATACCTTTCCCCTAAAAACGGAAAACGTAATAAGTTGTAAGAAGGGGATTTGTATTTGTAATTTATACAGAAAGTATAAATTTTAGCATAAGGATGGATTGTCTTTTATTTCTCAACTCGCCAAAGTGCTAAATCTCCTGCACTCTGTTAGGCTTTTAATTTACTTTATCTATAAAGTTTTCCGGCAGAATATTAACCTTTCAATAAGTCGTGGTTCACCTTATAAACATAGGGGGGTGTTGCTGGTGGTAAAGGGTTAGCTGCTGAAACCTTCCAGCGAACGCAGCTATTATTGCTTCACTGTATAATTTACCACCTATAAAAGTAATGCTGGGTGGCGCACTCCCGTCCGTAGCTATCCCAGCGGGCAATGTGATACATGGATTGCCTGTAAGGCAGGTAAGCGCCATAGGCTCATCGGCCATACTGGGTACAACAATAATATCGTACTTGCTCAATAATGGAAAGGCCTGCTGCATAACCATGTAGCGTAAACGACATACAGTAAGATATTCAACTGCAGGAATAAACCGTGCACTTCTTAACATGTTTGGGTAGCGGCTTTGCCATTGTTGCACCATTTGGCTATCCTTTCCGGATCTTGTGAGAGGGTCAAAAGCCGCAGCTGATTCAGCAGCCCAAATTGTTGTTAGCAGGTCACTCGTATGGAGGTTGGATGGGAAATCGATAGCCACAATCTGGACACCTGCATCCTGCAAAGTTTTAATAACCCTTTTTTCTGCGCTGTTACCAGGTAAGGAATCAATGTAGTTCTTTGCGTATGCTACTTTTATGTTTTTGAGATCAATATTACTCCTATAATTAAAAGGCATTGTTCGTGAGGCACGGTCATATACATCACTACCATGTATAGATGCAAATACCATTGCAGCATCTTCAGCATCTCGGCAAATTGGCCCGATACGGTCGGAGGTCCAGGCTAGGTTCATCCCACCTGTTCGGGCAACACTGCCAAATGTGGGCCGCAGACCAGTTGCACCGCATACGGCAGAGGGTGCTACAATAGAGCCGTAGGTCTCAGTACCTATAGCAAAGGGTAAAAGTCCTGCAACGGTTGCTGAGGCAGAGCCCGCAGATGATCCGTTAGAACCCTGTTGTAAATTCCACGGGTTTTTAGTTTGTCCGCCAAACCATATATCATCCATCGCTAGCTCCCCCATAGATAATTTTGCAATTAATACAGCCCCGGCTTTTTCAAGTTGCTGGTACACGAATGCATCTTCATCTATCACTTGGTTCTTATAAGCTGGAGTGCCATAAGTGGTTCGGGTGCCCTTAACTGCAAACAAATCTTTAAGCCCATAAGGTATGCCCTGCAGCGGACTTTTAATGATGCCTTTTGCAAAAGCTGCGTCGGCCTGTTTAGCCTGTTCCATGGCTATCTGTTCCGTCAGGCTTATAACACAATGCAATGTGTCGCCATATTTTTTCAAACGATTTATAAAAAAACGGCTTAACTGCACAGAGGTAATTGCTTTATGTTTTAGCAAAGAAGACAATTGGGCAATTGTATAAAACGCCAACTGGTTTGTATCAGCAGGCATTACAACCCCTGCAGGAATATTCCAGTTAATTGGCTGTTGTTTGGTATCAAATTTCATTGCAGGCAATTCAGGATCAAACCAGTTTGGAAGGGGAACACTATTATGCAAATTGAATCCATGCAGGTATTTATACAACTGCAGGTTAGCGTTCAGTTGGTTTAGCATGGAATCTCTCTTGGCATCCGTAAAATGTAAATCGTACATTTTTTCGGTATTAATAATTTCGTTTACAGAAACATTCTGTGCTGGGATAGAAGATGTTAGTAAGAAAAAAGAAGAAAAACAAACAACAATTTTTAACAGTGTGGATATATTTTGCATAAGTACAAATTACATATTTTGAAGATAGTCCGGTATGGTAATTACTAAAGACACTATGCCGTATTGCTTTTGTCTGAATTTATGTTATCATAGGCTCGTGTGTTACGTTTATCGCTATAATAAATATACGAAGTTATCCTCCCATCTTCATCGATCATAACCCTGAACGAAAAACTTGGTGTAAATCAAAATTTGTCTCTATGAATAGTTTCTGAAGCCATACCTGCGGCTATTAATAACTTAAAGTTTTTTCATTACAAGACACTTATTGAATCCAATATTACATCCTTATAGCATCCTTATTGTATCCTTATTGCAACATCATTGATCCTTCGATAATCTTCCGTTAATATTACGTTTATTCTTCGTTCAATCTTCGATAAAATAAAAGACTATTTAAACACTTGAAAACACTTTATCCTCGGCTCTGCAAGCTCGCCCCTCCCCTACCCTGCTCCCTGCCGACTTCCGGGTATCTATCACAAACTCTTGCCACCAGCTCGTATTTAACCATGAAAACACATTCACAACTTTTTAAGCCGTTAATCGTTTAAATTTGGCAAATGAAATTCGCCTTTATGCAAAAAAAACTACTTGCCTTTTTGATCCTGTGCTCTGTTGTCACTGAAGGGAATGCCCAGTTTACACGTTACATCATAAAACTTAAAGACAAATCTTTCAATGGCTTTTCCACCGTCAATCCATCCCAGTTCTTGTCTGCACGGGCATTGCAAAGAAGGAACCGTTACAATATTGCGATAGATAGCACGGATCTACCCGTTACACAACGCTACATTGACAGCATCCGCCTGGCGGGTGCAGTAACCATACTGAATACTTCCAAATGGCTTAACCAGGTGGCAATCCGTACGAGCGATGCTGCTGCACTTGCCAAAATAAACAGTTTCCCCTTTGTGCTGGCAACAGCTCCTGTTGGTTCGATAACAAGGCCTACTGAAACAGCTGTAAATAAAATGCTGGATGCAAAAATAAACCCGGCAGACCCTCAGGGACTACAGGGACCGGCCGGGGCTACCGGAACTGCTGGATATTATAATTATGGCAAAAGCAATGGACAGGTAAAGATCCATAACGGTGATTTCCTTCACAATCACGGCTTCAGGGGCGAAGGCATGCAGATGGCCATACTGGATGCGGGCTTTTTCCATTACTTAACCCTGCCTACTTTTGATAGCGTAAGAATGCAAAACCGCATCTTGGGTACCTGGGATTTTGTAGCCAATGAAACCAGCGTTGATGAAGACAATTCGCACGGCATGCAATGCTTTAGTATTATTGCGGCAAACTTGCCGGGCACATTTGTAGGTACTGCACCAAATACTTCATTCTACCTTTACCGCACTGAGGACGTAGCTTCGGAATATCCCATCGAAGAGCAGAACTATGCTGCCGGGCTTGAGCAGGCCGATAGCCTGGGCGTGGACATTACTTCAACTTCCCTTGGCTACAACCAGTTTGACAATGCCTCTCTTAATTATACCTACAGCGACATGAATGGCAATACAACCATCAGCGCCCGTGCAGCAGATTTTGCTGCAAAAAAAGGAATGCTGAATGTGATTGCAGCTGGAAATGAAGGAAACTCTGCCTGGCATTTTCTTACAACGCCTTCAGATGCTGATAGTGTATTATCAGTGGGCGCTGTAGACACAGTAAAGAACATCGCATCCTTTAGTGGCTATGGCCCCAGCAGTGACGGCCAGGTAAAACCTGCGGTTGCATCAGTTGGCTTATCTACCTGGGTGGCAAGTCCCGCTAATGGACAACCGACGTTGGGCAACGGAACTTCTTTTGCCTGTCCCAATATGGCTGGCATAACCACTTGCTTATGGCAGGCATTCCCTGAGCAAAATAATATGACTATCATCAATACACTGGAGCTTTCAGCTACCAAAGCCAGCAGTCCTGATAACAGGGTGGGCTATGGTATTCCTGATGTAAAGAAAGCATTCGTTATGTTGCAAAAAGCTACTTATACCCGCAGCCTGAGCTTGGTAAATTGCAGTGTGGACATAAGGCTTTCTATAAAGACTGACAACAGCATGAAGGTTGTCATTGAAAGAAAACTCCCTGCAGAGACCAATTACAGCACATTGCAACAGCTACAATACAATGGAAGTTTTTCTTTACAGAATTTACAATATACTGATGCGGTTGTAAGTGCAGTAGAAGGACTCATCAATTATCGTTTCAAAATGGAGATAGGGACAGACACAACTTATTACCTTGATTCTACAAGCATATTGTTGCCACTTACTTGCACACAGACTGCTGCTGAAGACAAGATAAATATCGGGCCCAATCCTACTAAGGGCGATCTCAACCTGCAGATCAGCAGGATTACAGCATCTTCCATGAATGTAGTAGTACAAAGTACAGCCGGACAAACTGTCTACAAAGAAACTTTCCAGCAACCCGCAGGTACCAGGATAAAAACTTTGGCGCTAAATAAACTAAGCCGTGGTGTTTATTTTATAGTGGTATTTGCCAACAATGAAAAGTGGATCACAAAGAAATTCATCCGGGACTAAACTGGTTTTCGAAGAACTGCCACAAACAGGCTATCGGCTTTTTTATCATAGCCATGGAGGTAGTTCATCTCAAGTAACTCAAAAGAAAATTGCTTGCTTAATGCATCAATTACATTTTCATTTTCAATCGTGAATACGGAACAGGTGATGTAAAAAAACATTCCGCCAGGTGCCAGGGATGCAAAGGCATTTGCTGCGATCTTCAATTGCCTAGCGGCATAGGCTGCTGCAGTTTTTATTTTGAAAAATGCAACCTGCTCCGGTGTGCGTGCCCAGGTACCACTGCCGGTGCAGGGTACATCTGCAATGATGATATCATACTCATTTCCCGGAACAGGTTCATTGGTAAGATCCACCACGAATTGCTTATACAGCGGCACCTTTGCCTGCTCCAGTCTCTTTTGCAGGTTATCAAGGATAGAACTACGTATATCACTAACAGTTAACTGGTAATTTCCTTTTACCTTATCTGCCAGCAAAATGGATTTACCCCCACTGGCTGCACAGCAATCCCACGCCCGCAATGGCTCATGGGGAGCGTTATATTGATCGAGATAGTCAAGTACTTTTTGAGAGTTAAGGTCCTGCACAATTGCTTCTTCGTTCAATGAAATGACACTATCCAGTTTTGTACCATTTGCCAGTGTAATACATTCTTCTTCCAAGGAAAATATTATACCTGCATTATTTAACTTATCCGTTACCTGGCTTGTCATACCGGGTCTAGCCCTTACATGCAGGTTAGGTTGTATCAATAGGGATGAGGAAAATAATTCTTGATCCAGCTTCTCAGTAAGCAACTGCATAAAGGGAAAAATATTAGTTGCATCTTCATTTAATATGATGAGTTTTTGATCAATAGCCAGCATTACTGTTTCATCAAGTGCCGGGGCGATATTAGCTAACAATGGGTGGCTGGATCGTTCGCATAAATACAATGCATTAAGGATCCGGTCCTTCATCGGGAGATGCTCAAAGAGGAAAAAACAGCGGTAAAAACAATAGCATAAATGGCTGATCGTTTTTCTGTCTCTCCCACCCATTTGTTTATGCACACTGAAAAAAGATTTCAGGTGGCTGATCAATGGGCCATTTCCATCATAGGACTTAATTACATTCTCTGCGCTGTTGATATATGAGTAAAATCGGCTCATTAAAAAATCCCGCCAGGGCGGGAAGAATATTTTGGTTTAATTCATTTCCAGCAAGGCATCAAGCGGATCTTTACCGAATAACAATAGTGAAGGATTTTCCAACAATTGCTTTACCATAACGAGAAATCCTACAGACTCTCTTCCATCAATGACCCGGTGATCATAACTAAGAGCAACATACATCATAGGTTTGATAACCACCTGGCCATTTACCGCCATCGGCCTTTCGAGTATATTATGCATTCCAAGTATAGCGCTTTGAGGAATATTGATGATGGGCGTGCTCATCATGGAGCCAAATATCCCTCCATTGGTTATAGTAAATGTTCCGCCAGTCATTTCCTCAATGGTAAGCTTATTATTCTTAGCCTTAGTCGCAAGGTCAATGACCGCTGATTCTATTTCTGCCATGCCCAGGCTTTCGGCATTCCTTATAACCGGCACTACCAGGCCCTTAGGAGCGCTCACGGCGATGGACACATCTGAATAGTCATGGTAAATGATATTATCTCCATCGAGGTATGCATTTACCGAAGGGAATTTTTGCAAAGCAAAGCAACAGGCTTTCACAAAAAAACTCATAAACCCAAGCCCTACCCCATGTTGTTCTTTAAACTTATCCTTGTACTTCTTGCGGATCTCCATGATGGCAGTCATATCCACTTCATTGAAAGTGGTGAGCATTGCCGTAGTATTCTTTGCTTCCACAAGCCTGCGGCTGATCGTTTTACGGAGGTTGCTCATTTTTTCTGGCCGGTCATTGCGGTTGAACAATTCCATCCCTGGTATTTTGCCGGGATTGTTCAGCATTTCCAACACATCTTGTTTCACAATTTTTCCATTGCTACCTGAGGCCGATATCTTTTTACTGTCCACTTTTTTATCAGCAATTATAGCAGCTGCCACGGGTGTTGCTTTTATATGATCGGGTTCAGCATTTTTAGGGGCTGCAGGCTCACTGGATTTAGTTAAGGTAGCAGGTTTTACAATTTCTTTTTCTTCAGCTTGTTCAGCAGCCGGCTTGTTAGCATCAGTATCAATTGTACAAACCAGGTCACCTATTGCGAGTGTATCGCCTTCTTTAGCCACATGCTTAACAGCTCCAGCCTGTTCAGCATTGATCTCAAACGTTGCTTTTTCACTTTCAAGTTCAGCAATAACCTCGTCCCTTTCGGCATAGGTACCATCGGCTTTTATCCATTTAACCAGGGTGACCTCGCTTATACTTTCCCCAACCGTAGGAACCTTTATTTCTATCGCCATTAAGTCTATATTTAGGATTGCAAATCTCGGTAAAAATATTTTATGAGAAATATATGTATTTGCACAATAAAAATCACCTAAATAGGGTATGGAATTTAAAAATTAAAATACTATTTTTAACTTTACATAGAATCAATATTGCCGAATAATAAGTCAACTGCCCTTTCTGCTAAATTTCATATCCTTTAAAAACTTTATGATCTATCTTCATTTTTGTAAAATAATTTAATATGAAAATTCTTAAATTTTCCTTCCTTTTGGTGGCTGCTTTGGGAATCGGAAACTTATGCAATGCCCAGCTATATATAAACGGTGCTACATTTTATATTCAGGCAGGTGCTACAGTTACTGCCCAGGGAGATGTGCAAAATACAGGCACGTTAACGAATGACGGTGTTCTGCAAGTGCAGGGCAACTTTACCAATTCGTCTTTGTACAATGGGCTCACAACTGGCGGAGTTTTGCAAATGACAGGTACTGGTAATGTGGTACTAACAGCAGGTGGGTCCACAATTAATAATCTTGTAATTAATAAAACGAATCCTACAGACCGGGTATTATTGGGAGGAAGTGCTATTGTTGATATCAGTTTAAATCATACAAATGGTATTTTTTCTACTGATCCTATCACCAATCCCTCTTATATTTTATCTTCTCCGGTAACTGCTGCATATACTTTCGCAGCTGGAAAAGAAATAGTGGGAAAAGTCAAGAGAACAGGTTGGTCAAATGGTGTGGCCCATGTTTTTAACCAAACCAATATGCTTGTAACTACGAATGGTGGTACTAATCCAACAGACTTAACTGTGACTATGATTCCGCAAAGCGAAGGTGGAGATCCTACACAAGTAGAGAGAGAAGTAAAAAGAAAATTTTCATTTGCTGTTACAGGCGGCTCGGGTTTTACAGCTGATATAACTTATCCATATGTAACAGGAGAATTAAATACAAACACTGAAGCTAACCTTGTTCCATGGCAATTGGTTACATCCGAATGGAATGCAAGACTTAGCCCTGTTACAAGAGATTTGGTAAACCATTATGCATCCACTACAGGAGTTACTGCAGCCGAATTAACACAGGAATGGAAACTTGCAGATCCACGATATACATTTAATGTAACTGCTCAATTAAGAGGGCCATGGAATAATACAGATATGAATACATTCCTGAATACCGGAGGTATCATACCGAATGCACAACCCTATAATGTTACACCATTTAATTACACGGGAACAGAAAATCAACCTGTACCCAATGCCAATGTGGTGGATTGGGTTTTAGTTGAACATCGTAAACCTGCAACGGGATTAGCAACAGATGCAACTTCTGCAACCATCACTGGCCGTAAGGCTGGTTATTTACTCAAAACCGGGGTGGTGGTAGATTTGGATGGGGTAACGCCTATTGCTTTTGATATAACTAAACAAGGCTCTTCGTACATTGTTGTAAGACATCGCAATCACCTGGGCGTTATGAGCAATGCCATAGCCTCTAATGCAGCTGGTTCTTTTACTAATGATTATTCACTCCTTGCTAATTCATATAAACCAGCGGGTGCACCGTCAGATCCCGTAGTACTTTTAGGAGGCGTGGCAGGCAAATATGGCTTGTGGGCTGGGGATGCCAATAAAAATGGAGTAGTGAATGCAACTGATATTAGTGCCATTAAAGCTGCTATAGCTATTTTAGCGTCTGGTTATATACTTACAGATGTAAATCTTAGTAATAGCGTTAACGCAACAGATGTCAGTTTAACCAAAAGTACAATTTCAGTTTTAGGATCAGGTGGAGTAACAGCTGTTTCGCATAATGGAGTTACTACCAACATTCCTGACAAAATCATTGAGTAAACCGTATTAGAAACTATTTATAACATATTTTATATGAAACACAAATTACCTAAAATATTTACATCGCTAGTTATTGTTAGTCTAATATCTATTAATCTGAGTGCTCAAGTATTTGAATGGAGACTAGTAAATCCCGTATTAAGTGCTGTAGATCCAGATGGTGCTGGTCCAGCAACAGGGTCTGCTACATTTAAAATGCAACTTCATACTGTAAGTGGATCAGTTTCGAACATAAATACAATTTCAGTAGGGTGGTTATATCAATCTTTAAAGTCAATGATTCCCACCACTCCGGGATGTGCAACAGTGAGCAACCCTGCAAACGTCACTGTATCGCCATTTTTTATGGCTGGGGGGTTTAGTTATACGACAGTACAGCAATGCAATCCGACAACTCAAACTACGGGTGGACAATTATTTGATAAAATCTCAGCTGGCACATTAGATGGAACTGCTGTAACAATTAATACAACTTGGGTCGATGTTTATACAGTAACACTTTGGACGCTTGCTAGTTCTACAGGCGGCTATGTAGCAATTAATTCCGGTTCTGGAGGAAGTCCCGCACCCTTAGGTAGTTATTCCATTGCCGATGTTAGTGTGAACGAGTATATAGTTAATTCCCTAACTTATACAACACCATTGTCATTAGCAGGCGTAGTTCCAGTTACTTTCACCAAGTTTAACGCCCAGTGTACTGGTAACGGCGCACTTATATCCTGGTCTACAGCAAACGAAATAAACAGCAGCTATTATGAAATTGAAAGAAGCAAGGACGGTACTACAGGTTGGGTTGCCGTAGGTAAGGTGGATGCTGCGGGGCAGAGTTCTACAGCAAGAGATTATCAGCAGGTAGACCTCGGAAGCGCTGGAAATGCCTTTTATCGTATTAAGCAGGTAGACAAAGACGGTAGGGTAAGTTACACTGATGTTGCAAGAACCAATTGTGAAAGCAAACTAATCACAACCATTATTTATCCCGTTCCTGCAAAAGACCGGCTGAATGTTGTGATCAATGCTGATAGAGCATTTAAAACACAACTACTAGTTTATGATGGTATCGGCCAGGTTGTAAGAAAATTAGATGCAACGATAGTAAGCGGTAATAATAATTTCAGCTTTAATCTTATCAATCTTCCTTCAGGTCATTATACTGTGCGTAGTACAGATGCTTCACTTAACCTGAATAAGCCATTTACTATAACACACTAATTTAAAAATATAGTTTATTATAAAAAGCCATCTTAGGATGGCTTTTTAAATGTCAAAAACGATTAACATAAAACAAAATTTTTCACACATAAAAAAATCCTTTTCAAAAATGAAAAGGATTAAAATAATATGAGGATTATATTTTATGCGCCTAAATAACTTCTCAATAATTTACAGCGTGAGGTAGTTCTCAACTTTGTAATGGCTTTATCTTTTATCTGCCTTACCCTCTCACGGGTTAAAGAAAATCTGTCACCAATGTCTTCCAGGCTAAGCGGGTGATCCATTCCTAATCCAAAGAAATAACGGATCACTTCTTTTTGTCTTTCCGTTAATGTACTTAGCGATCTTTCTATCTCTATATTCAGGCTGGCAGTTACTGCAAGGGCATTATCAGTTTGCTTATCATCTTTATTCACCAGTACATCTATAAGGGTGCTATCCTCGCCATCAGCCAGCGGCTGATCCATACTTACATGCCTTGCAGCAACACCAAGAGTAGCGGCCACTTCTTCTGTATCAAGGTCAAGGAAAAAAGCAAGTTCTTCCGGCGTGGGCTCCCTTTCATATTCCTGTTCAAGCTGGGAGTAGGCCTTACTTATACGGTTGGTTAATCCAACTTTATTTAATGGCAAACGTACAATACGGGATTGTTCTGCAAGGGCTTGTAAAATACTTTGCCTTATCCACCACACAGCATACGAAATGAATTTAAAGCCTCTTGTTTCATCAAAACGCTGAGCTGCTTTTATGAGTCCTAAATTACCTTCATTGATGAGGTCGGGTAGCGTTAATCCCTGGTTTTGGTACTGTTTGGCAACAGATACAACGAATCTTAAATTGGCTTTCGTCAGTTTCTCAAGTGCGGCCTGGTCTCCTCTCTTAATTAATATAGCAAGTTTTACTTCCTCTTCAGGAGAAATGAGTTCAACTTTACCAATTTCCTGCAAATATTTTTCAAGGCTTTGGCTTTCACGATTGGTAATGGATTTCGTGATTTTTAACTGACGCATGCTCATAAGGGGATGTTGTTTTTAAGGTGTAAGAGTCAAGACGATAATAATTTTTTTTAAGTTTTTTAAAAGAATATTAAATGTTAACGTAATTTAAGTACAATTTCGTATGTAACAAAAAAATATTCTGTTCTGGTGATTTAGCTCAAACGCATGACAGTAAAGCATCTTACTCAAACAGATTATATCACTTCAAATAAAAATTTTGCAGCATCAATTATTTGTTTATACTTGCAGCACTTGAATAGAAGATTAAAAAAAAGAAATGAGTAAAAAAGTTTTATATACACTTGAATACCCGGTTAGATGCTCTCCAGGCATATTATATGATTTTCTAAGTACCCCCGCCGGCCTGCAGGAATGGTTTGCTGATCAGGTGGATGAAAGAGATGGAATTTTTACTTTTGGATGGAATGGAACAGAAGACCAGGCCGACTTGCTGGATCAGGAATCAGATAAGTTCATTCGTTTTCATTGGACGCATTCAGCCAAGGATGAATATTTCGAATTCAGGATAGAAAAATCTGAAGTTACCAATCAAACTATCCTTATCATTAATGATTTTGCCGATAAAAAAGATATCAAGGATCAAAGCAGGTTATGGGAATACCAGGTAAAAGATCTTTTCCATAGGGTAGGAAGTTAAGCTTCCAGAAGCGTCAACAGATCCAGGCTCCCCTTCTCAAGATTATCAATCATATTTCCCCACTCAGATATTGGATACTTTACGGCGATCTTTATAAAAGGTTGTTCAGCTATCAGCTTTGTAAGATCATTATCTGGTAAAGAAACAATTAAGGAATAATTCCCTGGTTCGAAATGATGCTCCCACTCTTCTTCATTTTTACAGATGAATAGTTCTGCACTACTGCGTTTTATACTTGTTGATATTTTTTGTGCCAATGCTGTTTTAAACACACCACTAACGTGTAGTGTAACACTAAAAAAGTGTCCCCACCAAAACATTGTTCGTAATGCTATTACCCCTTCCTTTTTAAATATGGAAGGATAATCGAGCATCACGTAAGGGAACGATCTGTAATTCTCTCCCCTGGATATTTTAGGTACCGAATGAAATAATTCAGCAGGCACCTGTAATTTTTCAGACAAGATTGCCTCTTGAACCTTTTTGGACAAGATGGAAAACATATCAAAAACAACCGTTATGATATGCTGTTTAACAATAATAAATTGCTTATCCTGAACAAACTTTAGTTCCGTATCAGAAAGGATTATTTTTGCAGAAGGTTCCATTATGACGGAAGATAAAATTAATTTTACTTTTAGATGATTAAGAAATTAGACAAGCTGATTATTAAAGCCTTTGTAGGACCATTTATTGCTACTTTCTTCATTGCATTATTCGTGTTAATGATGCAGACTATCTGGAAATATATAGATGATCTTGTGGGAAAGGGACTTGATTTCATTACTATAGGAGAGTTTGTTTGGTATGCAAGCGCATCATTATTAGCCTTGTCAATGCCGATAGCTATTTTAATTTCTTCCATTATGACCTTTGGAAACCTGGGAGAAACTTTTGAACTGGTTGCTATTAAATCTGCCGGCATATCCCTGCTGAGATTTATGAGGCCCATCATGTTTATCACCATTATACTTTGTTGTATTACGTTTGTTTTTGCAAACAATATTATACCTTATGCCAACCTAAAGTTTATCTCGTTATATAATGATATCTATTATAAAAAACCTGCCTTCGATCTAAAGGAAGGAGTATTTTTTACACATATCCCAAACTATGCAATCAAAGTAGCAAGGAAAGACCCCGACGGAAAAACTATCTACAACGTTTTGATATATGAGCAAAATAATAACGGCCAGCAGGACAACGTAATCGTGGCCGAGAAAGGAACCATGACCGTTTCAAATGATAAGAATTTCCTTGAATTTAATCTTAGCAACGGGCATCGCTACCAGGAACGTGGAAACTTCTCCGATACCAGCACAGAGTTCATTCGAATAAAATTTGCTTCATTTAAAAAATTACTGGACTTAAGTGTGCTGCAAAAGCAAACCACTCCTGATAGCATATTTAAAAATAACCAGCGCATGCTTACTGCTGGCAGCCTTTGGAGAAATATTGATTCACTTGATAAAGTCTATGATAGCCTGACAACAAAGTTAAAAACATCAACAAATAGCTACATTCACTATGCAAATGTTCCGGACAGCGTTTTGAAACAAAGGTCAAAGAAACCCGGTTCCGGATTTATCCCCGACTCTCTAAAAACAATTATTTACGATCGTACCTATTCCGTTGTAAGCAATTTGAAAAGCACCCTGCAATTTGGAAATACCGAATTAGAGGCAAGAGAAAAAGATATTCGGAGTAGTCAATTGGAATGGCATAGGAAATTTTCATTCTCCCTCGCATGTCTGGTTTTATTCTTTATAGGAGCGCCACTGGGTTCAATTATACGCAAGGGGGGCATGGGAATGCCGTTAGTGGTTGCAATAATATTCTTTCTCTTTTTTCACCTCCTGAATATGTTTGGAGAAAAATTTGTGAAAGAAGGTCTTACATCCCCCTTTATTGGTATGTGGCTTGCGGTAATGGTGCTTACACCCGTAGGAATTTTTCTAACCTATAAAGCAATGCATGACTCACAGCTTTTTAATTTAGAATCTTATAATCGCATTTTACATAGGCTCAAAAGCCGGGGCCGCAAAGGAAAGGAAGATAATTTTTCATCTTAATTATTAAAAAATGGAGCAAAAATTTACAAGCCGCAGAAACTTTATAAAGTTTTCGGCAATGAGTACCGCTGCAGTTACGATTGGTAGTTCGGTTCTAAATATTTCTACCGCTTCCTGCAATACTTCAAAACGGGTTTTGAATCATAATTTTTCTACAGGCTTAGATCAGCAGCCATTGCCATACAAATACGATGCATTGGAGAATGTGATTGACGCACAAACAATGGAACTTCATTATTCAAAACATGGTGCTGCTTATAGCAAGGCATTAAAGGAAGCCGCACTCGCTGAAAAAGTAGATATGACTAAGCCTGTAGAAGATATTCTTTCTGGCATTTCAAAATATTCTGTAAAAATGAGGAATAATGCAGGCGGGCATTATAACCACGAAATGTTCTGGCAGGTCATGCGTCCTAAATCAGTTGGTAACAGACCATCCGGTAAATTACTGGCAGCTATCGAAAGTAATTTCAAGAGCTTTGAAAATTTCAAGACCCAGTTTGGAGATGCAGCTAAGAGCCGGTTTGGTAGTGGATGGGCATGGCTTTATGCAGGCCCTGGGAAAACATTAAAAATTGATAGCAGTCCAAACCAGGATAATCCATTGATGGATATAAGCGACATAAAAGGATTTCCTCTTTTGGGACTGGATGTATGGGAACATGCCTATTACTTGAAATATCAAAACAAGAGAGCAGACTATATTGAAAATTGGTGGAACGTTGTAAACTGGAATTATGTTGAAAATCGGTTTTCAGGGATATGAGTAATTTCGTAAAAATCCTGCTGCTGTCGATCATTTCATTAGTGATGGTATTTGTAATGAATGAATCTGGCAAACCCTTAAAGACTCCAATTACTCCATTGGGCATTATCAACCTGGAAGTAGCTGCTAATATAAACAGGGTCACTGAAGTTCAACATACATGGAAGGATGCTTATCTAATAAAGACAGCCATCACCAACACCTGCTATGATTTTGCTTTTTTGGTTTGTTATGCGTCACTATTTTATTTCTGTTGCCGGCAGGTGGCAAAGCAGTTTAGCATTTATTCAATTAAAGGAAAATTATCGACTCTTTTTTCTTATTCAGCAATACTTGCAGGCATCATGGACTTATTTGAAAATACAGGAATGCTGTTGAGTCTGAACGGCCATATCAGTAATGCTGTTACAATGTTTACATTCACCGCATCACTTATAAAATGGATATTGGTTGCAGGATGTATCATTTGGTTAATGTCATCAGGAATAATATTGTTATACAGGCTGCTCTTGGGGAAGTATAAAATTGACTCAGCCTTTGCAAAATAACTTCCATTACCGGGAGCATTCTACAAAGGCTGATAAATTGACAAGCAATCGTGTCGCAAATTTAATGTCTAAATAATTTAATTTCCAAAACTATTTCATAATAAAATTACAAGGGTTGTAAATATCACGCTGGGAAATAATTAAAGCAAAAACAACCTATATTCGTCACCCACTTTACAAAGTCTCACCATAAAAAAATACTATCATGCAGGCATGGAAAGATTACCAGGAAAATAATAAGCAACGCTTTTTAGATGAACTTTTAGATCTGCTACGAATACCAAGTATTAGTGCAAAAACAGAGCATAAACCGGATATGATCCGTTGCGCAGAAGCGGTAAAACAAAGGCTAACAGAAGCTGGTGCTGACACGGTAGAAATATACCAGACAGAAGGACACCCAATAGTTTACGGAGAAAAGATTATTGATCCTGCAAAACCCACAGTGCTGGTATATGGTCACTATGATGTTCAGCCAGCCGATCCACTGGAGCTTTGGAAGAGCGGCCCCTTTGATCCAACGATCATCGATGGAAAAATATTTGCCAGGGGCAGTTGCGATGATAAGGGCCAGGTGTACATGCATATAAAGGCCCTGGAAACCCTGATCCAAACAAATACACTGGAAAATAATATAAAATTTTGCATTGAAGGAGAAGAAGAAGTAGGGTCACCAAATCTTGGAAAATTTGTTGCTGCCAATAAAGAATTATTGAAGGCCGATTGTGTGCTTATCAGTGACAGCTCTATGATAAGCCTGGATACCCCTAGTATTGATATTGGCGTGAGGGGACTAAGTTATATTGAAGTGGAAGTCACCGGCCCAAACCGTGACCTGCACAGTGGCGTTTATGGGGGAGCTGTTGCGAATCCAATTACCATCCTTGCAAAAATGATCGCCTCATTACATGACGAGAACAACCATATTACCATTCCTGGTTTTTATGAGGATGTAGTTGTTGCCAGTAGTGAAGAAAGAAAATTAATGGCAGCGGCACCATTTGATGAAGAAGAATATAAAAACGACCTGGGTGTAAAAGAGCTATGGGGCGAAAAAGGATTTACCACCAATGAACGCACCGGCATAAGGCCCACGCTTGAATTGAATGGTATCTGGGGTGGTTATATGGGTGAAGGAGCTAAAACGGTATTACCTGCGAAAGCATTTGCCAAGATCTCGGCAAGGCTGGTACCCAATCAAACAACAGATAAAATGACCGCCCTACTTATCGATCACCTGGAAAAGATTGCACCACCTTATGTTACTATAAAAACCTCGCTGCATCATGGTGGCGAGCCGTATATGACGCCGATAGATAGCACTGCCTACAAGGCTGCTGCTAAAGCAATGGAAACCACTTTTGGCAAATCTCCAATACCTGTAAGAGGTGGTGGTAGCATACCCATTTGTGCTTTGTTTGAAAAGGAATTAGGGATTAAGATCGTATTTATGGGTTTTGGACTTGACAGCGATAACCTGCATAGTCCAAATGAAAAATTTGACCTGGCAAATTTTTATAAAGGAATTGAGACCATCCCCTATTTCCATAAATATTTTACGGAAATGAGTTTTACCTAAGTTTCATTTTAATAAAAGTAGCAATTTTTAATTTTATATAAAGCTGAATTGGGCTATTTTTGCCGCCCGTAAATAATGTCGAGGTAGCTCAGCTGGTTAGAGCATCGGATTCATAACCCGAAGGTCGGCAGTTCAAGTCTG
>JBDSEE010000071.1:0-16200 GCA_039920245.1 Ferruginibacter sp.
CAGCGTAACGCCGGTATTGGGAAACAAATTCACATTCACACCCATGTTTGCAATGGCTTGTATCACCAACGTAAAACTCAATGCCAGCGCCAGGAACGCACCGAAAGCATAAGGACACTTGCGGTAAATTCTGATACACCGATACAAGAACAACAGGTAAATAAATAAAATAGCAGCACCCCCCAAAATCCCATATTCCTCTATTATGATCGCATAAATAAAATCGCTGTAACTATGCGGCAGAAAATTCCTTTGCTCACTATTGCCGGGACCTCGTCCAAACCATCCACCTTTGGCAATGGCAATCTTTGCCTGGTTTATCTGGTATAATTTTTCATTGTCATCTTCTTTTTTACTGTACACAAAAGTTTGGATACGACTGATCCATGTAGGTATGCGCCCTGCTGATAAAATAGCGGGTAATTTTTTTGTTTCGCCAGTTTGTTTATCATATGTGCTTACGGCAACTGATATAAGAAGTACAATAGGTATCATAGCAATACCAACTGTGTATAAAATATGCTTAGTACTTATGCGCCCGATGAACATGAGCATCAGGCTTGTGCCTGCTACAAGAATGGCAGTAGAAAGATTTGCCGGTGCAATCAACAAACAAATAGTTGCAACGGGAATAATGATTGGCAGAAAACCTTTCTTAAAATCCTTGATCACATTTTGCTTTTTACTAAGCATCCTGCTCATGTACATGAACAAGGCAAGCTTAGCAAGATCTGATGTTTGGAATGTCATGTTGATAACGGGCAACTTTATCCACCGGCTTCCTGAATTTAGTTGCACACCAAACATTAATGTATACAGCAATAAGGGAATGGATATTAAAAACAATACCAGCGCAACCCTTGAATAAATTGTGTAATTGATACGATGTGCCCAGTAAATAATTATAAGGCCCAGGATGATAAATGCAAATTGCTTGAACAAATAACTCTCCGTGCTTTTACTCATGCGATAAGCAAGAGAACCTGTACTGCTGTATACCAATAACAAACTTGCCAGCGTAAGGATGATAACGATAGCCCATATAACTCTATCGCCTCTTGTCTTTTGAACAAGGTTATCGCCCATACCTGTGATGCCGGGGTTAAATAAATTTTTTATCGTTGTATTATCCTGCATTATAAATTTTTCACCGCCTGCTTAAACTGGCGGCCACGGTCCTCATAATTTTTAAATAGGTCAAAGCTTGCACAAGCGGGGCTGAGCAAAACCACATCGCCCTTATTAGCAAAATGAAATGCTGCCTGCACTGCTTCTTCTGCATTCACTGTATTAACCATCAGTGATACGATATCGCCAAATGCTTCATGGATCTTTCTTGTGTCTGCTCCCATGCATACAATGGCTTTTACTTTTTCTTTTACTAACTCTTTCATGTGAGTATAATCATTTCCTTTGTCCACGCCACCGAGAATAAGTATAACTGGTTGTGTCATACTTTCCAAAGCAAACCAGGTACTGTTTACATTTGTTGCCTTACTATCATTTATAAAGCTCACGCCCTTTATAAATCCGCAAGGCTCCATGCGATGCTCGAGGCTTTCAAAAGTTTGGAGTGCTTCTCTTATTTTTTCTTTGCGGATGTCTACTGCTGTAGCTGCCATGCTTGCTGCCATACTGTTGTATTGGTTGTGTTTTCCTTTTAATTTAAAATCATCAACGCTCATTTCCATTTCTTCGGTTTTCCATTTAAGATGCATCATGGCATTGGTAAGGTATGCCCCCTGTGGTAGTTCTTTTCTCATAGTAAAAGGTGCTGGTGTGGCTTTTATGCTGTAGTTAGTAATATGGCTCATCGTGGTTTCATCATCCGCACAATAAATAAAAATGTCTTGTTCCTGTTGGTTCTCTGTTATGCGAAATTTGCTGGCAATATATTTTTCTACCTGGTAATCATACCTGTCCAGGTGATCTTCTGTAATATTTGTTATCACTGATATATCCGGCCTGAATGTCTTTATATCGTCCAGTTGAAAAGAACTTACTTCAGCTATGTACAAGTCACGTGGACCTTCCGCTACCTGCCTGGCAAATGAATAGCCAATATTTCCAACCATAGCACAATCTTTTTCTGCATGCTTGCAGATATGATAGGTAAGTGCAGTGGTAGTCGTTTTTCCATTGCTACCAGTAATAGCAATTATTTTACTGTTACCTACATACCTGAATGCAAATTCTATTTCGCTGATGATGGGAATATTTGCAAACCTGATCTTTTGAACCAGTTCATTTTTTTCAGGGATACCGGGACTCTTAATTATTTCTGATGCATTTAAAATATCTGCTTCTGTATGCTTTCCTTCTTCGAAAGGAATTTCAAGTTTTACCAACTCCTCCCGATAGGCATTGATAATTAAGCCGCAGTCGGATACAAATACATCAAAGCCTTTCTGAATAGCCAGTATGGCAGCGCCTACACCACTTTCGCCAGCTCCAAGTATGACAATTCTTTGTTTCATCAGCATTGCATATTATTCAATCCATCCTGGCAGAAAGTTGGTACCTCCTTCCGAAATAAAAAAAATTGGTTCTTCTATAGTATTGAGATTACAGGACAACTTCTTTACCCCTGGTTTACTCAAAACAAAAATTGGTTCTTCAACAGCATTTGAACTTAACAGGCAATGCTTTTCTGTGGTTTACTAATAATTTAAAAATGGTCTTTCACCAGCATAGAATTTAACGGGTAATCTTTTATGCTAATAATTTAAAAAGGTTTTTCAACAGCATCAGAATTTAACGGGCAATAATTGACAATAAATAATTTAAAAAGGTTTTTCACCAGCATAGAATTTAATGGGTATCGGATTTTCATAATTATTGGATTATACATTCATTGAAAAACAAAATATAAAAGCCGTGTCATTCCAGGTTGCGGTTTTTCAATAACTATTTTATCTAAGTTTAAGTGTTACTATTGCCATTGCTATGCACAAAATGGTAATGATCCAGAAGCGCACAGCTATTTTACTTTCATGATATCCTAATTTTTGGTAATGATGATGAAGCGGGCTCATGAGGAACACTCTTCTACCCTCACCGTATTTACTTTTTGTGTATTTAAAATAAGTTACCTGTATCATCACACTCAGCAGCTCCACAAAAAACACCAGGCAAAAAATAGGTATCAGTAATTCTTTACGAACAATGATGGCAAGTGCTGCGATAATACCACCCAGTGCAAGGCTCCCTGTATCTCCCATGAATACCTGTGCCGGGTATGAATTATACCAAAGAAATCCAATGCAAGCACCTACAAAGGCTGCAATAAAAATAGATAGCTCCCCAAGGTTTGGTATGTACATTATATTCAGGTACTCTGCAAATTTTACATTACCACTTACATAGGCAAATATGCCAAGGCATATTCCAATGATCGCACATACACCTGTAGCAAGGCCATCCAGGCCATCTGTGATATTTGCACCATTTGATACCGCCGTTACAATAAAAATCACAATTGCTATGTAAAGAATGTAGGTATATTTTTCCCAGCTTTCGGGAAGTAAGCGTGTGTAATTAAATTCGTGTGTTTTTACAAATGGTATTGTAGTGATAGGCGTTTTTACAGTTACAAAACGATGTTGCTTTCCGTCAATTAAAATGGTGTCTTCATTTAATTTTCTTTCTCCCCGCTGTATTGCTGAAGTATTGTCGGTTGTATTTACTACTTCTCTTTTAACCGTAACATTTGGATTAAAATATAAAACAGACCCGAGGATTAATCCAAACATCACCTGGCCAAACAATTTAAATTTGCCAGCCAACCCATCGCTGTCTGATTTTTTATAAATAATGCCTTTTTCTTTCGCCCTGCGACGGCTGCGAATTTTTAACAGGTCGTCAATGAAACCAATGGCACCCAGCCAAACCGTAGCCAGCAACATCAACCGGATATAAACCTTATCCAGGTTAGCTAACAACAATGTAGGAATGAGTATGGCCATTATGATTATGATACCACCCATGGTTGGTGTCCCTTTCTTTTCCTGCTCGCCTGCAAGACCAAGATCTCTTACCGTTTCGCCAAGTTGTTTCTTTTGTAATATCCTAATCAGCCTTTTACCATATACAGTTGTGATCACCAGGGATAAGATCATGGCCAGCATCACCCGGAAGGTGATGAACTGGAAAAGTCCACTCCCGGGAAACCGGATGTTTTCTTTTGTGAGCCAATCAAATAAGTGATACAACATATTAATTTGAAAATTTTACAATTCGAAAATTTGAATATTTTTTCTGATTGTATTTTTTTAAGTTTTTTGTTCTCTCCAATTCTTCATCTTCACATTTTCCAATTTTCACATTTTCACATTTTCTACTTCTCCATCAGCTCAAACATTTCTGTCAACACCTGCTTGTCATCAAATGGATATTTCACCGCATTTATTTCCTGGTATTTCTCATGGCCTTTTCCCGCTACTAATACAATGTCTTCTTTCTGGCTTAGTGACACTGCTGTTTTAATTGCTTCTTTCCTGTCTGGGATACTCAGGTATTTTCTTCTTGCTGTGATCTTTACGCCGGCCTCCATGTCTTTAATAATATCGTCTGGCATTTCATTGCGTGGATTATCAGAAGTGAAAATCACTTTGTCACTGTACTCACAAGCCACTTCTGCCATCAACGGTCTTTTTGTTTTATCCCTGTTACCACCGCAGCCAACAACTGTAATTATCTGCTGTTCACCTTGCCTTAGGTTTTTAATTGTTGCCAGTACATTCAATAATGCATCGGGCGTATGAGCATAATCTACAATTCCAACCACACTGCTTTTCTTGCTAAGGAAAAAATCAAATCTTCCTTCTGCCCCAGTAAGGCTGCTAAGCAATTGCAGCATCTCCAGTTTTGGCTGACCAAGTAGAATTGCAGCACCATACACTGCCAGCAGATTGTATGCATTGAAGGAACCGATGAGCCGAAAGTGTACATCGGTTTCATTGATATTCAAATGCAAACCAGAGAAACTATTGTCTAATATTTTACCTTTGTAATCAGCCATCGTCTTAAGGCTATAGTAATATTTTTTTGCTGCCGTGTTTTGCAACATCACATTTCCCCGTTTGTCGTCTGCGTTGCTTATTGCAAATGCTGATGATGGCAAAGAATCGAACCATGATTTTTTGACACGGATGTATTCATCAAATGTTTTATGATAATCTAAATGGTCGTGAGTGATATTGGTAAAGATTGCGCCTGTGAAAACAAGACCTTCAAGCCGACGTTGATCAATGGCATGACTACTGCATTCCATAAACACATGTGAGCATCCTTCATTGACCATCTGCTGTAGTAATGCATTTAATGAAATGGCATCAGGCGTTGTATGTGTCGCCGCCATTACGGTATCAGCAATTTGATTTTGCACTGTACTTACCAGGCCGCACTTAAAACCAGCTAATGAAAATAATTTAAAGAGCAAAGTAGCAATGGTAGTTTTACCATTGGTTCCTGTAACGCCAATAAGTTTACAAGACAAAGATGGCTTACCATAAAAATGATGACTCATAATACCCGCAGCAGCAGCGCTATTTTCTACCTGCACGTATGTTACATGCTCCAATAAGATCGCAGGAAATGCTTCACATATTATTGCTGTTGCTCCCTGTTCGATAGACTTGTCAATGAATTGATGACCGTCAGTAAGCACACCTCTTATGGCAATAAAACAACCTCCTTCTAAAACCAGGCGTGAATCAATATACAAGGAAGCGATGTCAATGGCTGTGGGCCCGTGAACCGCTTTTATTTTTACCGTGTATAGTAATTCGTTTAATGTCATCAGTTGAGGGTAAGATTAATTTTTTGTCCTTTGGAAAATGGATTACCTGCGCCAATACTCTGACTTATTATTCTACCCCTGCCTTCGAAAGAGATCTTCAATCCCTTATTTTCTAACAGGTATACAGCATCTTTCAAACCCAGTCCTATTACATTGGGGGTTACAGAACCGGGAGTTAAAAGATCATTGTCATTTGATAAACTAGCGGCATTATTCTGCAGGCTTGCTTTTTGCCAGAAGCCTTGTTGCGCAGGACCTGCAGCTTTAATATTTAAAAAATAAAATAATGAATTAAGATCTGTCCTTGCACCTATATAGGCATACATGGAACTATCGTTAGTTATAACTGAAGGCACAGACTGGTTTACAAATCTTGCATATACCCTGTCGCTGATCTCTTTAAAAACAGTGCCGGCTACATCTGCACCATAATAAAGTTTTGACTGCTGACTATTCTGAATAACAACAGCAATCGTATACTTTGGTTTCTCTGCAGGAAAATATCCAATGAATGATGCCTGGTAAATTTTATTTCCTTTGTTATAACCCTTGTTGTCAAGAGCGGTTACAGCTGTTCCGGTTTTACCGGCAATGTGATAAGTAGAATCTTTTATTTTTCTTGCCGTTCCATGTTCTCCTTCCACTACTTCAAGAAGGCATTCTTTTAATTGGGCCAATGTAGAATCACTGCAGATCTTTTGAACCAAAACATGGGGGGGGATATTCCTTATTTCTACACCATAATCTCTTATAGAACTTACCAGGTAAGGGCGCATCATAGTACCATTGTTTGCAACAGCATTATAAAGCATAAGCATGTGCAATGGTGTCACCAGTTCCTCATAACCATGAGCCATGTAGGGAATAGTAGTAGCGCTCCATGTTTTACTTCCTGCTTTTTTTATGATTGGGAAACCAGAAGATGCTACTATGTCAACGCCAGTTAAAGTATCTAATCTTAACTGGTGAAGATGATCGATAAATTTGGAAGGCTGTTGTGAATAATATTCATAAGCAAGTTTTGCAAAGGCAACGTTACTGCTCATTGCGAACGCACTTTTCACAGAGATAACTCCCGTTCCTTTGTGAGAATCCCTGATGGTTAAGCCATGAAAAGTTTTTGCGCCGCCTTCACAATCTACATTTGAATTTATATCAATGTATTTATCTTCCAGCAGGCTAATCAAGGTGGCCAGTTTAAAAATGGAACCCGGCTCGGTGCGTTTCCCGATTCCATAATTCAGATCTTCAATATAATTACCGTCTTCTTGTTTGCCAAGGTTTGCAATCGCTTTTATTTTTCCGGTAGCTGTTTCCATAACGATGGCTGTGCCATGCAATGAATTGTTGCCTACCATCATTCTCATTAAGGCATTCTCTGCCACATCCTGGATGTAAGTATCAAGTGTTGTGATAATATCTTTACCGTTCACAGGATCCAATTCTGCATCTTCCACAGGCATATAGGCACCTGCAGAATAACGCATCAAACGCTGACCGGTGGTGCCTTTCAGCAAGCTGTCATATGTTAACTCAAGGCCTACATTTTTAGTAGAGTCAAGCCTAGATAAGCCGATGGTCCTGTTTGCGAGTAATACATAAGGATTGATCCTTCTATCCCTGGCGGCGATGATGAACCCACTTTTATTTCGTCCCTGTCTTACCAATGGAAAATTCCGAACCTGCCTGAATTCTTCAAACGATATCTTTTTCTTTAAAAGAAAATACCGTTCCTTATCCCTGAAAGATTGCTGGAGAATTTTTTTATAATTACCGGATGTTTTATCCTTGAAGAGATTTGCAAATGCGATTGATAAGCTATCTACATTTTCTTTGAAACGCTTTCCTTGTTTTTCCCGAAGGCCATCAGCGCCAAAATCAACATATACATCAAAAACAGGAACAGATGTGCTGAGCATATTTCCATCTTCACTATAAATACTTCCTCTCTCTGCATCAATAGGTACATATTTCAGGTGAAGGCTATCGCCCATGCTCATCCAGTATTTACCTTGCGCCTGCTGAATATATATTGCTCGCCCCAACACGAAAGCACATAATAGCACCATGCCCAGGAAGCAGAGGTAAACCCGCCATAATATGTCCTTTTTAATCTCCAAAAGCAGTCGCCTGGTTTTAATAGTTTAATTCTCTTAGTTGCTGGCAGCAGAGTTTTCCGAAACAAGCATAGCTGGTGGTGTCTTTGGCTCCTTTAAACCCAGAGGCTCTACCGCTTTTATCAATTCGCTTGCTTTGCTTCTATAAATAACATCTGCTTTTATAGTTTTGTATTCGTATTCCAGTTCTTTAATATTTTTTTCAGTTTTGGTAATGTTCCGCATCAACTTATCGGCGTGATGCCCATTGTATATATAAAGAATTGCCAAAGCAGCCAGGAAGAGAAAAAAGGGAATGTTTTTTACAATCCATTTATGACTTATAAGCCTTTTCCATTCTGGCCTGGACCTTTCATTTTTTTTATTATTTGGCTCCATCCTTCGGTTATTTTTTTTCTGCTACTCTTAATTTTGCACTTCTTGACCTGTTATTTCTTTTTATTTCATTGCTTGATGCGGTGATTGGTTTTTTACTTATGATCTTCAATTCAGCTTCTTTCCTTGTTCCGTATACTTCATCAGCTTCAGGTTCAGAAAAATCGGCATACCTGAAAAAGTTTTTCACAAGCCTATCTTCCAATGAATGAAAACTTATAATGGCCAATCTTCCCCCCGGATTTAATATTTGTACTGATTGTTTCAGCATTTCTTTCAATGCTCCCATTTCATCATTTACTTCTATTCTTAAAGCCTGGAAAACTTGTGCGAAATATTTATTCGGATTCCCTTTTACTATTGCTTGTAATGCTTGCTTTAACTGGTTGATGGTATTTAAAGGCACTTGCATTCTTTTTTCAACAATCGCTTTTGCCAGCGTTTTTGAGTTTGTCACTTCCCCGTACTGTTCAAACATCTTATGCAACCGGATCTCAGAAAACTCTTTCAATATTTTTGCTGCTGTAATTGCCTGCCTTGTATCCATTCTCATATCAAGGGGGGCATCAAACCTAGTAGAGAATCCTCTTGAAGCCTCGTCAAACTGGTGACTTGACACTCCAAGATCTGCCAATATCCCATCCACTCCCGTTACATTATGCAAGCGCAGAAAACGCTGTAGATGCCGGAAGTTCTGTGGTATAAAAACAATCCGCTTTTCATCTGCAGGCATATTTGCTTTGGCTGCTTCGTCCTGGTCCAATACAAAGAGCTTTCCCGTTTCATCCAGTTTACTTAAGATCGCACTGCTATGTCCTCCTCCACCAAAAGTGCAATCCACGTAAGTCCCACCAGGTCTTATCGAAAGTGCCTCTATGCTTTCATTCAATAATACCGGTGTGTGGTATTCATTTGAATTATCGGCACGCAGTTCTTCCATTCTATCCTTTGCCAGGATTTTCCGGTTTACTGTTCATCACTTCATTTGCAAGGTTGCTGAATGCATTTGCATCAAATGACTCAAAGAGCTGTTGATAGGTATTTTTATCCCAAATCTCAATTTTATCTATAGCCGATACCAGTACGATATCTTTTCCCAGGCCTGCATGGCCAATAAGGTTTTTAGGCAGCATGATCCTGCCTGCACTATCCATCTCAACTTGTGTGGCTCCATTTAAAAAATTACGCCTGAAGTCTCTTACTTTTGGATCGAATTCATTTAGCAGGCTGAGTTTAGTGAAAATGGGATTCCAACTTTGAAGCGGAAAGAGGGTAAGGCATTTTTCAAAGCCGCGGTTTATGACAAACTGGGTAGCCTCCTCATCGGCCAATTGCTTTTTGAAGCCGACCGGTAAGAGGAAACGTCCTTTAGCATCTATGGTTGATTCGTATTCGCCCAGGAAGCCTGTCATTGTGGAAATTAAAGTAGTTATTTAAGTATATTGACACAAAATAACACTTTTTCCCACTTTAAGACACTTTTTTAAAAAAAGATTTTTATCCACAGTTCTGTAAATGAGTGAGGCTAGGGGTGAGAGATAAATATCCCCTTTTTGATGTAGCTTTTGCTGTGAAGTAAATGTGGATAGCTGTGGATTACTGTGGAAAAGCTACTTAGCCAAAGGGATCGTGATATAAAATATGCTTCCCTTGCCGGGAGTACTTTCGGCTTTAATAGTTCCATGATGTGCCTCCACCATTGTTTTTACATAGCTAAGGCCAAGACCAAATCCCTTTACATTGTGTATGTTGCCGGTATGGGCCCGGTAAAATTTTTCAAATATCCTGCTTAGGGTTTCTTTGTTCATGCCAATGCCATTGTCTTCTATTTTAATGCGAAACTGGTTTGAGACATTAGAGGTAGTCAGGCATATAAGGGGTTTTTCTTTAGAGTATTTCAATGCATTATCCAATAGGTTATTTACAAAATTTATAAAATGAACTTCATCTGCCATTACAATATCAGACGTGGCATCCAGCTTAACTTCTAACTTTCCCCCTTTTTCCTCAAGAGGTAAAGCAATATTGTTAGTGGCCGCTTTTATCATGTCATGTGCAGATAACCTTTTAAGATTTAGTTGCACCTGTTGCTTATCAAGCAGAGCTGCCTGTAATATAGCCTCCACTTGCTTGTTCATTCGCTTATTTTCTTCTTTTATAACCCCGGTAAAATAGTTTGTCTTTTCCTTATCTGCTACTACTTTTTCATTTTTTAAAGCATCCACAGCCAGCGAAATAGTGGCAAGTGGTGTTTTAAATTCGTGTGTCATATTATTTATAAAGTCTGATTTTATTTCGCTGAGTTTCTTTTGCCTTAATAAGGTTCTAATGGTAACAAAAAAAGCCGAGGTGATTATGAGTGTGAAAAATACAGACCCGATGATGAACCAAAATATGTCTTCGAAAATAAGTTTTCCTTCGTTGGGCACTATAAGGACCAATGCTTCTTCTTTCGCCAGGTTTTCTAAACTGCCTCCACTGGGCGCTATCAGTGGAATAACGTGACGTAAATTGTTTGTGTCTGAATAAAACTTTAAGAAGTTATCGGATTGCATTTCGCCTCCAATAATCATGTTCTGTGCAACAGCAAATTCAAAAGGAACATCTTTTAAAAAGTGCTTGCTTAATGAGGTATTGATTATTTCACTGATCTCTTCTTTTGTAAATCTTTGCAATACGGAATGTTTAAAAAAATCGAGCTGCATTTTATCCTGGGGGAATAATACATCATTTTTTTTGGGGAATGTGAGCAAGCTGGTTTCCTGCATTAGCCTTTCAGCTGCCTCGTAAGTAGCCCTGTCAATATTATCTGATAGCTGTTGTTCTTTGATATTCTTAGCAGACTTGATCCATAATACCTGGAAAAAAATAAGCCCGAGCAAACTAAGGAAGATAAGGATAGTAATTACGGGGAAAATTCTTTTCATGCCTCCTTTATTTGGTTAAACATTATGTCGGCGAGATGCAACCGCTGATTAAAATAGAATAGCACTCAGGCAAATGTAATGAATGCAGTTCATCTGTTTTGTTTAGCATTTTTTTTTGGTAATCTTTTAAGATAAAGCTTACTTTAGGTATATGATTAAACCGGGCACAGGCACGCTATTAATTGCAGAACCATTTCTTAAAGATCCCAACTTTATTCGTACAGTTGTACTCATTTGCAGGCATGAAGATGCAGAAGGAACTTTTGGGTTTGTGGTGAACAAATTATTTCATCAAACGCTGGATCAACTTATACCTGAACTTGCTGGTTACCCATTACCTATTTTTACAGGTGGTCCTGTGCAAATGGATACATTGCATTACTTGCATCAATACCCGGATCTGCTCCCTGAAAGCCAGGAAATAGCAGACGGAATTTATTGGGGAGGAAATTTTGAAACATTGAAATCATTAATTGCCGCAAACGAGATAGACACTGAAAAAATAAAATTTTTTCTTGGATACAGTGGGTGGGAAAAAGGACAATTGGACAATGAAATGGATGTAAAAAGCTGGCTGACTACAGGAAGTAATGAAAAATTGATCTTTCAGACACCTATGGAGGAAATATGGAAAGAATGCCTGCGTACTTTAGGAGGCAAATTTGAAATGATGATAAATTTTCCTATTGATCCACAATTGAATTAGTACGCTTAATTATCCTACATTTTTCTCCGGTATTCTAAATCATATTCAGTAAACCAAACTCCACCGTTTTTTGATATTTCACCCAACTGCCTTACTTTGTTTATACCAAGATTAAAAAAACTAAGTCTTCTAACTGCCAAAGTATCTTTCTTAAATGGAAAAGGATTTGTTTGAAAAATCATTTTGCCGTCTTCAAATTTCCCTTGAAGGTATTCTGTACTTCCTCCTACATTATCAACCCAGGTTTGTTGCCATTGCTTTGTAGAGGCATTAAAAGTATTGAAGCTTTTTCCTTTATACGTAAGCCCATTTTGAGCTCCTGCACTTATCCATTCTTCCAGCACAATACAGCTATCCAGTATCAGGGATATTTTACTATCTCCTGCTTTTTTCCCGTTAGTTCCAAATGCTTCCCAATTGCCAATCCAGTAATCAAACTGGCGATAAACAGGATTGGAAGTGCAGGGAGATTGGCCCTTGGCTATAAGGCTATAAACTATAAATAAACTAAGTACCAATAAATATTTCATGCGTGTATTTATTTATATGACTCTCAAATGCTCATAAAAGCTGTTCCATTCATCACAAATTCCGTATCATTTTCTATTGTAATTTGCAACACCTTTTAACCGGTCAGGAATAATTCTTTTATATTCACTCAAAAATTATTTTGCTTTACAGGCTGCTAAAATTTCCTGCCCGACTTGCCATATTGATCTATTGCAAGCATCTGAAATTAAATACAAATAAATATTTATCAGTAAAGGGTCCATTACTCCTGGCTGTTAATCATCCTAATTCATTACTTGATGCTGTAATACTCTCCACCATTTTTAAGCAGCCGATACACTCATTGGCACGGGGTGATGTTTTTAAAAAACCACTGCATGAAAAATTTTTACGGGCTATAAATATGCACCCCGTGTATCGCTTAAGTGAAGGCGCTGAAAATATTGAACACAACTACACCAGTTTTGAAGCTTGCAGGAATATTTTTAAAGAAAACGGCATAGTACTTATTTTTAGTGAAGGACGATGTGAGAACGAATGGCATCTTCGGCCCCTGATGAAAGGCACGGCCCGGCTGGCTTTGAGCGCATGGGATGCAGGTATACCATTAAAAATACTCCCAGTCGGAATTAACTATCATTCATTTATTTCTTTTGGTAAAAATGTGCAGGTAAATTTTGGAAACATTATCAGCCAAGATGATATAAGTAATACAGATGGCTTTGGAAAAACAGTGGCTTCATTTAATAATTTATTAAAATCAGCGCTGCAAAATCTTGTTTATGAAATTGATAGAAACGACAAGAATAAAATAAAATCGCTATTTAATATTCACCCGAATTATTTAAAAAAAATCATATTATTTTTTCCGGGAATGATAGGGTACATTTTTCACTGGCCCTTGTATTTCCCTATACAACGTTTTGCGTGGAGCAAAGCATCTGGTACGGGTCATTATGATTCCGTTGTTGTCGCATTGCTTTTCCTGCTATATCCAATTTACCTGTGTGTCCTGCTTTTAGTATTTGCAATTATTTTCAAATCCTGGTGGGTTTTGATTTTGTTACTTACACCGTTTTTTGCATGGAGTTATGTACAATGGAAAAAGGACAAATATTAAGTCTTACCTGAAATAAAAAACCATCACGAGGATGGCTTTAATAAAATAGTGTGAATTTCTTTTTATATTTCTTCGGCGCCTTCTACCAGCACGGTTGCTTTATTATCCAATACTTCCACAAATCCGCTTTGTATAGTATAAGAAACAGTTTCAGTCTTATCTTTTAAAATCTTCATCTTACCTGCCTTCAATGCACTAACAAGGGGAGCATGTTTGTCTAAAACTTCAAACAAGCCACTTATGCCCGGCAATTGAACGCCATACACATCGCCGCTGAAAATTTTATGTTCTGGTGTTAAGATTTCTAAAGTCATAATAAATGTGCTAATTTATATTTCCTACTGCGCCGCTGCCATCAACTTCTTACCTTTTTCTATTGCATCTTCTAATGTGCCCACCAGGTTGAATGCTGCTTCAGGATATTCATCTACTTCTCCATCCATAATTGAATTGAAACCACGAATAGTATCTTCTATTGGAACCAACACACCTTTAAGACCTGTAAACTGTTCAGCAACAAAGAAAGGCTGGCTTAAGAAACGTTGAACTTTTCTTGCACGGCTTACTACAAGTTTATCTTCATCACTCAATTCATCCAGTCCAAGAATGGCAATGATATCCTGTAATTCTTTATAACGCTGTAAAATTAATTTAACCCTGTTCGCAGTGTTGTAATGCAATTCACCAACGATCAATGGTGTAAGAATTCTTGATGTTGAATCTAATGGATCCACCGCAGGATAAATACCCAAATCCGCAATCTTACGACTTAATACAGTCGTAGCATCAAGGTGAGCAAATGTTGTAGCCGGTGCCGGATCTGTCAGATCATCCGCAGGTACATATACCGCCTGAACAGATGTGATAGAACCATTTTTTGTTGAAGTAATTCTTTCCTGCATCAATCCCATCTCAGTTGCCAAAGTGGGCTGGTACCCTACCGCTGATGGCATACGACCAAGAAGGGCTGATACTTCAGAACCTGCCTGTGTAAAACGGAAGATATTATCTACGAAAAACAGAATGTCTTTTCCTTGTCCTTCTCCTTCACCATCACGATAGTATTCAGCAATGGTCAATCCGCTTAATGCCACACGAGCCCTTGCTCCCGGTGGTTCATTCATTTGACCAAAAACGAAAGTTGCTTTAGAATCTTTCAGGCCTTCCATATCCACTGCACTTAAATCCCATCCGCCTTCTTCCATGCTATGCTTGAACTTTTCGCCATAGTTCATAATTCCTGCCTCAATCATTTCACGCATCAGGTCATTCCCCTCCCGTGTGCGCTCACCCACACCAGCAAAAACTGAAAGTCCGCTGTATGCTTTTGCGATATTATTAATCAATTCCTGTATCAATACTGTTTTACCTACACCAGCACCACCAAACAAACCAATTTTACCACCTTTTGCATATGGCTCAATAAGGTCAATTACTTTAATACCAGTGTACAGGATTTCATTAGCTGTACTCAGGTTTTCAAATAATGGCGGCTTTGCGTGAATAGGACGGCCATTTTCTTTACTTACCTGTGGCAGTCCGTCAATAGCATCACCAGTAACATTAAAAAGGCGACCCTTAATGCCTTCGCCAATAGGCATTGCAATTGGTTTCCCTGTATCTCTTACTTCTGTACCACGTACAAGACCTTCGGTTCCATCCATCGCAATCGTACGCACACTATCCTCACCCAAATGCTGTTGCACTTCAAGCACAAGCTTTTCACCAGTGGTACGGGTAAGTTCCAGGGCATTTAGAATTTCAGGAAGTTTAGAATCATTATCAAATTGCACATCCACAACGGCACCGATGATGGATTTTACTTTACCTGTATTGGCCATAAGAAGAATTTAAAGTATATGAGTGATATATTTCAGGGCGCAAAGGTAAGGCCTGAGGGCTTAATTAAAAACTTAGAGCAAAGGTTTTTTGAGCCAAGCGACATATTTTTATGGGGACAGAATTGGCGACGCTCCGTTCAACTTCAGGTCATTCGCATCATTAGAAAGACCTTTCAGTTTACACGTACTTTTGTAACCAAACCTTAAAAAATATTCATGAAATTGATTATGCCATTTATTGTTGTTCTCACTATTGCCAGCTGTTCACCGTCGCTTAATTTTAAAAAAGACAAGGCTGCATTTGAATCATCAGCAGTTTTACAGCAATACAAGGCTGTAGCGGATATGAATGATTTTTATTTTGTGGTTCGTGAAAATGGTTTTTTTGAATTTTACCGCCAGTTATTTGATAGTGTGAAAAATAGTACATACCCTGGCAAATACACAATGAATAAGGACACACTGTTATTAACTTTTTATAATAAACAAGGAGCAGACATCCTCGGCAGAAAGGCATTGGTTAATCACGCAAAAAAAGAGATTATATTTTTTGATAATTATCCAGGCGTAAAAAAGCGATTAATCTTCAACTAAGAGAACCTTCCGTTCATAATTAGCAACAAATACACCAGCCAAAATTATGCATAAGCATAGCACTTGTACTATACCGACTTCTTCTCCATAAAAAATACCCCACATAATGGCTACAGCAGGAATGCCATACGTAACCATAGAAGAAAAAATAACTCCTGCTCTTTTTATTAACACATAAAAAAGTATAGAAGCAAGAGCAGTTCCGAATAC
>JBDSEE010000072.1:0-11434 GCA_039920245.1 Ferruginibacter sp.
AAAACAACAACTGCCACCCCATCATTAAAAAGACTCTCGCCAGATATTTTCATTTCAAGGGTTGGCGGTATTTTGGCTTTCTTTAAAATACCTAAAACTGCGATTGGATCTGTTGGAGAAATTAATGAACCAAACAGGAGACAGTAAATAAAATCTATTGAAAAGCCAAACCATTTTGAAACTACATACAACAAACCACCTACTATAAAAGTGGAGAGTAAAACACCAATCGTGGAAAAAGTAATTATAGAAGTGCTTTCTTTTTTTAATTTAGTAATGTCTATATGTATAGCACCTGCAAACAGTAAAAAACTTAGCATTACTTTCATTAACGCTGTATGAAAGTCAACAGCTCTGATAAGGTCAGTAGTTTTTTTAAAAAAATCGGGACTAAAAAACCCGATACCCACTACAGCTAATGACGCTATAATTGAAATAATCATAATGCCGATCGTTGGGGGCAGTTTTAAAAATCTAAAATTGATGTAGCCGAATACTGCTGTCAGAACAATGATAATGGTAATAAGATTATAGACTTGCAACAGGTGTAAATTTATTGAAAGTGCAATTTACGTTTAAAGTCAGAGCCTGCCCGCAAAAGGGGTACATGTAATAAAGCGTAATTGGTCGCTGAAGACCTAAAGTGATTATTAGAATGGAATATTATCTGTCCCTGGTAATCCTTGGTTATTTGTTATCACACAGCATTGTATTAAAGAGATTTAGCAAATTTGAATTGCAAAAGCTCATCTTCGTTAAATAATTATAATGGAAACAACAAGCAAAACGGTTGTCACAGTTGAAAGCAGTATTCAGGCAACTGTAGAAAAAGTTTGGGAATACTGGACAAAGCCGGAACACATCACTATGTGGTGCAATGCTTCGGAGGATTGGCATTCGCCCAGGGCAGAAAATGACTTGAGGGTTGGCGGAAAATTTATGACCCGTATGGAAGCAAGGGATGGAAGTATGGGTTTTGATTTTGATGGCGTATATGATGCAGTTCGTGTACATGAATCCATCGAATATACACTGGGGGACAACCGAAAAGTAAGAATAACTTTTAAGCCTCAAGGTGATAGAACTTATGTAACAGAAGTATTTGAAGCAGAGGATACAAATCCGGTAGAAATGCAGCAAACCGGCTGGCAGAATATTATGAACAATTTTAAAAAATATGTTGAAGAAGATTCAAATTAAGTTTTTCTAAAAAGAAGACCGGGCACAATGCAACCGGTATTACTTTCATTCATTTTAAAATTAGTTTACGGCTTTTTTGGCTGCTTCACCCACCTTCTTACCCGCTTTTTTTACTGAGGAAGCTGCTTTACCAACAGCTTTCGAGCTGGCATCCCAGGCAGCTTCTATTCCTTCACCAGCTTGTTGAAAAATTTACCCGTTTTGCTTACCGATTCGCCTTCTTCCAGTTTTACAATCTGCTCTTTTCTTTTTACTTCACCATTTCTGTAAACAATCATTTCATCATCCATTTAAATATCATTATCTGCCAATATCAAGTCGTTATTTCTCCATACCATAACTTTCCCGTTCTTTTGAGTCACATCTCCTTCCGTGGGAACATAAGCGCTTGCTACCACTGTATTCTCTGACAATGTATTAAGCGTAGTGTCAGGGTACATAACAGTTCCACTGTCTGCGTTCAGCACGTAGACTCATTTGTTTTTTTTGTATCGCATGCTGTAAAAGTTATAACTAATGCGGAGATTGCCATGGTTTATTTCATATTTTTTGTTTTTGATATATAGGCCATCTTATTACGGCTTGCTCTGTTATGCAAACTTTATTTCTTTTTAAATGGTTAGTATAAAGATGAGGTTATCGCTAAATTGTGGTGTATAGAGAGCATTGATAACAGAGCTGGTTCGTAATTTGTTTAATATAGCCTTACAATAAAACTCTTGCACCGTTATTTAAAATATTTTTTGAAGGGATTCATTGTGCTGTTGATTATTCTTACAGTTGCAGCAACAACTCTTGTGATATACGTCTCAGCTAAAAAGCATAAAATTATCACGCAGGTTACCAACATGCTTTCTCAAAAAATTGCAGGCAAAGTAAACCTGGGCGATGTTGAATTAAGTTTTATCCGAGACTTTCCACATGTATCAGTATTGCTTCATGATGTGTCAGTAACTGATAGTATGTTCCCGAGTCATCATATTCCGTTATTAAAGTCAAAGGAAATATTTGCAAGTCTATCCATTACAAAATTGATTGTTGGTAAAGCCGATATAAAGCGGCTGCGGGTAAAAGATGGGGAGATCAATTTATTCACAGACTCTTTGGGATATACAAATAAATACCTGCTAAAGCCTAAGCAAGTCAGTACAAGTGCAAAGGGAAGTGCTGGGGGTTTCACCATTCGGAAGGTTGTGCTGGATAATGTAAAACTCCATATGGTTGATGCCCTCAAAGGAAAGGATCACAAGGTACTAGCGTGGCATCTTGAAACAGAGATAGATAAAGAAGATGGCAATATAAATTTTACAACTGAAGCAAACCTGCTTGTGGAAGGTTTAGGCTTTAACACAAGCAGGGGAAGTTATTTAACACATAAAAGTTTGGAGGGTAATTTCAACTTTGTTTATAATTTAACGTTACAGAAAATAATATTTGATAACGTAAAGCTCAAATTGGAACAACAACCATTTAACATCAGTGCGTCTTTTGATACCAAGCCGCTTGATCCGCAATTTGAACTAAAGCTTAATACAACTAATGCTGACTATGACCTGATAAAAACATTGCTGCCAGGGAATATACAAAGATCACTTTCCATTGTAAGCCTTGAAAAATACATATCTGCAGATGCTAACATAAGTGGGCCTTTAAAAGGTGGAGAGCCGTTGGTAAATATTTCGTGGAGGGTAAAAGATGCAGATCTTAAAACACCCTTCCTTGATTTTACGAAGGCAAGTTTTACTGGAATGTTTACAAATGAATCGCAGGTAGGACTGCCAAGAAATGATCCGAATTCAAAGATTGTTTTAAATAAATTTGGTGCCCTATGGCGGGGAATACCGGTTACTATGAATCAAATAAGTATAGTTAACCTGCTTACGCCCACATTAACCTGCGACCTACATGCAATAACGGCTATCGGCAACCTGGAGCAGTTAATGCAAAGCGATGTGCTGCAATTTAAATCGGGTAAACTGCAGCTTGACCTCACCTATAACGGACCTATAGAACGAAACAACAATACAAATTCTTTTATCAATGGAAATGTGCAGGTAAGTGACGGAGAATTATTGTATGCTCCCCGCAATGTGGAGATGAAAAATGTAAATGCCAGGGTTGATTTTAAAAACTCTGATGTAATTGTTCAAAATCTGCAGTGCAATGTATTAGGCCATTCTGTTACGATGAACGGCACGGCACAGAATCTTTTATCACTTCTAAAAACAGATCCCAGGAAAGCAAATATTGCCTGGAATATTTCTATGCCGTTTTTAAAATTAGAATCTTTCTTGTTCCTTCTAAAATCGAAAAATAAGAAAGTTGCAAGTACGAAAAAAAAGTCTGGTATCCTTACGGCGGGTCTGGATGATGCATTAGAAGAAGCATCGCTGGTTGTAAGTTTAAAAACGGCACGGATCATTTATAATAATTTTGAAGCAAGCAATTTTTCAGGGAAAATAACATTGAAGGAAGATAATTACCTTTTGGATAATTTAAGTATGTCTCATGCCGGCGGAAGTATGCGTCTTAATGGTTCTTTACTAAAAGTGCCCCAGAATTATTACCAGGCGAGGATAAATACTAAAATTGAAAACGCAGATGTAAAAAAAGTCTTTACGTCTTTTGAAAATTTTGGCCAGGATGCTATCCTTGCATCTAACCTGGAAGGAAAACTCACTGCAGATATAAATGCCTCTATGTTCATTAAAGATGAAGGTAAAATGAAAGCATCCGGTATTACCGGTACGGTCGATTTTTCTTTACGTGATGGTGCGCTCATCAACTACGAGCCAGTGAAAAAAATGCAGAAGTTTATATTTAAAAACCGTGATTTTGATAATATTCGTTTTGCAGAACTAAAAGACAAACTGGATATAAGTAACCAGGAAATCCGCATCAACCGGATGGAAATTCAAAGCACTGTCATGAGCCTTTTTGTAGAAGGTCTTTACAGTCGCAAAGGAAATACAGATATTAGCATCCAGGTTCCATTAAGCAATATTAAAAAGAGAGATGGTGATATGATTCCTGAAAATATTGGTGTAAATAAGAAAACAGGTACAAGTATTTTTTTAAGGGGTAGGCCCGGCTCCGATGGAAATGTACAGTTTAAACTCGACCTTTTTCATAAATATAATAACGATGGAAAAAAGAGTAAGTAGCAAATACTCTCATATACTTAATTATTACATATCCGCCATAATGGCGAAATCCTGTAAATAGTGTTCAATTTTCAATCCGGGCCTTATTATTGAATATGTGAGTTTACTAATTGCAACTGGCTATAATCATGTTAAACAGCCGGGTGATACACTTAACTACATGAAAATTTTAAAAAAGGGAAATGAATTCCCGCATCTTTCAAAAAAAAATAAGTTATGAAATTTTATGCAACTGTAGCGTTAGCTGCAATGATGATTACAGGTACGGTGAGTGCCCAACATGTGAATGTAGGACTTAAGGCTGGATTGAATGTGTATAATATCGACAGTGATGGCGGTAAGTATGATTCGAAAGTTGGTTTTAATGCTGGTGTTATTGGGCACATCCATCTTGCCAAACATGTAGCTTTACAACCGGAAGTAGTATATTCTGCACAAGGTGCAAAATATACCGTTCTTAATACTGATACAAAAGTAAACCTGGGGTATATTAATGTACCGGTGATGTTGCAGTATATGTTTGATAATGGTTTTCGCCTGCAAGCAGGACCACAGGTAGGTTTTCTTATCAATGCAAAAACTGAAACTGGATCAACAAAAGTTGATATTAAAGATCAATTGAAATCTGTTGATTTCGCAGTAGGCGCAGGTATTGGTTATGTACATCCCGCTACAGGTTTCGGAGTAGATGCAAGATATAATCTTGGCCTGAGCGATATCACTGAAAGTGGTTCTGATAAATCAACTAACCGCGGATTTCAAATAGGTGTATTCTATTTGTTTGATCATAAATAATTGAAGAAAGCATAAAAAAAGGAGCAATTTTTGCTCCTTTTTATTGTAATTTATTTCCATCCAAGTTTTTCGAACTGCAATTTGGTATGGTCATAATCTATATGCTGCATTCCTTTTATACCCAGCCCGTCAGCAACCTGCACAAACATAGCCCGGTCTTCAAGATATAAAACCTGTTCGGGTTTTACCTGGGCAGTATCCAATGCTATCTTGAAAATATCAGCGTCAGGTTTTCTAAAATGCACAAAACTGGATACGATAAAAAAGTCAACAAAATCGTGTAGTTTGAATTTCTTGATGCGGTGCTCGGCAAGTTCTCTTCCTTCATTACTTAACACTGCGATGTTGATGCTGTATTTTTTCTTTAGCTTTTTAAAAAGTTCCAGCATGCCCGGATATGCTTTCGATTGCGACATCATGAATGTCTTAAATGCTTCCCTGCTAAACGGCTGTTTTTTATAAAACACAAGCCTATCAAGGTATTCATCCAATGTTATTTTTCCTACTTCGTAAGTATCAAAAGTAAGGTGGTGGCGCTCCTCAGTTTCTTCCGGGTCAAGTTTAAAAAGATTGATAGCTTTCCGGCGGCTTCCCCTGTCCCAGCCATTTGTTAGTATCACCCCTCCAAGGTCGGTGAAGATGGTTGTTATTTTATTCTTTTTTTGCATAGCGAATTTTATATAACCATCGGCAATATTGCATTTATATCTATCTTGCTTTCATCCAACGCATTCAAAGATCGTTCCTGTAAAATTGTTCCGAGCTTTCTCACATCAAAAGTTTCTTTCACCTGCTTATAAGTATTGCGTATCATAGAAAACAAATCCTTTTCAGCAATCACTTCGTCAAAGTCAATTACATAAGTATTTTCAGCCACGAATTCCAAAATGTCTTTTTTATCCAATGTAAAATATGTACTAAACCTGCAAGCAATCCCTTTTTTGGTAGCTGCTGTTTTTTTCATCACATCCAGGATTGTATTTTCCAATATCAGGGATTCAGTAATGTTTGGATCTGCCGGTGCATGATAATCCCATTTACTAACAACAAGTGCTGTTTGCTCTATCATTTTAAATAATTAGCTGTAAGGTACTACGGTTTAAAATTGTTTGAATCTATCGAAGCATGATTTTTCCAATGCTTCCCTGTCATCGGGATGTGAAATATTGATCAATGCTTTGGCTCGCTGCCGCAGATTTTTTCCAAAAAGATAAGCTACACCATATTCTGTAACGACGTAATGCATATGAGCACGGGTAGTAACTACACCAGCTCCTGGTTTAAGCGTTGGAACAATGCGAGGAATGCCTTTGGCTGTGCGTGAAGGCAGTGCAATGATAGGTTTACCGCCAATACTTAACGCAGCGCCACGCATGAAATCCATTTGGCCACCCACACCAGAAAACTGGTAAGTGCCAATAGAATCAGCGCAAGCCTGGCCGGTTATATCAATCTCGATAGCGCTATTGATAGAAATCATTTTGTCATTGCGGCGAATCACGTGCGGGTCATTCACATAATCAACATCTAAAAAAGCAAAGAATGGATTATCATTTACATATTCATATAGTTTTTGTGAGCCAAGTGCAAAAGATGAAACAGATTTATTAGGATGAATATTTTTAAACTTATTTGTTATTACATCTTCTTCTATCAGGTCAATGATTCCATCGCTACACATTTCCGTATGCACGCCCAGGTTTTTGTGATTGTGAAGGCAGCGTAATACCGCATCAGGGATTGCACCGATACCCATTTGCAACGTACTTTTATCTTCTATCATTTCTGCAATGTATTCACCTATTTTTTTCTCATTTGCACCCGCTTTCTCACTAAAATTGGCTTGGTGTAATTGATCTTCGCAATAAACCATCGCATTGAACCGACAGCTATGGATCATGCCATCGCCATGCGTACGTGGAAGATGCGGACTGACCTGGGCAATGAGTATTTTAGCAGTGTTTACTGCACTTCGGGCAACATCCACTGAAACCCCAAGGGAGCAATAACCATGATTGTCAGGTGGAGATACATGAACAATTGCAACATCAAGTGGTAAAATACCCTGGCAAAAAAGCTGTGGTATTTCGCTCAGAAATACAGGAACATAATCTGCATATCCTTCATTGACAGCATTGCGAACACTTGCAGAAACAAATAATGAATTCAGGTGAAAACTGTCTTTTATTGCAGGCTTGTCAATATGCAGATCGCCATAAACAGATATGAATATTATTTCCACATTTTTTAAACGATAAGCTTCATCTGCCAGGTGCTTAAGCAGGAAAGTAGGGGTGTGGGCACTTCCATGAATATAAACCCGTTGGTTTGACTGGATAAGCGATAAGGCTTCTTTAGGGCTCACGTATGTGACAGGTATCTTCATGTTTATATTTGCCGCAAATTTATTGGCTGCTTATATATCAAGTTATGATTTATATCAGTGAATTGGCTGAATTATTACGGTGAAATTTTATTAGTTTTCCCATTTCGAATTGAACAAAATCTTTATTATTTTTAATCAGCTTCTGGCCTGGCAAGAAATATATTTTTCTCATATTTTAAAAATGTCAATTATGTCAGAAACAATTCTCGAACAAAACTTACTGGAGCTGTCCCGGCAGAATATGAAAGCATACTTTAAAACTCACGATGTTCAATATGTTACTGAAGACGCTGTATTCAGGAACATGGGTACAGGTGAAGAAACGATCGGGCGTGAAGCCATTCGCCAAAGGATAGCAGGTAAATCCTGGTGGCCAGTCTATATTAAAATCTTTCGCCATGCTGAGAAAAATATGGATAAGTTTGCGGCTACGTTTAGAGTTACTGTAGCATTGACTTATGCTTAGGAATCTATTTAAAGCCCAAGCCTGGTATCGTGGCATCATTTATGACTCAATATCACAGCGCTATTTCCCTGGTAAACCACCAATAAATAAGGTTGCTTTTACAGGCTTTTATTCCCTTAAACTAGTTTCATTTATCTTACATTAAAATATTAAAAATGAAAAAATTAATTTTACCTATTATCCTCGTTGTTGCTTTATTATCTTCAACTACTACTTATGCTCAGAAGTATAAAGATGCATCCGATACTATAAAGCTAAATGCTGAAATAATGGATGTTACCAATGACATTGCCAACCTTACAGCTAAGCTGGCAGAAGCCCAAAACGATTTGCCGGGCATAAAGGCAAAGGCCAGTTCTGCAGAAGCCAGTGCACAGAGCTCTGCTGAGCACAGCAGCGACCGTGCAGACCAGGCCAGCAATGATGGGTCCGTTAAGGATGCAAAAAAAGCGAAAAGAAGCGCCAAAACAGCAGTGAAAAAAGCAAAAAATTCCCGCTCAGCAGATAATGATGTTATAAAACAGGAGAAAAAGATAGCCAGCTTAAGTAAAGATCTATCGAAGAAACAGGATCGCCTACAAGCATTGTACAGCATGCGGACAACTATTTATAATAAATTAGGCACTTAGACAGGTAATTAAAACATTTGTTTATACTAAAATTTAAAAGCTCTTTATTGAGCTTTTTTTATTTTAGATGTTTATTAAAAAAGTCCATGCTGCGCTGCCAGGCAAGTTTTGCAGCAGCCTCATTGTATCTGGCTGCAGATGTGTCATTGTGAAAAGCATGGTTCACGCCTTCGTACATATACAACTCGTAGATGATATTGTTTTTCTTTAATGCTTCTTCATAAGCGGGAATGCCTGCATCCACACCTGTATCGAGCCCTGCATAATGTAATTGTACCGCTGCTTTTATCTTACTAACGTCTTCAGCTGCGGGCTGCTTTCCATAAAATGCTATAGCGGCTTTTAATGAGGGTACGTTCACGGCAAGATTATTTGCCATGCCGCCACCCCAGCAGAATCCGACGCAACCGACTTTGCCATTAAAATCTTTTCGTGTTTTGAGATAGTCAAAAACATTTATGAAATTCTGTAAATTATTTTCCGGCCTTAGCTCCTGGAATTTTGTTCTTGCTTCGTCCTCATTTGCAGGCATGACTCCCAATGCGGATAAGGCGTTTGGAGCAATTGCTAAATATCCGGCTTTGGCGGCACGACGGGTTACGTCTTCTATATGTGCATTCAAGCCTCTGTTTTCGTGAATGACTATTATAGCCGGGTATTGTTTATCTTCTTTGGGCCTAGCAACATATGCACTCATGGTGCCGGGTTCTCCGGGATAGCTTATCGTTTCTATAAATAAGTCTTCCGGCTTAATGGTAGCCGCTTTAGCACTGTTCGGCTCTATCAAGGGTAAAATAGCCATAGCGGCCATCGTACTGCCTGTGATCAAAACAAGTCTTCTTATAAATTCATTTCGGCTTAAAGGCTTGTGTGTATATTCATCATAAAGGTTTATGATTTCCTGATTCATAACTTTGTATTTATTTGTACAAGTAAGTTAATTAAATATTTTAAACGATTACAGTTCGAAATTTTTTATGCTGTGAAGTATTCCAGTTAATTTTTAATCCTGCCAGTTTCTAATTGCTAAAAATGCCTTTGTGGCATTCTAGCCAGTACTTTGATGTAAAAGAGTAGGTTTTATAAAATACTTTTACAAATTTAATTTTCCTTTGATATACTTTGTAAACTCTCCATGCGATTTTAATTCCTTTTCTCCTTCATTGAAAATGCACATTATTTCTCCTGCATCAAATATTTTAATTGTATGTCTTTCATAAACTTTACCAGGAATTGGTTTAATAAAAACAAATAGTTCCTGTGGTTCTGCATAATGCAAAAACGATCCACACATCTTCGTCAGGATGATTTTCTGCATATTCTAATTTGTCTGGCCGTACCCAATATCCTGTGCCTCTTAATCTTTCGGTACCAGTAACTTCCACTTTTAATAATACAACATCAGGGTTTTCGTTAGTTGAAATGTCAAGGTCGGGCTTACCTTTTTCATCAGGATGTTTTTCAATTAGCTCGAGTGTGTCTGCACCAAAGCCAACAACTTTAACTAATAAATGATTATCGATTACTCCAATTAAATTTTTTACTTTGTCAATGCGAACTTTTTCTTTTTTCCATGCGGCTTCACCGTAAGATTGCTTCCAGTAAAAGTTTTCTTTTCCTTTTAATTCCTCACATGTGATTTCATCACCTGGTGAAAGGTTCATTCCCTGAAAAGTTCTTTTTCTAATTCCACAACAAAATTGGCCATCTATAAAAACGTTAACTCTGCCCGGGTTACTTGACTGGTCTGAAATTTCCGTAATTTTTGGCATAGCTATTATTTTATGGATCTTATTTCTTCATTACTTAATCCAAATAAATCACTTACAATAGCATTTATTTTATTCTCCAGGTAATCCATTTTAGTTTGCAATAAGTCTTTTTTAGATTGAAGCAAAGGGTTTAAAAATTGGGTCTTTATTTCTTGTATTTCTTTTACTGACTTAGCTATCAAGTCATGCTGCTTTTTTTCTAATTTCTTTTCTAAGTCAATGTTTGGAAAAGGAATTCTTGCAGTTGTGCTATTATCAAAGTGCATTGTTCTTATTGCATTAGCATAGATAAATTTATATGTGTACCAGCTTATTATTTTAGAATTGAGGACACCTAAAAGATAGTTTGGTGACAGCTTTGAATAATTTGTCAGTTGATTCACAGTGTCTAAAATAACGGAGTTTGCTTTTACAGTTTTATCTATTGTAGTTGCAGAGATTTGAATACGAGGAACGGGATTTTGTATATGAGCAACTATATTTTGCACAAGAATGGAATTTTCATTTATGTATGATTTGCTATCTGTAATTATTTTTTTATTTACCCTGTTACCCATGCTCTTAGCAATAAAATACCTTTGAACCTGTTTGCCGGCAATAACATTTAAGTCACCACTTGTTGAAACATGGCTTTGAAACATTCCACCTCGTTTGTTTGTAACAAAATCATTAAGTCTTTTGGGTGATTTTAATAATTTGATTGCGATATTAATTTCCGCTTCACTAACAGCATTTAGAATAAAATTAAACTCTTTACAAAGGGATTTTTTTATCCGTCCAATTTCAATAATGTTTTGATCAACCCTGATGCAAGAAATGAAATCAGTTGTTTTTATATTTTTTTGACTTATATAAATTGTCATTTCCAATTTCACTTCTCTCCAAACTTTTGAACAATCAACAATTGTTGAAATGTCATTTAATAGTGCATTGCGTGTCTTTGTCCAGTTTGAAGCGTACGTGAATGACTTTGGAATGATGTAGCCATTGAAGCCGCCATCTTTTAATATGTTTTTTGCCTG
>JBDSEE010000073.1:0-30395 GCA_039920245.1 Ferruginibacter sp.
TTTACCCATTTCGTTTTAAATGACATCAACAATAAAACAGGGAACATAATAAATATCCTTACTCCTTCAGAGGAAACAGAGAGAGGTTGCCAGGTTTCTTTGCTGATACCCAATCAAGGCAAACGTATTTTTGAAATGCTGAAAAAACATGGCGTGATAACAGATTGGCGTGAGCCTGATGTGATTCGAATTGCACCCGTACCGCTTTATAATAGTTTTGAAGACGTATACCGTTTTGGAAATATAATTGAGCATGGATTACTTAACATGAATTAAGCGAATTTGCCGAATTTCACTAATGCTTTTTTAAAATAATTTTATTACTCATTTAGTTCAATTTAAAAATCACATTCATCAAAATCAATTCGTGTAATTAGGAAAAACTAGTGTTATAAAAATGAATAAAGAAGCAACTATCATAGGCGCCGGACTAGTCGGGTCATTACTTTCCATCTATTTATCAAAACGTGGATATAAGGTTACCGTTTATGAGCGCCGGGGCGATATGCGTAAAGGAAAAACCCTTGCAGGCCGATCTATAAATCTTGCACTTAGTGACAGAGGTATAAAAGCCCTTGAGGAAGTGGGAATTATGGATGCTATCCGGAAAATATGTATTCCTATGCATGGCAGGCAAATACATAATGCAGATGGCAGTAGTGCTTATCAACCTTATGGAAATGAGGGGCAGTTCATCAATGCAGTTTCACGGGAAGATTTAAATAAGCAGTTAATGACTCTTGCAGAAGGCCATGGCGTGCAACTTTTATTTAACCAAAAATGCGAAACAATTGATTGGAAGAAAAAAGAAATCGCATTTAAAAACACTACCGACTTTCAACTTTCAACTGTCAACTTTCAACTTTTATTTGGCTCTGATGGTGCTTTCTCAGCGGCAAGATTAAGTCATCATCTTCAGCATGACCGTTTTCAATACCAGCAGTATTATATTGATTATGGGTATAAAGAATTACATATACCTGCTGGCGGAAACGGGCAATTTTTATTAGAAAAAAATGCTCTGCACATCTGGCCACGTGGCAATTTTATGATGATAGCTTTGCCAAATATGGATGCAAGTTTTACCTGTACCCTATTTTTCCCATTTGAAGGGGAACCTTCATTTGCCTCGCTGGATACCAAAGAAAAACTGCGACATTTTTTTGATGAAACTTTTGCAGATGCATCTCCAATAATGCCCCAACTTTTGGATGATTTTTTTCTTAACCCCACTTCTTCTCTTGTTACGGTAAAATGTTTTCCATGGATAAGAGAAAATAATTTTACATTGATTGGAGACGCGGCGCATGCTATTGTCCCCTTCTTTGGGCAAGGCATGAACTGTGGTTTTGAAGACTGTGTGGTACTGAACAGCCTGATGGATAAACATGATGAAAATTGGGATGAGATCTTAAATGAATTCCAGGAACTGCGTAAACTAGATGCCGATGCGATTGCTGATTTGGCACTGAATAATTTTGTAGAAATGCGGGATAAAGTATCAGACCCAAAATTCCTGCTGCAGAAAAAGATTGAAAACTGGTTCAGTAAAAAACATCCTGGTAAATGGATTCCTGCTTATGCCCAGGTTACTTTCAGCCCACACATAAGGTATAGCGAAGCTTTACTTAAAGGTAAAATCCAGGATAGCATTATGCAGGAAGTGCTGGCCTTGCCAGGCATTGAAAATAATTGGGAGACAGCAGATGTTGAAAAACTCATGCTGGAAAAAATTAATTAGAATATGTATAAAGACCCACACTTTACAGAAACCAATGGGGAAGTAGTAATTGCTTTTATGAAGGAAAATTATTTTGCTATAATTACTGCAAGTGGCAAAGACTTTCCTGTTGTAACACAATTGCCCTTGCACATTGATGAGAAAGATGGTAAAATATTTTTAACCGGTCATATGATGAAGTATAGCGACCATTACAAAATAATGTCAGCAAATGAAAATGTATTGGTGATTTTTAATGGCCCTTATTCCTATGTAAGTGCAAGCTGGTATGCGGAAGAACCCATGGGAAGCACTTTTAATTATATGACCGTGCATGCAAAGGGGAAAATAAAATTTCAAGATGAAGCAGCTGCTATTGCAGCAGTTAAAAAAATCACTGAACTCCATGAAGGATTTGATAACAAAGCCTCATTTGATAAATTGCCAAACAATTATGTTTCAGGAATGGTGAAAGCAATTAGTGCATTCGAAATAGAAATAACCAACTTAGAAAATGTTTTTAAACTAAGTCAGAACCGGACAACTGAATCAAGAAAGAACATTGCTGCTGAATTAATGAAAAAAGATGATACCGGTTCTAAAAAAATTGCAGAGGAGATATTAAAAAGAGTTTAGCATGACAAGAAAACAATTGATAGAACAAATCCACCAAAAGAAATCTTACCTATGTGTAGGACTCGATACTGATGAAGAAAAAATTCCTGTTCACCTTAAGAGCAGCAGCAAGGCAGTTTTTGAATTCAACAAACAAATCATTGATGCTACAAAAGATTTTTGTGTAAGCTATAAAATCAATACTGCTTTTTATGAAGCACTGGGTTCCAAAGGTTGGGAGGCAATGGAACAAACGGTGCATTATATTCCCAATACACATTTTAAAATTGCTGATGCTAAGCGTGGCGATATTGGCAATACATCAACCCAATATGCAAAAGCTTTTTTTGAAACAATACCATTCGATGCTATCACTATTGCACCGTACATGGGCGAAGACAGCATCAGGCCTTTCCTGGAATATGAAAACAAATTTGCTATCATTTTAGGGCTTACCAGTAACAAAGGAGCAAAAGATTTTGAAATGCAAAAACTTGTTGGTGATAACGCCGACAGCAATAACGAATATTTATATGAACGTGTCATCAAAAAAGTTAGCAGCTGGGGCACGCCGGATAATCTCATGTTTGTAACTGGTGCAACTCAAGCGAGTGAACTTGAAAACATTCGCAAAATAATTCCAGATAATTTTTTACTCGTACCTGGTGTTGGGTTCCAGGGTGGCAGCCTTGCTGAAGTAAGTAAGTATGGTTTGAATAAAGATTGTGGATTGCTGGTAAATGCAAGCCGGGCAATAATCTATGCCAGTGATAAAGAAAATTTTGCAATAGAAGCAGGTATTATTGCACAGCAATACCAACAGGAAATGAAAGATTTTATCAAATAAAAAAGCCTCATGCAGCGCAGAAAATCCTTACAAACCTTTCTGTTATTTCTTCTACCCCTCTTTAACTCTGCCTGAAGTAGCCTTGAAAATTAGTAAAAAATGATCAGTATTAAATTTATGGAGCCTTCATTCCTTCGACGAGCAACCCGGCCCATTTTCACTGGAGGTTTTTTTTGTGTTTCTTCCCTTTGCAAAGAGTGTAATGCCCTAATCAGGAATGCTAAAAACAAAAACTCTTTTTGGCTGGTTGGCGGCAAACTGAATAGACATTTGAAGGAGATGAGTAAATCCTGTTTCAAATTCATATATACTTCGGCCACGATACTGATTGTTTACTCCAATGACTAAACTTACAAAATCATATTATGGAAGGAGGATAATTTGCTCAATGGCTGAAGTAAGTTCATCGGTTGTCCACCCTGTCTTTTGCAATTATTTCCGGTGCTACGAAATATGTTTCACTCGCTGGAGTTTTAGTTGCTGATTTTTTTCTCAACAGTTGCACCGATTGTTACGGAATGCTTTCCTGTATCAATACCTGCTCTCCAATTGTATAACTATCCCCAAAGGGCAAGTATGTGTAGTATATCATAACTTTTTATTAAACATTAGCAATTTCATGCCAAGGTAATATGCTGGTTTGTTCATTAATAATTTCATCACGGTTGCCACCATGTATCAGAATACTTTTTGATCCAGGCTGGTATTTGCTCCAGTATTTCAATCCTTGCAAATCATTCAGGCCAGGTTTTCTTGCTGCTTTTATTTCTATCCCAATTGTTTCATTATTTTTTTCCATTATCAAATCAATTTCATTACCTGCACTATCCCTGAAATAAAACATGCCGCCATGAGTGCCTGCATTCGCCCTGTTTTTCATAATTTCTGATATATTCCAGTTTTCAAAAATTGCTCCATAGGCTGAATGTTTTTTTAACGCCTGTTGACTATTTATATTCAATAAATAACAAAGCAGTCCCGTATCATAAAAATAAAGTTTCGGACTTTTTACAATCCGTTTATTTAAATTATTATGCCAGGGTTGCAGAAGGTAAATGATATAACTGCTTTCCAGTACTCCAAGCCATGCCTGGATAGTTTTATTATCTACGCCTACCTGTTTTCCCAATTCATCTTTGTTCAATATCTGTCCCGCATAATTTGCACATAATAAAATAAACCTGTTAAAGCTATTAAAATTGGTAATGTTTCTGAGCAACCGCACATCCCTTTGAACATAGGTTTGTACGTAACTGCTCATCCACTTAGAAGCGTTTAATTTTTCATTCCAAATTTCGGGGTAGCCACCACTTAGAATGTGGGTATTAATATTATCGGAAGCAAGTTTTGCTTTTTTCAATTCAGCATAAGATAATGGAAGTAACTCCAGATAACCTGCACGCCCCGCAAGCGACTGACTCAGTTGTTCCTGCAATAAAAAATTATTGGAACCCGTTAAAATAAATTGCCCACGGCGTGTATTTTTATCCAGCATGCCCTGCAATTGCCGGAAGATATCAGGCACACGTTGCACTTCATCAAGAATAGCACCCTTGGCATATTTTTTCATGAATGCAGCTACGTTGTGTTCTGCAAGTTGTTGCATAGCCGGAACTTCAAGACTAACATACGGCTTTCCTTTAAACAACATTTTACTTAACGTTGTTTTACCGCTTTGCCTTGGGCCTGTAATACATACTGCCCTAAACTGGCTAAGTGTAAATCTTGCATCATCCATTACAAATCTTTCAATCATTATGATATGCTTTATACAAATATATGCATTTAAGGTCAATTCCATATTTACATAAAATTGCAAATTTGGAATCCAATTCCATATTTACATAAAATTGCAAATCTGGAATTTAGAAATCTTGGTCCTTAATAATTATTTTTATGCTCCCTGTTTAAAATGTAAACCACTTAAAAATATCTACTACAGTAATCTTGTTCCTTAATTTTTGTGCTTTTTAGAAAAAAACCAGATTTCACGGCTTGCCCTATGCCGCTTATCTTTGGGGCATAGAACGATGCCTGAAGGTATATGTACAAAGGTGCAACCTGCCTACTGGCAGACTGGCACCAAAGCTGCACATTGCTACAAAAAGCCGGGCAAAAAAAATAAAACAGATGGCTGCAAAAAAAGATAATTTTCAATCTCCGGATTATTTTAATGTAGATGAACTTCTCTCGGAAGAACATAAACTTATCCGGGAATCGGTACGCAATTATGTAAAAAAAGAAATCAGCCCTATAATAGAAGATTATGCACAGCGGGCTGAGTTCCCCCAACAAATAGTAAAACAACTGGGCGACCTTGGTTGCTTTGGCCCCACAGTGCCGGAACAATATGGCGGCGGTGGACTTGATTATATTTCTTATGGTCTTATGATGCAGGAACTGGAACGTGGTGATAGCGGTGTTCGAAGTACTGCATCGGTGCAGGGCTCACTGGTGATGTTTCCCATTTATCAATATGGTAATGAAGAACAGCGCAATAAATATTTACCCAAATTGGCCAGCGGCGAATGGCTTGGATGTTTTGGATTAACTGAACCCGATCATGGCAGCGACCCCAGCAGTATGCTCACCAATTTTAAAGACAATGGAGACGGGACGGTTACATTAAATGGCGCAAAAATGTGGATCAGCAATGCGCCTTTCTCACAAGTGGCAGTTGTATGGGCGAAAAATGATTCAGGAGAAATAAAAGGCATTATCGTAGAGCGTGGCATGGAAGGTTTTACAACGCCAACCACACATGGCAAATGGAGCCTTCGGGCAAGTGCAACCGGAGAATTGGTATTTGACAATGTAAAAGTGCCTAAAGAAAATATTCTCCCGAATGTAAAAGGATTGAAAGGCCCACTGGGTTGCCTTACAAAGGCAAGGTACGGTATAGCCTGGGGCGCTATTGGTGCGGCAATGGATTGTTACGATACAGCATTACAATATAGCAAGGAACGTGTTCAATTTGGACGTCCCATTGGCGGCTTCCAGTTGCAGCAAAAAAAACTTGCAGAGATGATCACAGAAATTACAAAGTCACAACTCCTGAACTGGAGATTGGGTGTACTTATGAACGAAGGAAAAGTAACACCACAACAAGTAAGCATGGCAAAACGGAATGCATGTGAAGTGGCCACAAATATTTGCCGGGATGCACGGCAGATGCTGGGTGGAATGGGCATTACTGGAGAGTATTCCGTAATGAGGCATATGATGAACCTTGAGAGTGTTATCACGTATGAAGGCACACATGATATTCATTTGCTGATAACCGGGATGGATGTTACAGGAATGAATGCGTTTAAGTAGTTGATTGGTTTATCAGGAAACAAGCATTTGTTTTTCATAGCATCTTTGTTGTGTTATATTAATCCCGGTTTATCGGGACTCACTTATACCTTTGCAGCTTTACTGTTCGATTACGATTATAGTTTTTTTTGATTTTAAAAAAAGCCATTATGATAAAAAAAGTTAGCGTTATCGGCGCCGGAACTATGGGCAACGGGATTGCACATGTGTTTGCGCAGGCCGGTTTCCAGGTGAATATTATTGATGTAAATCCATCACAGTTACAAAGAGCATTAGATACCATTCAAAAAAACCTGGAAAGGCAATTGGCGAAGGGCACAATTACAGCTGACCAAAAACAGGATACTTTTAAAAATATTAAGGCTGTATCAAACCTCAGTGATGGTGTGCAAAACGCCGACCTGGTGGTAGAAGCGGCAACAGAAAATGCCGAACTAAAACAGGAGATCTTTAGGCAACTGGATGCATCAGCTCCGGCAGGCTGCATACTAGCCACAAATACATCATCCATTTCAATAACTAAAATAGCTGCCATCACCAAGCGCCCGGAACTTGTGATAGGAATGCATTTTATGAACCCCGTACCCGTAATGAAACTGGTAGAGATCATAAACGGGTATGCAACCAAAAATGAAGTTACAGATACCATCATAGCATTGAGCAAACAATTGGGAAAAATACCATGTGCTGTAAATGACTATCCCGGCTTTATTGCCAATCGCATTCTTATGCCGATGATAAACGAAGCTGTCTCCAGCCTTTATGAAGGTATCGCCAGTGTAGAAGGAATTGATACTGTTATGAAACTGGGTATGGCTCACCCGATGGGTCCGCTGCAACTTGCAGATTTTATAGGGCTGGATGTTTGCCTTAATATTTTAAGGGTTTTACAGGATGGATTTGGAAATGCGAAGTATGCCCCTTGTCCCCTGCTGGTGAATATGGTAATGGCCGGAAAGCTTGGTGTAAAATCAGGTGAAGGTTTTTATACTTATACTCCAGGCAGCAAAGAGCTTTTGGTAAGCGAACGATTTAAATAACGTTTCAATTCAACTTTGGCATAGTCTTTTTAAAACAACAAACCAAGTTTATCAAAGTTTGCAGTTTTGCCAAAATTTTATTACAAATCCAAACAGTTTCTCCTAACCTAACTTATGAAGTTTTTTTGAGTGATTTTAATTATCGGCAATAATTGCAAGCGTGTTTATATCTTCCTTCGAAGGATTTTTTTGTGATACTACCCTGTACTAATTGCCGTTAATTGAAAAAGCCGTAAAATTGTATTCAAGAATTCTATAGTTAAATATGTTAAACCTTGGATGGCCTGTTATTTTTATCCCTTTCTTTTAACCAATAAAATTGCGCATATGAGAAAAAATTTCAAACGAATTTTTAATGGCTGCAAATACAAATTATTATTTGTCTTTTTAACTGTAATTACTACTGCCTCCATGGGGCAGGTAAAAATTGCAGGCAGGGTAACAAATGCGTCAGGCAATGGTATTAATGCCGTTACCGTGGCTGTAAAAAACACTCCCTACGCCACTGCTACAACCAGTGATGGTAACTATGAACTTTCAGCCAATGTAAAGCCAGGTAAGTATGTGTTGCTGTTTTCCGGAGTAGGGTATAAAACTCAGGAAACAACAATTGATGTAAACAGTGCCAGTATCAGTACAGATGCAAGCCTGGTACAGGACGCACTAAACCTTGATGAAGTAATAGTAACTGGTACATCTGCAGGAACCACACGCCGGCAGGTAGGAAGCTACATTGCTACGGTAAAAGCGGAAGACCTTACGAGAGGTGCTACAGGAAATGTGCTTGCAGCATTGCAGGGTAAAACAGCGGGTGCACAAATAACACAAAACAGTGGTGACCCTGCTGGCGGTATGTCAGTGAGGTTGCGTGGCATCAGTTCCATTTCGTCTTCTTCAGAACCATTGTATATAGTGGATGGTGTTATCGTAAACAATTCTACAAACAGGGTTACCAACACACAAGGAAATTACGATGGACAGGGCTTTGTAGGCACCATAGGGCAAAACCGACTTACAGATATAAACCCTGCCGACATTGAGCGCATTGAAGTTTTGAATGGCGCTGCGGCGGCAGCCATTTACGGTAGCCGTGCCAATTCAGGCGTAGTGCAAATTTTTACAAAAAAGGGTAAAACAGGCGCTCCCCGGGTTTCATTTTCCAGCAATCTTATATTAAGTTCTCTTCGGAAAAAACTGGATGTGAACCAGTCACCCACAAAATTTGGTGGCCCTACCGACGGGCCAGGTGCACAGACACAGGATGTACTGACACCTGCACTTACCAATACCACACCTGTAACCCGGTACGATTACCAGGATGATATTTTTCGCAAAGCAGTAGGTACTGATAATAATATATCAGTATCCGGCGGCACAGATAAGACAAAGTATTTTTTATCTGGCTCATACTTTTTTAACCAGGGTATCATCCGCAATACCGATTACCAGCGCTACAGTTTTAGAACCAATGTAGAACAAGTGCTTAGTAACTGGGCTTCTGTAAGCCTTGGCCTGAATTATGTAAACAGCTCGGCCAATGAAAAACCCGATGGAAATTCTTTTTACAGTCCAATGAATTCAGTAACCATTATCGGTAACTTTCACAATATCCACGACCGCGATGTAAACGGAAATCTGAAAGCTGTGGGCGAAAGAGGAAGGGTAAACCCATTATCAGTAATAGAAAATATAAAACAAAAACAAACCACGGGACGCATCATTTCCAACTTTGGGATAAAGCTGAAACCATTAAAAAACCTTACCCTCGATTATACACTAGGTATGGATAATTTCTCCCAACTCGGCACTAGCTTTATGCCACCCTTCACTTATAACGTGAGCGATGGATTTTATGGCGGTGGCGCTGGCCTGGATCCGACCCGCAATGGTTATGCAAGTACAGGTTCCAATACTTTTTTTGGTATCAATCATGATGTGAATGCTACCTACAACATGGATATTACAAACAATATTTCTTCTACTACGCAGGTAGGTTTTTCTCAACAGTATGAAAAAAACAATTACAGCCTCGTACAGGGCCGTGGGTTAGCTCCATTCGTACAGGTGGCAAGTGGATTTAGTACGCCATTGCCTACTGCAGATGAGAGAAGCGAACTTTCTATTTCCGGCGTTTTTCTTCAGCAGAATTTTAAATTTTACAACAACTTTTTTCTAACAGGGGCCGTTAGGGTAGATGGCTCGTCGGTATTTGGCAAAAACCAGCGTAACCAAACATATTATAAGGTAAGTGGTAGCTATGTTATATCATCTACAAAATTCTGGGAATCATCTTCCTTGAAAAATATCTGGGACTTGTTGAAGTTGCGTGTAGCATTTGGCCAGAGTGGAAATCTTACTGGCATTGGTGCTTACGACAGGTTTAATGTATATAGTTCCTCTTCATATGTAGGCAGGGGCGCATTCAGCAGCAGTACACGGCTTGCTAATGAAAATGTAAAACCTGAAAGACAGGAAGAACTGGAAGTGGGCACTGACATGTCGTTCCTGGGCAATAGGATAAATTTTAGCCTGAATTGGTATAACAAAAAAGTAACCGACCTACTCATATCAAGAGTGATAGCACCTACAACTGGTTTCAGCAACCTGATAGATAATTTTGGCTCCCTAACCAATAAGGGTTTTGAAGTTATGCTTGGAGGCACCCCGGTAAAAGGAAAAGATTTTACCTGGAGTATAAATGGTATTTATAATCACAACAAGAATAAGGCAACCAATATTGGTACGGGCCTTATTTTGTTTAGCACAAACGGCGGCGCTCCTGTGGCTATTTTACAAGACGAACCCGTTGGTGTTTTTTATGGTACTTTTTTCGCAAAGGATGCCAGTGGGAACCTAATAAAAAATACAGCTGGTATTCCCCAGATAGAAAGAGGCATTCAAAATAGCCCAAGCACTTATACTACTCAAAGAGATGCAAATGGACTCCCTACAGGCACTCCATTGCGCAGAATTATAGGTGACCCTAACCCAGACTACACTGCCACACTTGTAAATGAATTTACTTTCAAAAGACTAAGTATGAGAGTGCAACTCGATGCTGTGAAAGGAGGAGATGTTTTTAATGCAGATTTCAGAACCAGGCAGGGTGTTGGCAATGGTAAAATTGCTGAGCAGGAACAAAGGGGTGAATTGCCAAGGGGATATGTAAGCGGTATTTATGCCATTGAAGAATGGCGGATTGATGATGGTTCTTTTACAAAACTCAGGGAAGTTTCTTTAAGTTATAATGTGGGCAAAATGAAATGGTTCAGCGATTTAACTTTTAGCATAAGCGGAAGAAATTTGATAAGCTGGGATAATTACAAAGGATATGACCCTGAAGTAAATGCTGCAGGGCAAAGCACCATATTGAGAGGAATTGACTTTGGCTCCGTTCCTATTCCGCGTACTTTCAGCATTGGATTACAGGCAAAATTTTAATATCTTAAAATAAATAATTATGAAAATAACATATAAAATATTCCTCCTCATCGCCATTAGCGCCATAGGAATAACAGGCTGTAAAAAAGATTTCGACAATCCCAACGCTGCTACCGAAGACCAGGTTTTCAGTAGCGTGCAGGGTCTTACAGGAGTGGCTATTAGCCTCCAGAAAATTTATGTTTCCGGCCTAACGGGGTCTTATTACAACATTGTTGATGCCAATGGCCTGGTGACAAATGAATTGTTTTTGGTAAACCCAGGAAATATTCCTGAACTGCAGTTTAGTACGGGTGGCAATGCTGTAGATGGTACCAATACTGTAATTGCCAACATATGGTCTAATGCCAATAAAATTATTTACGATGGAGATAAAGTATTGGCCGCTTCAGAAATGCTGGCAGATAAAAATTATGCCAGTGGGCTGATAGGATATACAACCATTTTTAAGGCGCTTGCATTAGGTAGCCTGTCACAGTTTTGGGATTCTATACCTACTGGAATAGGTACTAATGTGAAATTTGTACCCAGGGTTGATGGGTATAACAGGGCAGTGACTGCTATTGATAAAGCGCTTGCTGCTATAAGTGCCAATGCAATCAGCACCTCATTTACGGCAAATATTCCGCCCGGCATCAGTATTATAAATACCCTGCAGGCATTAAAGGCACGCTATGCATTATTTGCTGGCAGTTATACAGTAGCACTTGCAGCAGCCAATGCTGTAGACCTTACTGTAAAAAGCAGTTTTACTTTTGATGCGCTAAACATTAATCCAATTTACCAATTTGCCACGGCAACAAATAATGTATTTCAGCCAATAGATTCTACCATGGGATTACCAATTGGCCTGCGTCCCGATTTACTGGATAAAAGAGTTCCTTTTTACATGACCATTAATACAAGCATTGCACCCCGTTTTCGTATAAATGGTTTTGGAGCTACGGCTTTAACTCCCATTCCTATTTACCTTCCAGACGAAGTAAGGCTTATTATAGCCGAATGCCTGGTAAGACAGGCTACACCAGACCTTGCCGGAGCAAAACTAATTCTCGATTTTATTTTGAAACAAACTCCTGCGGCAGATCCTTATGGTGTGGGTGCCGATTTGCCTCTTGGATATACCGGCGCAATAGATGCAGCTTCATTACTTACTGAAATTTATCGCAACCGCAGTATAGAATTGTATATGTCGGGTTTAAAACTTGAAGATATGCGACGCTTCAACAGGCCACTATCTGAACGCAAAAGAAATTTCTTTCCGTATCCTTTCCGTGAAAGAGATAATAATCCAAACACACCTCCCGATCCCGCTTTTTAATAGAGGTAAAAATTATTTAAAAAAGGCACCGTTTTACGACGGTGCTTTTTTTGTTTTGTAAAAACTTTTTTTACCTGATCAATTGATAAGTAGATTATTAATTAATTTTTAATTGCTGATGAGAAACATAAAATGGCTCACCGTTTTATTTTCCTCAGCAGTTGATTGAAACATCACTGCCTTGCCACCAGTTTTTTGCATAAATATTTTTCGAGCCAAACTAATGGAGTATTTTAGCAACGCAAGATAAAGTTGGAGCAGAGCGATCGGTGAAAATCCTTTCGGCAAAGTTTGGAACTTTGGAAAGGTCTTAAAATTAATTTATGGAATTAAAACTTTACATGTTGGTGATTGGATGCAAACCTGCAGGCCGCTTCACCGAGCAGCATGATGTATTTTTTGGCATCGGGAATTCATTAAATGATTTGGTACCGCAGATAAATAATTCATGGAAGGATGGCGGCCAAATTCATATTGATAGCTGGAGGGAGGTAACCCGTGTGGATGAATTCACTATAAAAATTGTTGCAAAAGATATTAATAACCATAACAATTCTGCCGGTTTATTTTTTTTAAATCTGGGAGGTTATAAGCCTGGCGACCTTGAAGAATATCATTATAAAATTTTAACGGTTGCAAAAGATAAGGCGGAAGCGATAAGCAGATCAAAGCAAACTGCTTTTTATCTTCACACTGGTTTTAAAGGCGCAGAATCGCATATTGATGATAAATATGGTATTGATATAGATGATATTTATGCCATTGAAGAAATTCTCCCATTAGAAATTAAAAATAGATACAGCATCCTGGTAGAAAAAACCATTGGCGGGTTAAAAGAGGATGAATTACATCCGGGTTACGTAAAACTGAATTCGCTGAAATAATTAATATAGATTTTTTAGAATCAAAACCCTGCTCATGTCTAAAAAAATAAAAGCCATTGATGATTATATCAGCAAATCAGCCGTCTTTGCACAACTAGTCTTACAACATTTTCGTGACTTGGTACATAATGCCTGCCCCGATGTGGAAGAAAAAATGAAATGGAGTTTCCCGCATTTTGATTACAAAAATGAAATGATGTGCAGCATGGCTGCCTTTAAACAACATTGTGCCATCAGTTTTTGGAAAGGTTCTTTAATGAAGGATAAAAAGCTAATGGAAAATGCCAAAGCCGAACAATCTATGGGACATGTGGGCAGGATAACTTCGTTAAAAGACTTACCATCTGATAAAGTTTTAACCGGCTACATTAAAGAGGCTATGAAGTTGAATGATGAAGGAATTAAAGTTCTTAAGCCAGTATCGAAAGAAAAGAAAACAATTGAAGTACCTGATTATTTTTTAAAAGCTTTGAGTAAAAATAAAAAAGCTTCACAGGTCTTTGAAGCCTTTGCTTACTCTCATAAAAAAGAATATATGCAATGGATCACAGAAGCCAAAACGCAGGAGACCCGAAATAAAAGAATGGCTACAGCTGTAGAGTGGATATCAGAAGGAAAAGGAAGGAACTGGAGGTACCAGAAATGAAAAATTTTCCTGGTTTTAAAAATTATTTTAAGACCAATGAATAAGAATCATCGATCATCTCCTTCAGCAGTTTGGAACCAAGATGGCTATCGACTATTACCGTATTCCAATGCTTTTTGTTCATATGATAGCCGGGCAAAATGTTTTCAGGATATTCTTCCCTGAGCTCAATTGCTTTATCGGGATCACATTTTACATTAAACTGAATGGGGACTGCATCAAGAGCAAGTAACAAAAATATCTTCCCTTTTACTTTAAACACTAGTGTTGTTTCACCAAATGGAAATCCTTCTTCTGTATGTTGTTTTTTAATACAGTATTCCCTTATATCTTCTGCATTCATTTAGCAAAAATAAAAAAGCCTTTCAATAAATTGAAAGACTTTTTTAATGATAAGCAATCGTTATCTTAAAACAGTAAGATCAGATTTTATAGTTAATACTTTTCCATTGATCAACGTAAAATTGATAACAGCATAATAAGTCCCATCAGGGACTGATTTGCCGTTGTATTTACCATCCCAGTTGTTCCTGTAATCTCTTGATTCATATACTTTGGAACCATACCTGTTGAAAACCATCAGGCTGATATTTTTTAAACAATCGTATTGATCATACACCTGCCATAAGTCATTGTTGCCATCTCCATTTGGTGTAAATGCATTTTTCACTTTTACACAATAAGGAACAACAGTAATAAGTATGTCATCTGTGGCAGTACAACCCACTGCATTTTTTACAGTGATAGTATAAAGCGTAGTCGTTACGGGTTTAGCAATCGGGTTAGGTATTACCGTGGAGCTTAATCCCGCTGCCGGTGTCCACAGGTAACTTGTAGCGTTCACCGCATTTGCATTCAACTGTGCCTGGTCACCGGATACCAGGAAGATATCTCCGCCTGCACTTACTGAAACCTGTTGCACTACATTAATTTTTACGCTTGCCTGTTTTGTACACTGTCCCAAAGTAGCGGTTACAGTGTAGGTTGTAGGTATCAACGGCGTAGCTACCGGGCTTGCCACTGTTGTGTTGCTCAAGCCTGCAGCCGGAGACCAAACGTAACTGGCTGCATTGCTGGTGGTAGTTAACGGAATTGAAATACCCAAACAAATTGTAGTATCCAGTCTCGTCTGTAAAATAAGATTGTTGGTTAATCCTACGACTACATTATTTATAACTTTTGTACAACCATTATTATCTTTTACAGTGATGGTGTAAGTTCCGTCAACCACTGTAAATATATTGGAAGCCTGGAAGGTTGTTCCATTTGTACTATAGGTAAGCGGAGCAACACCACCAGTTGCTGTTATAGTAATAGATCCATTTGGTGTAGCGGAACAAGTCGCATTAATTGTTGCCGCTGTAGCTGCAATGGCAACAGGCTGCGTGATATTAATAACAGTGTCTTTTACACATGGGCCATTATCTTTAACCCTTACATTATAAGCGCCGGCAATAAGATTTGGAAATAACCCCGTCGGCTGGAATGTTGTTCCCCCGTTAATTGAATACTGATATGGTCCTCCACCTCCGGTTGCTACAATATTTATGGCACCAGTATTTGCACCATTACATGCCACATTGGTAATAGTTGTTGAGGTGCTGATAGAGTTTGATCTTACTACCCTGATAGTATCTGTTCCATATACAAACTGGCCAGGGCTATTAAACTGTTGGTAAGTAGATTTGATTACATAAGTTGTGGTTCCGCTTGGACATATATTTTGAAAATTAACTTCAAAAGTATTATTTCCAATACTGGTAGTGTCGCCGGTTGCTACCAAATTTCCTGATAAGTCATACAGTTCAACTTTACGATACAGCGTAGGTCCGGCGGCAGGAATAAAACGCCAGCTTTCATTCATGTTTACGGTTCCCCAAGGTGGGCTGGATGCAGCACGGCCTGGGGCCATTATTCCAGTACTACGGTTAAAATCCTGCATACCGATCATTGATCTTCCCTGGTTCCAGGCTGCACATTGCTGCACACTGTTTACAAACACTTCCACAACTCCTAAAGATTCATACAGAATAATCTGGTGCGTATTTTCTATCACCGTGGTACAACTAAACAAGGGAACTTTATAAAAACTTAATATCCATCTCCTGTGCGGTGCGGTTCCTTGCACATCGTATTTAATACGCATTGTTGGCGATGTAGTAAGTGCTGGATCAATGTCATGATAAGGTCCCATGATAAGAGCCCTGTCGTAAAGTGTATTTGGTAAATCCGCCGGTGGGCCCGTAGAAGCACTCAGGAAACCACCACCATTTAAAATGCCATAATGCGAAAAAGCTGCTGCAAGGCTTGCATCAAAAGAAACATAGCCATTTGTACTTGCTACCAATGAAGTATAATTTGTTCCAAAAAAAGGAAAAGTAAAGGGCAGTGGAATTACAGAAGAATACCTGTCATCAACAGTTAAATTGGTTGGCGTACCTGGAGTACCTGGATCTATATAATTATTAAAGCATCCGCTTGTTGCGCTCAATGGATTTACAACATACGATGCCGAGGATGACCTAATATCAGGTATGCGGGATTTTAGTGTAATGCAAGACACAGAGCAATTGGTTAAGATTGTATCTTTTGCGCAGGAAAAGGAAAAATTATTTTGTGCCTTTACAGATGTAATTAAAAACAACAAACTAAAAATTGACATGTAAACTTTATGCATAATGCGATTTTTTTAAAAATTTATCGAACCCTGGTTTTCGCTTCACCCAACTTCTTCTTTAATTGCCCGGTTATGGTATGCCAGAACATTACAAAATCAGATCCGAGGCTGTATAATGGATAGGTAAAAGTTGCCGGTTTATTTTTTTCAATAAAAAAATGCCCTACCCACGCAAACCCATAGCCCAAGAAAGGAATTAAAACAAAAAAATACCAGCGCCCTGTGATTATACCTGCCACAAGGCTGCACAGTAACAATAAGGTGCCAATAAAATGCAAACTCCTGTTTGTGATATCTGAATGTTCGGTGAGGTAGTAATCATAAAAACTGCTGAAGGTTTTATATTTATTTTCCGTGGGCATCTCTACTTTATTTATCAAAGTCAAAACGTAAACCCAACTCGTGCGCTCCTGAACCTTCAGTAAATACACTGATAGGTGCATTATAATAATCATAGCTATAAGTAATGCCTATCTTTTGCATTAACTTAAATCCGGCCTGCAGGCTCCAGAATTGGCGTACCCTCCAATTCATACCCCACCAAATTTTATCCTGGTAATCTACTTTTAATCCAAAATCATATTCAGATGGTGAATGTTCTATCAACCTTACCATCGCATTTGGGATTAAAAAGATATCATCCCCTGTTTGAATTTTATAATTCGCATTGATATTGTAATGCCTGTATAATTTCCCACCTTCCTTGCTTCCTGGTACGTTGCTTAGTTCCAGTTTTGATTGTATCAATTGACTTACTGCAGCGCCGATACTTAATTTCTGATTGGTGAAATATACCCCGGCGCCAGCATCAATTCCAGTTTTATTGGATGATCCTGCTAATACCGGGTCAGTCCCAATTGCATCACTCAGTTTTGATTTGTCAACAGCAAATTGTAATGCCCTAAGTTCTAAACCAAGGCCAAGCGTATTTTTTTGGTTGGCAGAAGTGATGTGATAAGAATAAGCTAGTTGTAACCCAGTGCGGCTGGTCGGGCCCGTTTCGTCCCTATAGGCATAAGCCCCAATACCCGCATGCATCTTTTTTAAAGTTGCATCACCATAGATCATAAAAGTACGTGGGTTACCAGGGAAAGATGACCACATACTCCTATAGGATATGCCAAGCATATTTTTATTGGCAATTCCAGCTGCACCAGGGTTATACATAGCGTTATGCTGTAAATACTGGCTTGTGAAATGTAATTGTTGAGCGGTGGAAGCGAGAGAGAATGCAAAGATTGCAATAAAAATTAAGTAGCGTTTCTTCATTTGTGTTTTGCTTGAAGAGCCTAAGATAGTAAAATGTTAAACAAATGTAAATATTTAATTTTCAGCAATATATTTCACGTCTCTCAAATTCTCTAAATGATAGAAGCATTCCGTTAGCTGATGCTGTGGTATGCCCACCCTCAGTGTACTAAACAATTGCAATACATTTTCTTTTACCTCTGCGTTATATTTTTTTAAAATTTGCATTACATCATTCATTTTTGTATAATCAAATTCTAATATAAAATATTTCATCACGGGTTTTGAAATAATAGGAACCACCTGCAAAGCGAGTGAGGAAGCTGTCTTATAAGCATTTATCAATCCTGGTACTCCCAACAAACTTCCTCCAAAATAACGCACAACTATGATACAAGTATTGGTTAGGCCCCTATTGTCAATTTGACCCAGGATCGGTTTACCTGCTGTGCCTGCTGGCTCACCATCATCGACTGCCCGGAAATTATTTTCATCCATTCCAATCCTGTATCCGTAACAATGGTGTACTGCTTTTGGATGTTCTTTTTTTAATTGCTGCAATTTAGTTTTCACCTGTATCGCCTCTGCCACGGGAAAGGCATAAGCAATAAATTTGCTACCACGATCTTTATATTCTGCCTTAGCTTCTTGTTCTATTGTGTAATAAAATGTTTTCAATGTTGTTATCTGTTCTTGATCTTATCTGGTTATTGCAGCAGTCTTTTCTTCCGCTACATTATGGATGAAATATTGAATCTCGTCCTCATCAAGTTTTTCGCACCTGTCTATCATTGCATTGGTCAGCAATGGCGCTTTAATACCGTTTGAAATGGCCATTTTTTTTGCAATAATTATTCTCGCTTCATCCCACAAGTCCTCCTTGATAAATGATTCTAATAACTCCTTTCCACCCTCAACAATTAAAGAAGTAAGTTGCCGTTGGTGCATGAGATTTATGATTACAGCCAATAAATTTTCCTCTTCACTGGTTTTGTAATAAAGTAAATTATCTTCTTCCTCATTTTTAATTGTATTTATGATGATGGTTGTTGCATCCTTATTAAAAATATTAAGTTGGGGAGAAAGTTTTAAATGCCTGTCAATAACAATGCGGATTGGATTTCTTCCGGGCCAATATCTTGCGGTAAGTAAAGGATTATCAAGCCTGGCAGTATTTGTCCCGACAGTAATGGCCGCTTCCTCGGTGCGCCACCGATGCACAAGTCTGTCAGTAAGTTTATTACTTATTTTTAATCGGTGATCATCGTTACTACCCATAAAACCATTAGAAGTCTGCGCCCATTTTAAAATAATATATGGCCGCTGTTTTTTATGAAAAGTAAAAAATCTCCTGTTCAGAAACAGGGCCTCTTTTTCCAATATTCCTTCTATTACTTTAATACCTGCGCTTTTTAATTTTTCTAAGCCGGTGCCATTTACTTTTTCATAGCTATCCCGGCATGCTACTACAACCTTTTTCATATTATTGCCTATAATAAAATCAGTGCATGGGCCAGTATGACCAGTATGATTACAAGGTTCCAGTGAAACATATAATGTAGAGAAAGGAATGAGATTTACCAGTTCAGCAGGAATGCTATTTATACAATTTACCTCTGCGTGGGCTTCTCCATATTTTTTATGAAATCCTTCACCAATGATCTTTCCTTCGTTCACCAGCACCGCTCCCACCATCGGGTTAGGAGCCACATTTCCTGTTCCAAGTAAGGCCAGTTGTAAGCACCGCTGCATATATACTTCATCATCCATACTCTAAAATTAAGCATCTAAAAATAAACTAAGTTTGCCCGTATGACCTTGCGTGACTTTTATAAATATTTTATTGAAAAACTTTCTGTTGAGTACGACGCTTCAGAAGCAACAGCTATATGCTCAATTGTTTTTGAAAAAATTGCTGCTGTCACAAAAAAAGAATTAATTACTAATCAGGAAATGCACTTAGATGTAGATAAGGCAATTCAAATATCACATGCGCTGCAGGAACTGCTGACCCACAGGCCCGTTCAATATGTTATTGGTGAGGCGTGGTTTTATGTATTGCCATTCTTAGTAAATGAACACGTATTAATCCCCAGGCCGGAGACAGAGGAACTGGTGAGGTATGTATTAGTATACCTGGAAAATAGACCTCCCAGGAAGATATTAGATATTGGATCAGGTAGTGGTTGTATCCCGGTTGTTATAAAGAAATTTGCACCCGAAAATACTATTGAGTCGATTGATATTAGTGAAGAAGCATTGCAAGTGGCTAAAAAAAATGCAGGCGATCATTCGACAGAAATAAAATGGCAATGCCTTGATTTTTTAGATGAAGAGAACTGGAGTCAATTAGGTCACTTCGATATAATCATTTCAAATCCACCGTACATCCCTGAAAGTGAAAAAAAAGCTATGGATAAAAATGTTGCTGCATACGAACCGTCACTGGCATTGTTTGTGACTAATGAGCGGCCACTTATCTTTTACGAAAAGATATTATCATTTGCGGAAGTTCATTTGAATATGGGCGGAAAAATATTTTTAGAAACACATAAAGATCTATCGGGCCAGGTAGCAACTCTCTATGCTAATAAAAATTACAAGGTTGAAATAAAAAAAGATATTTCAGGAAATGACAGGATGGTGATCGCTACTCGTTTCCGCTAACAGTTGCAGAGGTTGTTGCTCCAAGTTTGCGTGCAACTTTCATAACTCTAACAATTTCGCCCCACTGTGCTATTGAATCAGCATTGATAACTACAGCAGGTTTTATGCTATCACCCTCGTTAATATATTTACGAAGAACAGACTCCAGTGAATCAGGGCTTATGCGCTTAGACCCTACATACATATTTTTATCTTTATCCACACTTACTACCACACTTTGTTTTTGCTTGGTATCCGATTTTGCCCTGGGCACACTCATCTTTATCACATTCGGATTTGCCAAAGTAGAAATCATCAGGAAGAACATCAATAATATAAAAAGAATATCATTCAGCGGACCCGTATCCACTTCCGCATGCTCATCTCTTAATTTATTTTTTCTTAAACTCATTCAAAACTAATTACCGAATTATTCGAATTACACTAATTATAAACCCTCAACTTCATCTTCCCCTTTGCGTAGGGATCTACCTCGTAGGTTCCTGTAAAATATCTATAAACTCACTGCTGGCTGCTTCCATCCTATTTGCTGTCCTGTTTATTTGTGTATCCAGGTAGCTATGTCCCAGGTAAGCAAGCATACCAATGATCAACCCACTGGCTGAAGTAATCAGTTTTATATACATCGCATCCGCTATCTGGCTAATGCTTGGATTACTGATGGTTGCAAATTGCTTCAGCAATAATACCAGCCCAACAATAGTTCCCACAAAACCAAACAGTGGTGCTATCCTCGCAATAACAGAAAGCATGGTCAGGTTTTTTTCCATCTTGTACATTTCCAATTTGCCCACATTGCTCATGCTATTTTCAATTGCGTCAATTGGTTTTCCGATCCGCTGCAATCCTTTATCTATCATCCTGGCCACTGGATTATTTGTATTTTTAGAAAGACTTCTTGCCGCTGAAACATTTCCACTTACAACATGATCCCGGATAATGCTCATAAAATTTTCATCTATTTGCCCGGCTTTTCGGATCACCATCAAACGCTCAATAAAAAAATAAACGGCTAGCGCAAAAAGAATTCCAAGTGGTATCATTAACGGCCCGCCTTTACTCAACATGCTCCACACCGTTTCCACTTTTCCGGTAGAAGCCGCCGCTACATTCAAACTATCTGTCTGCAAAAAAATATCAAACATATTTATGGGTTAATGTACTTTGTAATGCTATTGAAACAAATATCTGCAATAAACGCCAAGGATAATTTTTCGCTGCCTAAGAAAATGTTAATCTTAAATGGCTTCACGATTTACAGTATCCATACTAAATGCTGGCAAACAAATACTCCAGTATTCGCAAGGTTCATCAAAAGGATTGCTATATCTTACCCGGCTACCTTTGGCGATCTTAATGCTTTCTCCTGCGCTAACTTCAATTTTCTGTTCATCAACTTCAAATAATTTTTTTCCTTTTACCACCAATGTATATTCATCAAACTGCGGGTTCTGAAAAGGTTCACTCCATCCTGCAGGTGCAATCATGTGAGCCACACTCAGCTCTGGCTGGCCGTTTGTGGCCTGACCAAAATGTTCTTCAATTAATTTTCCATCGGTGGTAGGAACTACAAATGGTTTGTCTTGTTTAATAAATGGCATAAATAATTTTTAAAAATAATTTGATTGTTGGTTTTAGGATTTCTCTTCCCAGATCTGGCTCAGGTGAATGATCGTTTCTGTAGCTTTCACCATGTCCTTCAACCCTACCCACTCAATTTTGCTATGAATATTTTGCATACCGGTAAAAATATTCGGGCAAGGCAGCCCCATGAAGCTAAGCCTGCTTCCATCAGTTCCTCCCCGAATGCTTTCTGTTTTTACTTTAAGGCCAGTGCGCTCAATAGCTTCGGCTGCATAGGCTGCAACCTGTGGAAATTTATTCAGCACCTCCTTCATATTCCTGTATTGTTCTTTTTGATCGTATTCCATTGTTACCCCGGGATATTTTGCAACGACTTTTTCTGCAATTTCTTTTAGTCGATTATGATGTTGCTGAAGCAAAGTAGTATCAAAATCTCTCACAATAAAACTGGCTGATGCTTTTTCAGAAATTCCATTTACGGAAACAGGATGAACAAATCCTTGCTTTTTATCCGTGGTTTCAGGGCTCCATTCTGCTTTTGGTAATACATCTAAAATTTCACCAATGACCTTGATGGCATTCACCAATTTATTTTTAGCATATCCCGGGTGAGAAATAATTCCATTCACTGTTATAGTTGCTCCATCTGCGCTAAAGGTCTCATCCTCCAGGCTTCCTGCTTCTCCCCCATCCAGTGTATAAGCAAATGATGCATTGATCTTTTCCAGGTCAATTTTTGCAGTTCCTTTCCCAACCTCTTCATCAGGTGTAAAAACTATTTTTATATCGCCATGAATAAGTTCAGGATGCTGCAACAAATAAACTGCTGCCTGCATGATAACGGCCACGCCTGCTTTATCATCGGATCCAAGCAAGGTAGTTCCGCTGGCTGTAATTATATCATCTCCTAATTGCGTTTCAAGATATTTTGAATTTTTAACCGATAAAATTTGGGTTGCATCATCAGGAAGCACGATATCCTTTCCATCATAATTCTTATGAAGGATGGGTTTCACGTTGGTTCCACTGCAGTCGGGTGCAGTATCCACATGTGCACAAAAACAAATCGTGGGCACCGTTTTTTTTAATGAATTGGAATGAAGGCTTGCGTACACATAACCGTAATCATCCATGGTTGTAGCAGCAAGGCCCAATGCAATTAACTCCTCATACAAAATGCGTGAGAGATCTTTTTGCTTGGCAGTCGTTGGATAGTGATTGCTTTCGGGGTCGCTCTGAGTATCCACCTGCACATAGCGCATGAACCGGTTTGCTAGTTCTTCCTTATTTATTTCTATCATCATAAAAAATTGAATTACAAAATTAAGAACTGCATGAGCAAAAAAAAAGCAGCTATTAAAAAAGCTGCATTTCTATTTTAAGTTTTTGTTTATACTATTTCCACCAGTTCGATATCAAATACAAGTGCTTCACCGGCAAGAAAATGATTGGCATCCAGGAGCACCACATCTTCCTGTACTTCTTTCACTACAACAGGTACAGGTTGGCCTTGCTGATTGGTAAGATTTAGCTGCATGCCTGGTTCCAGTTTCATTTCAGCAGGTATATTTTCTTTTGGAAAAGGAATAACCGCCTCTTCACTCCTTTCACCATATGCATCCTCGGCGGGAATATTAATGGTTTTCTTTTCGCCCGGTTCCATACCCGGCATTGCAGCGTCAAAGCCTTTTATCATTTGGCCTGCACCTACGGTAAATTCAAGCGGCTCCCTGCCAACTGATGAATCAAACTGATCTCCATTGGTAAGTTTACCGGTATAATGTACCTTGACAACATCACCTTTTTTTACTTGTGCCATATTAATTGTTTAAATGTTGGAATTAAAGATGGAATACCATCATTTTTCTTTTAGTAGGAGTTAAGATTATGCTTCGCTTTCCTGAAATTTTTCTCCATACGGAGTAATCAAAAGAAAATAAAAAAGCAATAGGCAAAATTAAAAGTTTCATCTTAAAATTCCGAATTAAAAAACTTTGCCCAACTTTGAATGATGAAAAAATATATTCAGCTAAGCTTTATTCTTGCCTGTTTGTGTACACAGTATAGTTGTGCCCAACCAAAACTGGGCAATACAATCACTAGTGAAAATGTGATTACCGGTGCTGAAAGAATGGATGTTTACCTGCCCTGGCTTAAAGGAAAAAGAATTGCTGTGTTTGCCAATCAGACAAGCATGATTAAACAAACTCACCTCGTTGATAGTTTGCTATCCAGGGGAATAAATATTGTAAAGATCTTTGGGCCTGAACATGGCTTTCGGGGTGATGCAGATGCTGGAGAGCTTGTATCAAATGCAACAGATAAAAAAACCGGAATTCCCATCATCAGTCTTTATGGAGAACACAAAAAGCCAACTGCGGCCGATTTTGCTGATGTTGATATAACCATATTTGATATACAGGATGTGGGCGTTCGCTTTTATACATATATCTCTTCATTGGAATATATGCTTGAAGCTTCGTTGGAAAATCACAAGCCGCTGCTGATACTTGACAGGCCTAACCCCAATGGATTTTATGTAGATGGCCCTGTACTGGATAAAAAATTTAAAAGCTTTGTAGGAATGCAGCCTGTACCAATTGTGTATGGCATGACGATGGGTGAATATGCACTCATGCTTGCAGGAGAAAAATGGTTATCACCACAAGCAAATGCTATTAACACTTATAATGTATCCACCAATCCGACTGCTGATACTCCATTTCATGTTCAGGTGATCAAGTGTAAAAATTATGATCATAACAGCAAATACCAATTACCTGTAAATCCATCTCCAAACCTGAAAGAAATGCAAAGCATATACTGGTATCCATCTACCTGTTTTTTTGAAGGCACAGTCCTGAGCGAAGGAAGAGGAACTGGTAAACCATTCCAGGTTTTTGGTCACCCGGTTCTTCCAAATAATTTATACAGCTTCACACCAATGCCAAATGCGGGAGCCAAGAGCAGTAAATGTTTTTACCAAAAATGCTACGGGTGGAATCTTTCCGGCAGTGTTCCTGAAGTTTTAAAAAAAATCGATAACAGTATCCAACTAAAATATTTGTTGGAAGCATATAAAATATTTCCTGGCAAGGATAGCTTTTTCCTAAAAAATAATTTTTTCAATAAGCTTGCCGGCAACGATGTACTGATGCAGCAAATAAAAGATAGGTTGCCTGAGGCAGACATTAAAAAAAGCTGGCAGCCAGGTTTGATAACTTTCAAAGCCATCAGAAAAAAATATTTGTTGTACAAAGATTTTGAAGATTAGTTATGCTAAAAAAAGTTGAAGATTTAAAGATCATTTTCATGGGCACACCCGAATTTGGAGTAGCATCATTGGATGCAATGGTAAAAGCAGGTTTCAAAATCGTTGGCGTAATTACCGCCCCGGATAAGCCTGCGGGCAGAGGCATGCAAATACAACAAAGTGCCGTGAAAAAATATTCCACTGAAAATAAACTCACCGTATTACAACCAGAAAAATTAAAAGATCCATTATTCATTGATCAACTAAGATCGTTGAAAGCAGATGTGCAAGTTGTAGTTGCATTTCGAATGCTTCCAGAGGTTATATGGAACATGCCGCCATTGGGTACCATTAATTTACACGGCAGCTTATTGCCACAATACCGTGGTGCGGCACCAATTAACTGGGCCATTATCAACGGGGAAAAATTTACAGGAGTTACTACATTCAAATTGCAGCACGAAATAGATACAGGCAATATTTTATTAGCTGAAAAAATTGAGATAAAAGACAATGAAACTGCCGGTGAACTGCACGATAAAATGAAAGAAATTGGCGCAACATTAATAGTGAAAACTATCAAAGGATTAGCTGATGAAACAATTATTGATAAACCCCAGGGCATTCAAAATTCCGCCTTACAGCATGCACCTAAAATTTTTACGGAGACCTGCGAAATAAACTGGACTAAACATGTAGATGATCTGTATAATTTAATAAGAGGACTTTCTCCATATCCTGCTGCCTTTACAACTCTTGAAGAAAAAAAACTAAAGATCTACAAAGCCTCAAAGGAAAATATCTTTCATGATTTTGAGCCAGGCAGTATGGAAACAGACGGAAAGCATTTTTTAAAATTCGCCTGCACCGATGGATTTATACATGTACTGGAACTGCAACTTGAAGGAAAAAAAAGAATTGATGTAGAGGCTTTTTTAAGAGGCTATCGCTTCGCAAGCTGAATCAAACTTTAGAGAAGTGAGATGCAGAGTAGGCGCAGAGACATTCTACCCTTGCGAAATTCTTTAAAGTGCGGCAGCATTTTTCTCCCGTATAATTTCAGCCGCAATACTAGTGGCAATTTCTTCGGGCGTTTCGCTTTTAATGCTGATGCCAATCGGGCTATGAATTCCTGCTAACCAACCACTGTCAATTCCTTCAGCCCGGTATTCATTCATCATCTTTTCTATTTTTTTATTGCTACCCAGCAAGCCAAGATACCGGTAGTTATTATTTTTCAACGCTCTTACTGCAAGATCATCTGTACGATACCCAAACGTCATAATAACAACATATACATTATTACCTGTTTCTATTTCCAATTCATTATAGGATGATAATTCATGCTTCCCATGTACAAAATTGTTTGATTGAATGGTATGCAAATTCGGCCTGTCATCATATATATGAATACAAAAATCCATATCGCTCATGATCTTTGAAAGCGCCAGTGCACAATGTCCTCCCCCAACTATATGCAGGATATTTTTGTACCCTGTTTTTTCCCGGTATATGAAATTCTGCTCATCATTTTGTTCAAAAAAGAAATTGACGATGGGTACCGTTAAAGAAAATTGTATGCCTCCAGGTCTTAACTCAAGCATTCCATTTTCATTTTTTTCTAATGATGAAGTAAGCTCAATTAAGACAGGAAGGTCTTGTTGCACCAACACATACAAAAAAATAGTTTGCTCACCAGAGCATATCATGCCGCTCTGATTTTTTACGGCAGACTTATCATGTACTTGTTTGTACAACCCAGCATTAAGTATATCTGCGCTGAGTTTTGCTTTCGCCATTTCTACAAACTTATGCTCCATAATTCCTCCGCCCAGCGAACCACTCATAGCGCCGTTTGCATTTACGATCATAAAAAAGCCCTGCCTTCCGGGACTGCTGCCACGGCTTTCCAATACATACATTAAAATAACAGGAATGCAGTTTTTAAGACTATACTTTGCCAGCTGCCAGTTTTGAAGTTGCTTTTTCATTTGCAGCGGTTGATGTTGAAGAAGAATAAAGTGCCATCAAAACTTTTTCGGGAGTGATGGGAGCAGAAAAACCAATATCACTTGTTGGATTAAATGCCTTTACCGCATTCCTGATGGCAAAATAACTACCCATACCATACATGAGCGGCGGCTCTCCCACTGCCTTTGAGCGAAACAATGCAAGGTTATCCTGCAAAGTCTCCAGGAAATGAAGATCCACTATTTTCGGAACAGAATAAATATCCGGAACTTTATAAGTTGACAACGCATTGCTACGCAATTTTCCATCCTCGTCATAAATTATTTCTTCCATGGTCATCCAGCCAATACCCTGCACAAGCCCACCTTCAATTTGTCCCCTGTCAACAATAGGGTTCATGGTGGTTCCCACATCATGAACAAGATGAACCGCATCAATCTCGTAAATTCCACGCAGGCAATCTACTGTCACTGTTGTTATCGCTGTTCCATAAACATGGTATGCAAAGGGATGTCCTTTCTCTATTTTACCATCAAAGTCTATTCCCGGCGTGGCGTAATGTGCATGCTCGCTAAGGCTTATCCTGCTTAAGTATGCAGCTATCACTACTTCATTCCAGGAACTTGATTTTTTCTTGACATCGCTGATAAAAAAACCATTTAATAATTGCACAGAAGCTATTTCTGTCTCTAATATTTCGGCAGCTTTTTGTTTAAGTCTTTCAAGAATTTTGTTGCAGGCAATTTGCACAGCCTTACCATTAAGATCAGCTGTTGCACTTGCAGCAGACGGAGATGTATTAGCTATCCGGTAAGTATTAGTGCTGTTTACTTTTATTTGCTTTGCATCCAGCGAAAATATATGGGCTGCTACCTGTAACATTTTTGTATTCACTCCCTGCCCCATTTCCACTGCGCCCGTGCTTATGTTCACGCTACCATCCATATACACATGCACCAGCGCCCTTGCCTGGTTCATTAATATTTTTGTAAATGAAATTCCAAAACAGATGGGCATGAATGACATTCCTTTCTTAAAGAGAATGTTGGATGCATTAAATTCCTTTATCTCTTTCCTTATTTTTTCCACATCATATAAACCAATCGCTTTATTCCAACATGCGACAGCTTCACTTTCTGCTTTCTGTCCATAAGGAAATTCATCGCCGGTTTGTAGCAGGTTTTTTTGTTGTATTATGGATGCTTCCACTCCTAATGCTTCGGCAGCTTTTGCAATAGCAGCCTCTATCACAAACATTCCCTGCGGGCCACCAAAACCTCTGAAAGCAGTATTTGGCGGCAGGTTCGTCCTGCAACTATATGCAGTGGCCATCACATTGGGAACATAATAACTATTTGTACAATGAAATAAAGTTCTTTCCAAAACTGCTGGTGAAAGATCGGCAGCGGCGCCCCCGTTCTGGTAAAAACTTGCTTCGTAGGCAACAATTTTAAGTTCTTTATCCAAACCAATTTTAAAATCGGAACTGTATGGATTTCTTTTGCCGGTCATTCGCATATCTTCCATTCTATGCAAGCAATATTTTACGGGCTTTTTTAAATGGTAAGTTGCCAATGCACAAAAGATAGCCCAGCATGTGGCCTGATCTTCTTTACCACCAAAGCCACCACCAAGACGTGTAACGTCAATCTCCAAACGATGCATAGGGATATTCAACACCGCAGCCATATGTCGCTGCACAGCCGTAGGTCCCTGGGTAGAAGAATAAACTTTAATACTATTCCCTTCCACAGGCAAAGCATAAGCACCCTGTGTTTCTATATATAAATGTTCCTGGCCATTCGTTTCTGCCAGGCCTTCAAAAATATGCTCACATGTTTTAAATGCATTTGATGTATCTCCCAGTTTAAAACATCTTGGCGGCACCAGTAAAGAGCCATTTTCTTTTGCCACACGTGGATCAGTGATCACAGGTAGCAGTTCAACTTCCATCCTGATCTTCTTTACAGCCGCATACGCCTGCTCCTGTGAATAAGCCACCACAAAGGCTACAGGCATTCCATTGAAATGCACTTCATCTTCTGCAAGTAAGGGTTCATCAGGAACAATACCTCCTATTTGGTTCTTACCGGGAATATCTTTGCTGGTAAAAATGCGCACCACTCCATCCATTTCCGAGGCTTCCTCAATATCAATAGATAATATTTTTCCATGAGCAATCGGCGAACCATACACAGCGCCAAATAAAGTTCCTGCCTGCAACGGAATATCATCCAGGTAAATGGACTCACCTCTTGTATGTGTATAGGAATCTATATTCGTCATGCAGCTAATAATTTTTTTAGGTCCATAGCAGGAAAAAAATTCATGAAATGTGCCTTTATTAATTGTGACAACAAAAGCCTCTTGTACTTTTCAGTTCCCCTAGCATCGCTGATGGGTGAAATTTCAGATTGAACAATTTCCAACAAAGAATCTATAAGTTCTCCGGAAACTTGCTTGCCTGTTAAAAAAGCACTTGCTGCTGAAAGGTACATGGGAACAGGACCTACGCCGCCTGCAGATATGGAAGCAGAGGTAATAATATCATTTTTTATGGAAATATGCATCGCAGTATTAACACTGGCTATGTCGAGGCAGGTGCGCTTGCTTACTTTCTCAAAATTAAATTTGTCATTAGCAGAGGGCAATTCAAATTCAAAGCTTTCAATATTTTCTCCCGGCAATTTATCCAACAGTTTATAACCTTTATAAAAATCCCTGAGCGGAATAATTCTTTTTTGATTGCCATCCGTTAAAAGTAAACGTGCATTTAATGCGAGAAAGAAAATACTAAAATCACCGATGGGAGATGCATTTACAAAATTACCTGCGATGGTTGCCATGTTTCTTATCTGCGTGGAAGAAACAAGCTTAATGAATTTTCCGAGTGCAGGAAAATGTGTTCTGAAAATTTCTGATGAATAAATATCGGTAACGGTAGAAGCACCGCCCAGCCTACAGTTTCTTCCTTCAAGGCTAATCCCTTTGAAATCTTTATTATCCAAAAGGAAACTCATATCTTCATTCACCATCGAATCATGTTGCTGCACATAAAGATCAGTGCCACCACCCAGCACTTTTTTCATTAAACCATTATCATCAACTGCTACCTGGTTTGCATTTATTTTTTCAAGTCTTTCTTTTATTCCTGAAAAATAAG